>JANQGO010000001.1 GCA_028277285.1 Alphaproteobacteria bacterium | reverse complement strand
AGACGCTGCTGGTGGCCGACGTGCAGCGGCGGCTGGATGTCTACCGCCAAACCGGCAGCGAGGCCGACCTCGATCGCTTGATTGCCGCCGCTGATGCGTACGATTCCTTTCTTGTCGCCAAGCCGCGGCAGGTCTTCGCCAGCTTGCGCGAAGCTCATGACGCCTTAGCCGAAAGCCTCAACAACGAGGATCTCACCCTGGCTCAGGCAATGGCGAAGATCGAGGTCTTTGCGGCCGAAGCCGGGGCCTTTGCCAAGATCATGAAGGACTTGTCGAGCGCCCTGGCCACGACGCCAGCAGGAGACGATCAATGACCGAGAAGGAGACCGTTGCGGAGATCATGGCGGATGCCAAGGCCCAGCGTGAGAACCTGGAGGAGCTTGAACGTTCTCTGCAGGCCGATATCAAGCACATCGACCGGCTCGCTTTCATGGAAAGCCGTGCGCTGACTGACGACGAAAAGGCGCAACGCGCGGCGCTGCGGGCCAGTCAGGAAAAGGTCGGCGCGGCCTATGTCGAGTGGGCCTATCTCACGTCGAAACGTCTCGACGACAGTGCCGAGGTCGACATCATCAAGGCGAAGATCGACGCGGTGAACGTCAGCCTGGCCGACGACCTCGGTCGGCTGAAGAATGTCGAGCGCTACGCGGAGATTGCCGCGAAGGTGGCCGAAGGCGCGGTAAAGATCGCCGGTAAGATCGCCAAGCTCGTCATCTAGCAAGACGCAGTCCGGCGCTTGCTACTCATCGGTTACCTGGTCGAGTGGCACGCGTTCGCCGCGCAGCTCGACATAGGCTTCCTTCAGACCCGACATGCTCTCGACGAGCCCCTTGAGCTCGTCGACCAGTTCGCGCGTGCTTTTGATGATGACGACACTGGCGGCGATGATGGCGACCGTCTCGGCGACACCGAAACGCAGCTCCATCGGTTCGGCATCAGCGTCCTCGACGCCGTCGACGGCCGCCAAGCGCTGCTGGATCTCGGCCGCCAGCGCATCGGCGTCGACGCCTTCTTCAAGCTCGAACTGCAGGGTGTACTCGCTCATCTCACTCTCCTTCGTCACGTGCCGGACGGTCGAGACTGCGCCCCGTCGCCGTCAGCTGAAATGGCGCCCAATAGAACCGCTTTTGCCGAAGTCTCTTGGCCCCGGCCAGATAGTCGCACACCGCGCGCTGCAGGGCGACATCACTGGGCAGGCCGTCGAGCAGATGGCGGTGCAGGCCGACGCCGATCTTGCGGCTTGTCTCGCTGTGGACGGGCCACAGGCTGGCAACGATCTCCTTGACGCCGGCGGCGAAGAACGCCGCCTGCAGGCCGAACAGCTCGTCGCCCGGCAGTTCATCCATGCCACGCCCGCCGATTGAGCGCTGGCCCGAGCAACAGGCGCTCATCACGACGAGATCGGCACCCAGGTCAAGCAGCGATATCTCGATGCCGTCAAGCTCGGAGGTGGCAAGACACAGGCTCGACTCCATCGGCGTATCCGCATCGATGTTCATGCCGTGACAGGCGATGTGCAGACGCCGCGCCGCCCTCAATCGTCCGTCAGCCGACATGGCGTTTAAGGCCCGTTCGCTGGCGTCGGCGCCGCGCAGCGCCGTTGCCGCCACACCAGCCTCGCCGTAGAGCGTCTCGAGGTCGGAAACCTCCAATTCGGCGTCGGGCAAAGGCGGCCAAGCCTTGCCGGGTATCGCATAGGTCTCGATACCCAGCGCCAGCAACGCGCTATCGCCGTCGCCGCGCGGGCTCTGCAGCAGCAGCGACATCAGGTTGGGCGCGAGCCTGATGGCGTAGCGTTTGATCAGGTAGTCGCCCCCGATGTCGAGCGCCGCGAAGGGGATCGCGTGGAGCACCTGATGCGGCGAGACGATCAGCCTGTCGCAGTTCTCCAGGATTTCGGTGGCTGCCTTGTTCGCAGGCCATAACATTTCGGCGAAGTCCTGAACGCCATCGATACGGCTCATGGCTGTGCCGAACTCGAAGGCCAGAATGTCGTGTGCGAAGGCATCAAGCGCGTCGCGCTCGTCCGGTGTGATCGTCTTGATCTCGCTCGCGACGTGATCCCTGTCGAGAACGAGGCATAGCAGCCGGTGGCGATCCAGCCAGTAATAGTAGATCACGGCTTGGTGCGCCGCCAGGCTCGCCTGGATCCGTCCCAGGTCGAAAATGCCGACGTCTTCGCCGCCGTGTTGTCGATTGGTCGCGATGGCGATGAGGTCCCACAGTAACTGGCGCTCGGCCAACAGTTTCGATGGAACGTCGCCACGCTGGCGGCCTTTCTCGATGCGGGCGTTCAGGCTGTGGAAACGATCGCACAAGTCGTCGCGGTCGAGGCCGTCGAGATCGCCGGATTGGCCCGACGGTCCGCCGACCAGGCCGCGGCACTTCGACAACTCGGCGCGCTCGATCATGGCCACGATGTCGCCGGTCTCCGCGGCGGCGCGAACGCCCAGGCTGTAGAGCGCGATGCGCGAGCGCAGATAGCCGCTTCTGAGATAGGTCGACGACACGCGATAACGATACTTCTCGACGATCGCGATGCCGTCGCCGCAGGTCCGATCAACAGCCGGCCAATCCCCGAGGCGGGCAAGGCACTCGGCGCGCAGGGCCAGCATGCGCACGCGCAAATCCTGTTCGCGCAAATCGCCCAGTGCCGCGAGCGCCTGGTCGAGTGCGGTCAACGCGTCGTTGACCTCGCCGCGAGCAAGGTGGATTTCGCCGGTACGGCTGAGCGCCACGGCAATCAGATCAGGCACACCGAGCAGTTCCGCATCGGCGCGTGTGTTGTGGGCGAGGTCCAGAAGGTCGCCGCGGTCGTCGTCTGCGCCACGCCGCCGGTTCTCCAGGTCCAACCGCTCGAGCGCGCGCGCAACGCGAACCGGCGCCGAAAAACTCATAGGTGCTCCCGAGGCGTGATAACGAGTCTACGCCGCTCAGGACGGGCCCGGCTTGCCGCCGTTCAGGAGCGCCATCATCTGGGCGCCGAAATCCTGGCTTGCGGCCTGGCTGTCCATCGCCTCCGCGCGCGCCAGATAGGACGCCGCGCGCTCGGGATCGTCATCGCGGTAGGCCGAGCCTAGCGCATGGTAGAGGCGCATGTAGAGGCCGCGCACCGCCATGCTCTTCTCGATGTCGGTGTCGCCGGCCTGGGCCTCGCCCGCCATCAGAGCCTGCATGGACGCCATCAGCGATTGTGCGAGGTCGCCGCTGTCGGGATTGTCGTGGCCCATGGCGACCAGCAGATCTTCGGCGTCGTGCAGGTGCTCGCGCGCACCAAAGTCGTCGCCGTTGCGATTGATGGCTTCGCCCAGCGAGATCAGAGTCTCCACGCGGTCTAGCGAAGGCTCGGTCTGCTCTAGCAGCGCGCTTTGCAGGCTCTCGATCTCCGCATCCGTATCGCCTGACAGGACGATCTCCAGCGCGTCGATCTTCTCCTGACATTTGGCGATCTCCGCCGTGTCGTCGGCGGCCTTGTACGCATCGAGCGCTTGATGAAGTAGTCCCAGCGCCTGCTTGTCGTCGCGTAGCGACTCCGCCGCCATGGCGGCAAAGGTCAGGGCCTGACCGATCTTTCGATTGAGGTCGGCATCGGAGTACATGCCGTGCGCCGATGGCGGCGCCGCCAACACACGTCGGTAGTCGTCGCAGATATCCAGAAGCTCATCGATCACGGCGGCATCGGCGGATCCGGGCATCAGCCGCGTCATGGCAGCAGTGACGCGCCCGTCGGTTTGGATGTAGAGCTGCAGCGCAGCCATCTCGTCGAGCGGCACGCCGTCATCTTTGTTTTCGGCACGTGACTCGGCGAGGTTCTCGGTGAACGACGAGAAGATCTCGCGCGCGTGGCGCTGAAAGGCATCGACCTCCTGCGCGACACGGCTGGCGCCCGCGCTGATATTGTCAGTGGCGCTGTTGGCCAGCTCGGCCGCCGGACTGGTCCCTGAGCCCATGCCGGCGCCCGCCGCGAGCGCTTCCTGACGAAACGCCTGGGCGTGTTGCGCGATCGCTTCCAGGTTTTGCAGGCGCGACTGCAGTTGCTGGTAGACCGGATTGGGCTGACCGGAGACGCCGGCCTGAATCTCGGCCATGGATTGCGCCATCTGATCTTCGAAACTGGAGCCCCAGGATTCGCCGCTGCCGAACTGCGACGTGTTGTTCATTTGCTGCTGGGTCTGCATGTAGAGCATGTTGAGCGCGTTCAAGAACGCCTGGTAGCCGTCGTTGTCCAACTCGAAGACCTTGTCGTGCAGCGCCTGGTAGGCCTGCTCGTAGGTCATCGTCATCAGGCTTTCGATGAACGTCGTGTGCATCAGGTACTGTGCGCCGGCGTTGGCAACCGTTGCGGCGGCTTCCTTGATCCAGTCCCACATCGTTCACCTCCCCCGGTGACCCGTCTCGTGGCGCTCGACAGATGACGGCCGTCCCGTGCCGTCCGATCAAAGACCTCGTTATCATAGCGAATCGGCCACTTTCTGGCCAATTCGCCCATAAACGCCCGAAATCGACCGTTCAGCTTGACAGCAAGGGCCGCCACCCGTTGCCTGTGCCGGGTTTTCTTGAATGTGGGAGAGACGCATGACCGCCTATGTCATTGCCATGGTTCGGGTCGACGATCCGGAAACCTATAAGAAGTACACCGCCTTGACCCCGGCACTGATTGAAGAACACGGCGGCAAGTTCCTGGTGCGCGGCGGCGATATCGAGACCCTTGAGGGCAAGACCTTTGAAGACCGCCTGGTGGTGCTGGAGTTCCCGTCCGCCGAAGCGGTCAAGACGTTCTACGAGTCCAGCGGCTATCAAGACGCCGCGGCGTTTCGCCGGGCCTCCTCCGAAGCGGTCTTTCTGCTCGCCGAAGGAGTCACATCGGGTACCGGCGCGCCGGACGCCCAGGTGGTCAAATCGGGTTGACCAACCACGCCCACGGCAGATCGGCCAATCGCCGGGGGTGACAAACCCATGCGCTTGACCCAGGCTAGTGCTCATCACCGCCATCCCGTGGGGCCAACGAAACGCGATGGGTGAGGGAGGAAAGGGTTTGACGGCAGCCGGTGCGGACGCCCCGGTGCTGCTTGACGTGCACGACATCCAAACGCGCTTTCGCACGCAGGACGGCATGGTGCATGCGGTCAACGGCGTCAGCTTCACCCTGGCGCCGGGCGAGACGCTTGCCGTCGTTGGCGAGAGCGGTTCGGGTAAGAGCGTCACCATGATGTCGCTTCTGAAACTGCTGCCCATGCCGCCGGCCGAGATCGTCGCCGGGCACGCTCTGTTCGAAGGCCGCGATCTCATCACACTGGGTGATGACGCTATTCGCGACGTTCGCGGCGGCCAGATCGGGTTTATCTTTCAGGACCCCATGACATCACTCAATCCGGTGTTGACGGTCGGTTATCAGGTCGTCGAACCCTTGCGCCGCCACCTGAACCTCAGCAAGGCCAAGGCGCGCGAACGCGCTGTCGAAATGCTGGAGCTGGTCGGCATCCCCCAGGCGGCATCGCGGCTGGGCGATTACCCGCACCAGTTTTCCGGCGGCATGCGACAGCGCGTCATGATCGCCATCGCGTTGGCCTGTCAGCCGAAACTCCTGATCGCGGACGAGCCGACGACTGCGCTAGACGTGACGATCCAGGCGCAGATCGTCGAACTGGTAAAGGAGCTGCGCCGGGAGCTCGGCATGGCGATCGTCTGGATCACCCATGACCTCGGCGTCGTCGCGGGTATCGCGGACCGGGTCGCCGTCATGTATGCGGGGTCGATCGTCGAGCATGCGGAGGTCTCCTCGCTCTACGCGCGCCCCCAACATCCTTACACGCGCGCGTTGCTCGAGACGTTGCCGCATGTCGACGAGGCCGGGCCGATGCGGTTGGCGAGCATCGGCGGGCAGCCGCCGGACCTCCTGCAGGCGCCCAGGGGTTGCCCCTTCGCACCGCGCTGCCGGTTTGCCTATGCCCGCTGCATGGTCGAAAACCCGCAGTTGCAGGCGATGGACGACGGCCACGAGGTCGCGTGCTGGTGGAATGCCGATAACGACAGGCCGCGCTATGACTACTGAGGCCGAGGCCCTGGTGCAGGTCGAGAACCTGCGCATGCACTTTCCCATCGTGCAGGGCATCTTGCGCCGCCAGGTCGGTGCCATCAAAGCCGTCGACGGTCTGAACTTCGACATCTTCAAGCGCGAGACGCTGGCGCTGGCAGGCGAAAGCGGCTGCGGCAAGTCGACGACCGGGCGCCTGATCCTGCAGCTCTATCGCGCGACCGAAGGCAGGGTAGTGTTCGCCGGTCAGGACCTCACCAAACTCTCCGGCGAACCACTGCGGCGCATGCGCCCGCGCATGCAGATGATCTTTCAAGACCCGCAGGCGAGCCTCAACCCGCGCATGACCGTCGGCAGCATCGTGGCCGAACCGCTGCAGGAACACGGGCTGTCCGGCGGTCAGACCAAGCAACAACGGGTCGAAGAGCTTCTCGATGCGGTCGGTCTCAACCCAAGTCACGCCAACCGGTATCCGCACGAGTTTTCGGGTGGTCAGCGCCAGCGCATCGGCATCGCGCGGGCGCTCGCGCTCAACCCGGAATTCATCGTGTGCGACGAACCGATCGCCGCGCTCGACGTTTCGATCCAGGCCCAGGTCGTCAATCTGCTTGAAGACCTGCAGGACAAGCTGGGCCTGACCTATCTCTTCATCTCCCATGACCTCAGCATGATCCGCCACATGGCCGACCGTGTGGCCATCATGTATCTGGGCAAGATCATGGAGCTTGGTCCCAGCGACAAGGTCTATGGCGAACCGCTGCATCCCTATACGCAGGCGCTGCTGTCGGCGGTGCCGATTCCCAACCCTGTTCAGGAAGCCGAACGACGGCGCACCATTTTGTCGGGCGACGTGCCGAACGCGGCGAACCCGCCATCGGGTTGTCCGTTCCGCACGCGTTGTCCGATCGCCGTTGCGCGGTGCGCCGACGAAGAACCCGAGTGGCGCGAGTTAAGGACGGGTCATCATGTCGCCTGCCATCTCGCGGAATGAGTCGTTGTCGACATACGGCTACCGGTTGCACAATGTTTCGGTGCCGCCAGCGGATGATGTGTGAGGAGGCGCAGATCTCTCTCGTCCCGGCGGATCACAAGGTCAGACCTACTGTCTGACCGGGGCAAAACAACAACAGTGGGGAGAGCATCATGCGAAGACTCCGAACGATCGTCCTGACGGCCGCGGTAACGGCTCTGTTGGCGGGACCGGCTTTGGCGGAACGTGGCAGCGACGGCCAGTTGAACATTCTTTATTGGCAGGCAGCGTCGACCATGAATCCGTTCCTTTCGGGCGGCACAAAAGATATCGAGGCCGCGTCGCTCGTGCTGGAGCCGCTGGCGCACTATGACGAAAGCGGCAACATGGTGCCGGTTCTCGTCACCGAGATTCCGACGATCGAGAACGGCGGCGTCTCGGAAGACCTGATGAGCATCACCTGGAAACTCAATCCCGACATCGTGTGGTCGGATGGCACGCCGCTGACCGCTCACGACGTTGTCTTCTCCGGCGACTATTGCCTGGACCCGGATGCGGGCTGCAATGCGTTGTCCTACTTCACGGACGTGGCCTCGATCGAGGCGGTCGATGACCATACCGTGAAGATCACGTTCTCCGTGCCGAAACCGTTTCCTTACGGCCCGTTCGTCGGCTCAACAGCGCCGGTTATTCAAAAGGCACAGTTTGCCGACTGCCTGGGCGTCAAGGCACAGGAGTGCACGGATCAGAACTTCGCGCCGATCGGTACAGGCCCGTTCAAGGTCACCGAGTTCCGCGCCAATGACGTCGTGACGTTGGAGGCCAACGAGAATTATCGCGATTCCGACAAACCGGCCTTTTCGTCAGTCGTGTTCAAGGGCGGTGGCGATGCCGCCTCGGCCGCGCGCGCGGTGTTGGAGACCGGCGAATACGACTACGCCTGGAACCTGCAGGTCGAGCCGGAAATCCTCGACCAGATGGCGCAGGCCGGCAAAGGCGTGATCGTGACGTCGTTCGGTACATCGGTTGAACGTCTGATGGTCAATCAGACCAATCCCGATCCAGCTTTGGGTGACGATCGATCCGTCTATTTGGATGGCACCAATCCTCATCCGTTCCTGACCGACCCGGCGGTGGCACGTGCGTTGTCGCTGGCTATCGACCGTCAGGTTCTGGTCGATGTTGGTTACGGCGCCGCCGGACAGCCCGGCTGCAACGTGCTGCCGGCGCCGGCGATCTATGCATCCGATGCCAACAACGAATGCCTGACCCAGGACGTCGACCAGGCCAACAAGATCTTGGACGACGCCGGCTGGGCACGCGGCAGCGACGGCATCCGTGAGAAGGACGGCGTGCGTCTTTCGATCCTCTATCAGACGTCAACCAACTCGGTGCGTCAGGGCACGCAGGCGCTGATCAAGCAGATGTGGGAAGATATTGGTGTCGAGACCGAGCTTCGGAACATCGACGCGGCCGTCTTCTTCGGCGGCGATCCGGCGAGCCCGGACACCTACAACAAGTTCTATGCCGACATCGAAATGTACACCAACAACTTCGACGGCACGGATCCCGAGAAGTACATGGCGAACTGGGCGTGCAACGAGATCCCGGGACCCAGCAATTCGTGGCTGGGCAACAACATCCAGCGCTCGTGCTCGGGCGACTACGATGCCCTGGTCGAGCAGATGGCCCAGACCGGCTCGCTTGAAGACAGGGCCGCGCTGGCACGTGAGATGAACGACATGATCGTCCAGAACTACTGGATGATCCCGTTGATCTGGCGCGGTGACGTGTCGGCCCATTCGACCACACTGGACGGTGTTCGCATGAACTCCTGGGATTCCGAGTTGTGGAATGTCGCTGACTGGAGTCGTGCTGAGTAGTTTGGGGGGCATCGGTTTGCTGCACTAGGTGACCGATGGGAGCGGTTTGCGGGTCCAGGGCTCGCAGACCGCTCCGGCTTTTCGGTCCGACAGGCACCCATGTTCAGATACATCATTCGCCGTTTGCTGTTCGCGATCCCGACGCTGATCGCGATCAGCTTTATCGTCTTCGCGATTCTTGATCTGGCGCCCAACGATCCGACCGGCAACCTGCCGCTGACAATCCCGCCGGAGGTGCGCGAACAGATACGCGAGTCACTCGGCCTGGGACAGCCGTTCCATATCCGCTACGTCAAATGGGCCGAGCAGTTCTTTATCAACGAGCCGCTCAACCTGATCGAAGAAGCGACCGGCATCACGATCGGCGATTCCGACAACCGCTTGCGGGTGCGGTCGTGGGCGACGCGAAGTCCGGTGGTCGACCTCATCATGGAGCGGCTGCCCCAGACCATGTGGGTGGTTGGGCTTTCTTATCTGGTCGGCATCCTGATCGCGATCCCGATCGGCATCATTTCCGCCTACCGTCAGTATTCGTGGTTCGATCAGATCGGTACGTTCGTGTCGATGATCGGGTTCTCGGTGCCGACCTTCTTCACCGGGCTCCTGGCGATCGTCATCTTCAGCGTACAGCTCGACTGGTTCCCGTCGATCTACGACACCACGCTTAAGGTCACCAACTGGTCGAGTTTCGTCGAACAGGTGCGCCAGCTCTTCATGCCCGTCATGGTGCTGGCGTTGTTCAATGCCGCCCAGTTGAGCCGTTTCATGCGCTCGTCCATGTTGGACAATCTCAATCTGGACTACGTACGCACCGCGCGTGCCAAGGGCATGGGCGAGCGTGTGGTCCTGTTGATCCACGTCCTGCGCAACAGCCTGATCCCGGTCGTCACGCTGATCGCGCTCGGCATCCCCACCGTCTTCAGCGGCGCGATCATCACCGAGCAGATCTTCCGCGTGAACGGTATCGGCCAGCTTCTGATCATCGCCATCCAGGGCGCGGACATACCGCTGGTGCAGACGCTGACCTTCATCTTCGCGGTGCTGATCGTGCTGTTCAATCTGCTGGCCGATGTCGCCTATGGCGTTCTCGATCCGAGGGTACGTTATGATTGATCGAACGGAAGGCAGCGCGCGATGAGCACGGTCGACAACACGGCGCCGGCCCAGGCGGCGCGCCCGCATCGCTCGCAGTGGATGGACGTGTGGCTGCAGTTCCGCCATCACAAGGGTGCCCTGGCGGGCGTTATCGTGTTGGGGATTATTGTGCTGGCGGTGATCCTGGGGCCGTCGATCCATGATGTCGATGCGCAGCGGTTGGACCCGCGCATCGCGAACGAGGGCCCGTCGCTGGACCATCCCTTCGGGACCGACAACCTGGGTCGCGATCTGCTGGCGCAAGTCCTGGAAGGCGGCCGTGTATCGTTGGCGGTCGGCGTGGTCGCCATGATGATCTCGCTGGTGCTCGGCACATTGATCGGCGTTCTGGCCGGCTACTCCAAGCGCCTCGACGGGCCGCTGATGCGGTTGACCGATCTTTTCCTGGCGCTGCCGCTGTTGCCGCTGCTGCTCGTTATCATCCTGTTGTTCCGCGATACCCTGCGCACCAGCTTCGGACCGGAGACCGGAATCTTCATCCTGATGGTGGCTGTCATCGGCATCACCAGTTGGATGCAGACCGCGCGCATCGTCAGAGGCGATGTTCTGGCGATCAAGGAGCAGGAGTTCGTGACGGCGGCGCGCAGTATCGGGACGCGTAAGCGACGCATCATCACGCGCCACATCCTGCCGAACGTGCTGAGTCCGATCATGGTGTCGGCGACTCTTGGCGTCGCCAACGCCATCATCACGGAGTCGGCGCTCTCGTTCCTCGGTCTCGGCTTCCCGCCGGACTTCCCGACCTGGGGCCGGCTGTTGTTCGATGGCGCCAACTTCATGACGCTGACGCCCGAACGCGTGATCTGGCCTGGGCTCGCCATCTCGCTGACCGTACTCAGCCTCAACTACATCGGCGACGGCTTGCGCGATGCCCTCGATCCCCGGCTCAGGGGCCGCTAGAGCAGACCGCACTCCATCTGAATCGCTTGCGATCCAGATGGAGTGCGTGAATCTGCTCTAACTATTTGATCGAGAGCGGTTCACGCGATTGGTCAGAGCCGCCGAGCGGCTTCGACTAATCGCGATCCGCTCTAGGGACTTCACGGCATAGAGATTGGCGGGCGGCGCGCAGACGATTAAGTTGCTGCGACCCGCGCCGCACCATGTCCAAGTGAGGAACCCTGCACCATGATCGACCTCTATACGGCAGCGACGCCGAACGGCCAGAAAATCCACATCATGTTGGAAGAAACCGGTCTCGATTACCGGGAGACCTGGATCGACATCGACAAGGGCGACCAGTTCGATCCCGAGTTCTTGAAAGTCAGTCCCAACAACAAGATCCCGGCGATCCTGGATTCAGACGGGCCGGACGGCAAACCCATGGCCGTCTTCGAATCAGGCGCTATTCTGCTTTATCTCGCCGAGAAGACCGGCAAGTTCCTGCCCGAGGGGCCGCGCAGGCGCTGGGATACCTTGCAGTGGCTGTTCTGGCAGATGGGCGGTTTTGGGCCGATGCTGGGTCAGGCACACCACTTCAACGCCTATGCGCCCATGCGCCCGGA
>JANQGO010000383.1 GCA_028277285.1 Alphaproteobacteria bacterium | reverse complement strand
GTCGCGGCGTGGATCAGGGCCGACACCGGGGTCGGGCCTTCCATGGCGTCCGGCAGCCAGGTGTGCAGCGGCACCTGGGCCGACTTGCCCATGGCGCCGACGAAGAGCAGCAGACACAGCGTCGTCAGCGTGTCGACCTCCCAGTTCAGGAAGGTGAAGGTCGAACCGGCGACATCCGGCGTGGCGTTGAACACCGCGTCGAACGAGACAGCGTTATAGACCAGGAAGACACCCATGATGCCGAGCGCGAAACCGAAATCGCCAACGCGGTTGACGACAAAGGCCTTGATCGCCGCCGCGTTCGCGCTGGGCCGTTTGTACCAGAAGCCGATCAGGAGATAGCTGCACAGCCCGACGCCTTCCCAGCCGAAGAAGAGCTGCACGAAGTTGTCGGCGGTCACCAGCATCAGCATGGAGAAGGTGAAGAGCGACAGGTAGGCGAAGAACCGCTGGCGGTGCGGATCGTGCTCCATGTAGCCGATCGAATAGATGTGGACGACCATGGAGACGGTCGTCACCACGATCAGCATCACCGCCGTCACCTGGTCGAAATAGAGCGCCCAATCGACCTCGAAGGCGCCGGAATCGATCCAGGTGAAGAGCTGGACCTCGCGCACATTGCCGGCCACGGTGATGTCGAAGAAGACGATCCAGGCGAGCGCACAGCACGCGACCATCAGCACGCAGGTCGTGATGGGCGCCCATTTGGGGCCAAGCTGCCGGCCGAACAGGCCCGACAGGATGGCGCCGATCAAGGGCAGAAAGACAATAGCGGCGTGCAACGATCAGCCCTTCATCATGTTGATGTCCTCAACCGCGATCGAACCGCGGTTGCGGAAATAGACGACCAGGATGGCAAGGCCGATGGCGGCCTCCGCCGCGGCCACGGTCAGAACGAGCATGGCGAAGATCTGACCGACGAGATCGCCGAGTTCCGCCGAAAACGCCACCAGGTTGATGTTGACGGCAAGCAGCATCAGCTCGACCGACATCAAGATGATGATGACGTTCTTGCGGTTCAGAAAGATGCCGAGGATGCCGAGCGTGAACAGAATGGCGCCGACGGTGAGGTAATGGGCGAGGCCGATCTCCATGTCAGATGCCCTCCCCCGGCCGCACCTTGCGGACCTCGACAGCATCCTCCGGCCGGCGCGCGACCTGGTCGCGGATGACCTGGCGCCGGACCTCGCGGTGACGCAGCGTCAGAACGATGGCCCCGATCATCGCGATCAGCAGGACCATGCCCGCGCCCTGGAACAGGAAGACGTAGCGCGTGTACATCAAATCGCCGATCGCCGCGGTGTTGGAGCGGATGTCCGGATTGGGTGTCGGTGCCTGCGCCGCGCCGAAGAGCTCGGGGTGCAGGACCCAGCCGCCGCCGACCAGGATCAGCTCCACCAGCAGGATCAGGCCGATCAGGCCGCCGACCGGCAGGTATTGCAGGAAACCCTGACGCATCTCCGTGATGTTGATGTCCAGCATCATGACAACGAACAGGAACAGCACCGCGACCGCGCCGACATAGACGACGACCAGCACCATCGCCAGGAACTCCGCGCCCAACAGAACGAACAGGCCGGCGGAGTTGAAGAAGGCGAGGATCAGGAACAGGACCGAGTGAACGGGGTTGCGCGCGGAGATCACCATGACCGCCGAGGCGACCGTGATCGCCGCGAAGACATAGAATGCCAAGGTCTGAATGATCATCGCTGCTCCCCCCTCACGCCGCTATCACCGATAGGGCGCGTCGGCGGCGAGACGGGCGGCGATTTCCTGTTCCCAGCGGTCGCCGTTATCGAGCAGCTTTTCCTTGTCGTAGAACAGCTCCTCTCGCGTTTCGGTCGCGTATTCGAAGTTCGGGCCCTCGACGATGGCATCGACCGGGCAGGCTTCCTCGCAGAACCCGCAATAGATGCACTTGGTCATGTCGATGTCGTAGCGGGTCGTGCGCCGGCTGCCGTCCTCGCGCGGCTCGGCCTCGATGGTGATCGCCTGGGCCGGACAGATCGCCTCACACAGCTTGCAGGCGATGCAGCGTTCCTCGCCATTGGGGTAGCGGCGCAGCGCATGCTCGCCCCGGAACCGGGGCGACAGGGGACCTTTTTCGTAGGGGTAGTTCACGGTCGCGCGGCGGCGGAACATGTAGCGGAATGTCAGCGACATGCCGGAAACAAGCTCGGCCAGCAGAAGCGAGCGCGCGGTGCGATCGAGAAACGCCATGTCAGAGGTCTCCCAGGGACGGGCCGCGCCTTAGCATGATGGGCTTCATCGCGGCAACCAATCGAAGACAACAAGAGCGCCCGATACGATCACGACGGCCGCCAGCGAAATCGGCAGGAAGACCTTCCAGCCGAGCCGCATCAACTGATCGTATCGGTAGCGCGGGAAGGTCGCGCGCACCCACAGGAAGAAGAAGAGGCACAGGCAGACCTTCAGGATGAACCAGATGGGTCCGGGTATCCAGGTGAAGGGCTCGACGCCGAACGGCGGCAGCCAGCCGCCCAGGAAGAGCGTCGTCGCCAAAGCGCTCATCAGGATCATGTTGGCGTATTCGCCGAGGAAGAAGAGCGCGAAGGTCATCGCCGAATACTCGACGTTGAAGCCGGCGACCAGTTCGGATTCGGCTTCCGGCAGGTCGAACGGCGCCCGGTTGGTTTCGGCCAGCGCCGAGACGATGAAGATGACGAACATCGGGAACAGCGGGATAAAGAACCAGATGCCGTCTTCCTGGGCACGGACGATGTCCGAGAGGTTCAACGATCCCACGCAGACCAGCACGGTGATCAGGACGAAGCCGATGGCGACTTCATAGGACACCATCTGGGCCGCCGAACGCAGCGCACCCAGGAAGGCGTATTTCGAATTCGACGCCCATCCGGCCATGATGATGCCGTAGACACCGAGCGAGGAGACCGCGAACAGGTAGAGGATTCCGACATTGATATCGGCCAGCACCCAGCCGTCGTCGAACGGGATCACCGCCCAGCCGATCATCGCCAGGATGAAGGTGATCATCGGCGCCAGGACAAAGACCACCTTGTTGGCGCCTGTCGGGATAATGGTCTCTTTGAGGAACAGTTTCAGGCCGTCAGCGAACGGCTGCCACAACCCGAACGGCCCGACCACGTTGGGACCCATGCGAAGCTGCATGGCGGCCAGAACCTTGCGCTCGGCATAGGTCAGATAGGCGACGGCGATCAGCACCGGCACGATGATCGCGATGATCGACAACACGATCAGGATGAACGGCCACAGATAGCCGGTCACGAAGGGCGACTGAACGAACTCAGCCATCGGTTCCCGTCGCCTCCCCGCCCGTGTTGACGAAGGCCTCGGTGCACTGGGCCATGGTCGGCGACGCCCGGCTGATCGGGCACGTCATATAGAAGTTGTCGACCGCAGCGCTGAACGGCGTGTCATCGAGCGCGCCGGCTACCCCAAACGCCTGCCACGCTGCCGCGACGATCTCATCGCTGGCGCCAAGGTGGGGCGCGATCTCGAACATGCGCGCGCGCACGTCGTCGAGCGTATCCATCGGCAAGGCGGCACCCATGGCGCCGGACAGTGCCCGGATGATCTTCCAGTCTTCACGCGCCTCGCCAGGCGGGAAGACGGCGCGCGCGGCCTGCTGCGGGCGCCCTTCCATGTTGACGTAGATCGCGTCTTTCTCCGTATAGGCGGCGCCCGGCAGGATGATGTCCGCGACATGGGCGCCGCGGTCACCATGGTGCCCCTGATAGATCACGAAGGTATCGGCCAGGTGCTCCACGACCGGTCCGTCGGCATCGAGCAGATAGACGACGTCGATGGAACCATCCTGAGCACCGGCCAGAATGCCGGCCGTATCGCGCCCGCCCTCGCCCGGCACGAAGCCGAGGTCGAGGCCGCCGACCCGCGAAGCCGCCGTGTGCAACACGTTGACACCATTCCAGTCGTCACGGCCGGCACCGCTTGCCTCGGCGATCTGACGCACCAAAGCAAGGACCGCCGCGCCGTCGTCGCGCGCCAGCGCAGCCGTGCCGACGATGATTATCGGCCGTTCGGCGCGTTTCAGGACATCGGCAAAGGCATGGCTACCGTCGGCGATCTCCTGCAGCGTGCGTGGACCGGCACCCAGACAGGTCGAGGGATAGGTCAGGTCGACCTGCGGGCCGACGACGCCGACCTCAAAGCCCCCCATCAGCCAACGCTTGCGTATGCGCGCGTTGACCAGCGCGGCTTCCTTGCGCGGGTTCGCGCCGACGATGAGGCAGGCATCCGCCTCTTCGATGCCGGCGATGGTCGTATTGAAGAGGTAGGAGGCCCGCACGGCGGGATCAACCTTCATGCCGTCCAGGCGGCAATCGCGATGCGGCGAGCCCTTCAGGTCCAAGAGCGCCAGCAGGGCGGTCATCGCCTCGCAATCGGCCTGATCACCGGCGAGCGCGGCGATTTTCGCGCCCTCGGTCCGGTTCAGCTTGTCGGCGGCGGCCCGCAGCGCCTCTTCCCACGACACCGCTTCCAGCTTGCCGGCCTTGCGGACATAGGGCGTGTCGAGGCGCCGGCGCATCAGTCCGTCGACGGCAAAGCGCGACTTGTCAGACAGCCACTCCTCGTTGATGTCTTCGTGCAGGCGCGGCAGGACGCGCAGGACCTCGCGGCCGCGCGCATCGACGCGGATGTTGCTGCCGACCGCATCCAGCACATCGACGGAATCGGTCTTCTTCAGCTCCCAGGGCCGCGCCACAAAGGCATAGGGCTTCGACGTCAGCGCGCCGACCGGGCACAGGTCGATCACGTTGCCGCTGAGTTCGGAATTGATCCCGTTCTCGATATAGGTCGTGATCTCCATGTCTTCGCCGCGGCCCGTCGCGCCCAGGCTCGGTACCCCGGCGACCTCATCCATGAAGCGGATGCAGCGCGTGCAGTGAATGCAACGCGTCATGAACGTCTTGATCAGCGGCCCGAACTCTTTTTCCTGGACCGAACGCTTGTGCTCGTGGAACCGGCTGATGCCCAGCCCATAGCCCATCGCCTGATCCTGCAGATCGCATTCGCCGCCCTGGTCGCAGATCGGGCAGTCCAGCGGATGGTTGATCAAGAGGAACTCCATGGCGCCACGCTGGGCGCCGCCCGCGACGTCGCCACGGGTGTGCACGACCATGCCGTCGGCCACCGGCTGTGCGCACGACGCCACCGGCTTTGGCGCTTTTTCGACTTGGACCAGGCACATCCGGCAGTTGCCGGCGATCGACAGGCGATCGTGGAAACAGAAACGCGGCACCTCGGCGCCGGCCAGCTCGCAGGCCTGCAGCAGGGTCAGCCGTTTGTCGACCTCGATCTCCACCCCATCGATGGTGAGCTTAACGGTGTCGGTCATCGCGCGCCCCTACTCCGCCGCCACCGGCGTGGCACCGCGACGCTCCTGGATGCGCCGCTCAAGCTCCGGCCGGAAATGCCGGATCAACCCTTGGATCGGCCATGCCGCAGCGTCGCCGAGCGCACAGATCGTGTGGCCTTCGACCTGTTTGGTGACGGCCTGCAGCATGTCGATCTCCTCGATCGAGGCATCGCCGTCGATCAGGCGTTTCATGATCCGCATCATCCAGCCAGTGCCTTCCCGGCATGGCGTGCACTGACCGCAGCTCTCGTGCTTATAGAACTTCGACAGGCGCCAGATCGCCCGGACGATATCGGTGGACTTGTCCATGACGATGACGGCGGCGGTGCCCAGGCCCGACTTCACCTCCATCAGCGCGTCGAAGTCCATCAGGACCTCGTCGCACACGGATTTCGGGATCACCGGCACCGACGAGCCGCCGGGGATGACGGCCAGCAGGTTGTCCCAGCCGCCACGCACGCCGCCGGCATGCTTTTCGATGAGCTCCTTCAACGGAATGCTCATCTCCTCTTCGACGTTGCACGGCTCGTTCACGTGGCCGGAGATGCAGAAGAGTTTGGTGCCGGAATTCTTCGGCCGTCCAAAGGAGGCAAACCAGTCGCCGCCGCGCCGCATGATGGTCGGCGATACCGCGACCGTCTCCACATTGGTCACCGTCGACGGGCAGCCATAGAGGCCGGCCATGGCTGGGAACGGCGGTTTCAGGCGCGGCTGGCCCTTCTTGCCTTCCAGGCTTTCCAAAAGCGCCGTTTCCTCGCCGCAGATATAGGCGCCGGCGCCGCGGTGCAGGTAGACGTCGAAATCGTAGCCGGAGCCGCAGGCGTTTTTGCCGATCAAGCCGGCCTCGTAGGCCTCGTCGATCGCGATCTGCAGCGCGACGGACTCGTTATAGAACTCGCCGCGGATATAGATGTAGGCGGCGTTGGCGCGCATGGCGAAACCGGCGATCAGGCAGCCCTCGACCAGCTTGTGCGGGTCGTGGCGCATGATGTCGCGGTCCTTGCAGGTGCCGGGCTCGCTCTCGTCGGCGTTGACCACCAGATAGGCGGGCTGCCCCTCGGGCCGCTCCTTGGGCATGAACGACCACTTGAGGCCCGACGGGAAACCGGCGCCGCCGCGGCCCCTGAGCCCCGACGTCTTGATCTCCTCGACGATCGCGTCCGGCCCTTTGGCCAGGATCGCCGCCGTGCCGTCCCAATCGCCGCGCCGGCGCGCGGCATCCAGGCCCGGGCTCTCAAAACCGTAGAGATTGGTGAAGATGCGGTCCTTGTCCTGCAACATGATCAGGCTCCGTCCTGCAGGACCTTGGCGCCGGAGACCGGCTCGGAGGAATGGCGGCCGTTCTGCGGTCCGATCTTGGGTTTCTCGCCGCGGCTCAGCGCCTCCAAAAGCGCGATCGTCTTCTCGGCGTCCAGGTCCTCATAATAGTCGTCGTTGATCTGCACCATCGGCGCGTTGACGCAGGCGCCCAGGCACTCGACCTCTTTCAGCGTGAACTTGCCGTCAGCGGTCGTCTGGTCCCAGTCGATACCCAGATGGTTGCGGCACGCTTCGACCACGTCGTCGGAGCCGCGCAGCATGCAGGGCGTGGTCGTGCAGACCTGGACCAGGTACTCGCCGACCGGCTCCAGGTTGAACATCGTATAGAAGGTCGCGACCTCGTAAACATGGATCGGTGCGATATCCAGGACTTCGGCGATATGGTCCATGGCCGCGACCGGCACCCAGCCGATCTGTCGCTGGGCCACATCCAGCAGCGGCAAAACGGCGCTTCTTTGGCGCCCTTGCGGGTACTTCGCCACGATCACGTTGACCTTTTCCACGTTCTCAGCAGAGAACGCGAAACTCTCCGGCTGCTTGTCCAGGGCCACGGGGCGGCCGCGCGCCATGCTCATCGGTCGATCTCCCCGAACACGATATCCATGCTGCCGATTATGGCCGCCGCATCGGCCAGCATGTGCCCCTTGCACAGGAAGTCGCTGGACTGCAGATGCAGGAAGCCCGGCGCCTTGATGCGGCATCGATAGGGTTTGTTGGTGCCGTCGGAGACCAGGAACACGCCGAATTCGCCCTTGGGCGCCTCGACCGCCGCGTAAGCCTCGCCGGCCGGGACATGATAACCCTCGGTATAGAGTTTGAAGTGATGGATCAGCGCTTCCATCGACTCTTTCATAGGCGCCCGCCGCGGCGGCGACACCTTCGGGTCTTCTGTATGGACGGGACCACCGGGCATGGTCTCCAGGCACTGCTTGATGATGCGCACGCTTTGGCGCATCTCCTCGATCCGCACCATGTAACGCTCGTAGCAATCGCCCTGCTTGCCGACCGGAATGTCGAAGTTGAACTGGGCGTAGGAGTCGTAGGGCTGAGCCTTGCGCAGATCCCACGGCACCCCGGCGCCGCGCAACATCGGCCCGGTGAAACCCCAGTCCAGGGCGTCTTCAGCCGAGACGACGCCGATATCGACCGTGCGCTGCTTGAAGATGCGGTTTTCGTTCAGCAGATGCTCGATATCGTCGATGACGTTCAGGAACGTCTCGAAATAGGCCGCGATCTCCTCTTCCATGCCGGCCGGCAGGTCGCGGTGGACACCGCCGGGACGGAAATAGGCCGAATGGAGCCGGGCGCCCGAGACGCCTTCGTAGAACTCCATGAGTTTCTCACGCTCTTCGAACGCCCACAGCGACGGCGTGATCGCCCCGACGTCGAGCGCGAAGGTTGTGATGTTCAGAAGATGGTTCAGGACGCGGGTGATTTCGGAGAACAACACGCGCACGTGCTGGCCGCGCGGCGGCACCTCGATGCCCAGCAGCGTCTCGACGGCGAGCGCATAAGCATGCTCCTGGCACATGGGCGAGACATAATCGAGCCGGTCGAAATACGGCACCGCCTGCAGATAGGTCTTGTATTCGATCAGCTTCTCGGTGCCGCGGTGCAGGAGGCCGATATGCGGGTCGGCGCGTTCGACGACCTCACCGTCCATTTCCAGCACCAGGCGCAGCACACCGTGGGCGGCCGGATGCTGGGGCCCGAAGTTCAGCGTCGTTGTCTTGATCTGGACTTCAGCCATTGTCGCCGGCCTCTTTTTCGGCTGCCTCGGCCTTCTCGTCACCCGGCAGGACGTCGAACGATCCCTCCCACGGCGACAGATAGTCGAAGTTGCGGAATGCCTGGGTCAGTTTGACCGGTTCATAGACGACGCGCTTTTGATCTTCGTCGTAGCGCATCTCGACATAGCCGGTCAGCGGGAAGTCCTTCCTCTGCGGGTGCCCTTCGAACCCGTAATCGGTCAGGATCCGGCGTAGATCCGGGTGACCGGCGAAGTAGATGCCGTACATGTCCCAGACTTCGCGCTCGAGCCAGTTCGCCGAGCTGTAAACGCCGCTCACAGACGGGACGGCCGTATCTTCGCCGACCATCAGCTTGACCCGCAGGCGCAGGTTCATGCGCAGGCTTAAGAGGTTATAGATGACATCGAAGCGCTCCGGCCGCTCCGGATAGTCGACTGCCGTGACATCGACCAACTGCTTGAAAAGGCAGTTGGAATCATCCCTCAGCCAAGTCAGCAACGGCACCAAGCCATCGACCGTCGCGGCCAGGGTCGCCTGGCCGCGGTCAAACGTCAGCGGTCCTGCCTGACCGCTGAACCTTGCGTCGGCGGCGTGCCCGATCTCCATCAAGGCTTCTGTCATGGCGGCGGCGACCCCGACCTAGCGCCTGATCGTGCCGGTGCGGCGTATCTTCTTCTGCAGCTGCAGAATGCCATAGACCAGCGCTTCGGCCGTCGGCGGGCAGCCGGGAACATAGATATCCACAGGCACGATCCGGTCGCAGCCCCTGACGACCGAATAAGAGTAGTGATAATAGCCGCCGCCGTTGGCGCACGACCCCATGGAGATGACCCAGCGCGGTTCGGGCATCTGGTCATAGAGCTTGCGCAGCGCTGGCGCCATCTTGTTGCACAGGGTGCCCGCCACGATCATGACATCAGACTGCCGCGGGCTGGCGCGCGGAATGACGCCGAAGCGGTCGAGGTCATAACGGCTCATGTAGGCGTGGATCATTTCCACACCGCAACAAGCCAGGCCGAACGTCATCGGCCAAAGGCTTCCGGTCCGCGCCCAGTTCACCAGCTTGTCGACATGGGACAACACATAACCCTTGTCCTGAACCTCTTCGGCGACGTTGCGCAGAAGCGCATCCTGATCGGCGCCGGGCGGGATGTTGGCGATGCCGGTTGGTTCTACTCCCATTCGAGTGCTCCCTTGCGCCATTCATAGATGAAACCGATGGTCAGCACGCCGAGAAAGACGACCATCGACCAAAAGCCGAACAGACCGATCTCGCTGAGCGAGACCGCCCAGGGAAACAGGAAGGCGACCTCTAGGTCGAAGATGATGAAGAGAATAGCGACCAGATAGAACCGAACGTCGAATTGCTGGCGCGCATCGTCGAAAGCGTCGAACCCACATTCGTAGGATGACAGCTTTTCCGGATCAGGTTTCTGCTGCCCCAGCATATGGGACATACCGATCATCGCCCCGGCCATCGCGATGGCCAGGCCCAGGAAGATCAGGATCGGCAGATATTCCAGAAGCAGTTCGTTCATGGATCTCTCCGCATCGCGCGCCCCCTTATATATGTCCCTCACCTGACCTGTGAAGGCTGTTATGAGACAACATTTCTGGCATGAAGCCAGGTCAAAGACGGCGCGATCGGCTGCCCCCGATGGGGGCCGATGGATACGGACCTAACGTCGTCGAATCTAAGGGGAAATGGCGGGAGTGACGGGACTCGAACCCGCGACCTCTGGCGTGACAGGCCAGCGCTCTAACCGGACTGAGCTACACCCCCATAAGGGGCCCTTCGCGAAGGCGCATCATCTACGTTAGCGCCTTTGAGGCGTCAAGGAAAATACCGGCCCGCATCCGATCACCCATTCGGCAGGTTTAGGACTTGCCAGCAGCCGGCCTTACACCGGCATGTGATCAGAAAGACATGACCATGATCTGAGGCATCGGGGCATGGTGGGCGATGACGGGATCGAACCGCCGACCTACTCGGTGTAAACGAGTTGCTCTCCCAGCTGAGCTAATCGCCCCCAAGGCCATGTCATGACAACGCCGACTTGCGCCGCCCGTCTAATCCGTCACGTCGCCATGCGCAACAGACATCGACCGAACGTCGGCCGCCGGATATGTCGTATGCAAAAACGAAAACTGCCGGCGCCCATCAAGGCAGCCGGCAGTTCGAAAACCTATCGTCGGTCAACTCAGTTAGTTGACAGCTTCCTTCAGGGCTTTACCGGCCTTGAACTTCGGCTGCTTCGACGCCGGGATTTTGATGCGCTCGCCGGTGCGCGGATTACGACCTTCGCTGGCTGCGCGATTGGCAACCGAGAAGGTGCCGAACCCGACAAGACGAACTTCGCTGCCCGACGCCAGCGACGATGAAATACAATCAAAAACGCAATCGACGGCACGACCGGCATCGGCTTTCGTCAAACCGGACTCGTCCGCCACTTTGGCAATCAGATCGTTCTTGTTCACAGTAAGGCCCCCTCCCACGATTCGGCTGTTGGTGATTGGATCAACATAGACAGGCATCCCCAGAGCATTGTCAGTCTATCGTTCCGCTCGCGATGGCGTCAACGCAGACAAACAGTAACGCGCGGATTAACGCCATTTAATGTGGATGACAAGTGCTCGTTCAATGCGTGATGACATCGCCGACATCGTCGTCGGAACGCTTGCTCATTTTCTCCGCCGCCTCGGCATCATCCTCGGTCCATTCGATTGGCACGGGCTTGTCGACAAGCGCGCGTTCGAGAACTTCCTCGACCGATGCCACCGGCACGATTTCAATTCCGCGTTTAACGTTGTCGGGTATCTCTGCGAGATCCTTTTCGTTATCGCGCGGGATCAGCACCGTCTTGATGCCGCCGCGATGGGCTGCGAGTAGCTTCTCCTTCAACCCGCCGATCGGCAGAACACGTCCGCGCAGTGTGATCTCGCCGGTCATGGCGACCGTGCACTTGACCGGAATGCCGGTCAGCGCCGAGAGGATCGACGTGAACATGGCGATACCGGCCGACGGACCGTCTTTGGGGGTCGCGCCTTCAGGCACGTGAACGTGAATGTCGCGCCGGTCGAAAATCGTCGGTTTCAGGCCCAGTTCAGGCGCCTGTGAGCGGACATAGCTCTTGGCGGCCTGCACCGATTCCTGCATCACGTCACCCAGCTTGCCGGTGATCGTCATCTTGCCGCGACCGGGCAACACCACCGCCTCGATCGACAACAGTTCACCGCCGACTTCGGTCCACGCCAGGCCGGTCGTGACACCGACCATGTCCTCACGCTCGGCTTCGCCGTAGCGGAACTGACGCACGCCCGCATACTTGCCGAGATTGCGGCTCGTCACCTTCACGTCCTTGACGCCGTCGGCGACGATGTCGCGCACAGCCTTACGCTGTAGATTGGCGAGCTGTCGTTCGAGATTTCGAACGCCGGCTTCGCGCGTGTAGTAACGCACGAGATCGCGCAACGCGCCTTCCGAGATCGACCACTCCTCAGCCTTCAAGCCGTGGGCCTGCAACTGCTTAGGGATCAGATGCTCTTGTGCGATGTGAACTTTCTCGTCTTCGGTGTAACCGGAGATACGGATCAACTCCATGCGATCCATCAACGGCTGCGGAATGCGAGTCGAGTTCGCTGTCGTCACGAACATCACGTCGGAGAGATCGTAATCGACCTCCAGATAGTGATCGTTGAACGTCGAGTTCTGTTCGGGGTCGAGCACCTCGAGCAGTGCCGACGACGGGTCGCCTCGCCAATCGGCGCCGAGCTTGTCGATCTCATCAAGCAGGAAGAGCGGGTTCGATGACTTCGCCTTCTTCATGCCCTGAATGATCTTGCCCGGCATCGATCCAATGTAGGTGCGCCGATGGCCACGCACTTCGGCTTCGTCGCGCACACCGCCTAGCGACATGCGAACGAAATTGCGGCCGGTCGCGCGTGCGATCGACTTGCCTAATGACGTCTTGCCGACACCCGGCGGTCCGACCAGACACAGGATCGGACCCTTCAGCTTGGAGCGGCGCAACTGCACTGCCAGATACTCGACGATCCGTTCCTTGACCTTCTCCAGGCCATAATGGTCGTTGTCGAGCACCTGCTGCGCGTGCTTCAAGTCTTTCTTAAGCCGTGTGCGCTTCTTCCACGGGATGGTCAGCATCCAGTCGAGATAGTTGCGGACCACCGTCGCCTCGGCAGACATCGGGCTCATGGTCCGGAGCTTCTTGACCTCGGCCAGCGCCTTCTCGCGCGCTTCCTTCGTCAACTTGGTGTTGGCGATCTTCTCTTCGTACTCGCCGGCCTCGTCGCGGCCGTCCTCGCCTTCACCCAGCTCCTTCTGGATCGCCTTCATCTGTTCGTTCAGATAGTACTCGCGCTGGGTCTTCTCCATCTGCCGCTTGACCCGGCCGCGGATCCTTTTCTCGACCTGAAGCACGCCGATTTCGCCTTCGATCAGCGAATAGACCTTCTCCAGGCGCTCAAGCACCGAATCGATCTCCAGAAGCGCCTGCTTGTCGGAGACCTTGATGGTCAGGTGCGAAGCGACCGTGTCGACCAGCTTGCCGTAGTTCTCGATCTGATTGAGCGAGACCAGAACCTCAGGCGGGATCTTCTTGTTGAGTTTGACGTATTCCTCGAACTGGCTGATCACCGCGCGCGCCAGCGCCTGCAGTTCACGTTCGTCCGATTCCTTGTCGTCCAGGACCTCCGCATAGGCCTGGAAGAACGCCTCATTGGGCGTGTGTTCGACGATCCGCGCACGCGAACCGCCTTCGACCAGCACCTTGACGGTGCCGTCGGGCAGCTTCAAGAGCTGCAGCACCGTCGACACGGTGCCGATGTCATAGATGTCGTCAGGGCCAGGATCGTCCTGGGAGCCGTCTTTTTGCGCGACGAGCAGGATCTGCTTGTCGTCTTTCATAACATCTTCGAGCGCCTTTACCGACTTATCGCGACCGACGAACAGCGGCACGATCATGTGGGGGAAGACGACGATGTCGCGCAACGGCAGAACGGAATAAAGAGCGCCTTGAGTCAAGCTCACGTAACAATACCTCCGTACTCAAAAATGCATCGGATCGGCCTGCGTCAAAGCCCGACCGGACCCGACCTAACGGAAACCTTGGAACAGATGGTCCGCCCGTCGGGACGGATCAAGAGCGGTCCGCTCACGAGGCCGGCGCGACCTCGTCTTCGCGTTCCGCGTAGATCATCAATGGCTGGCTGCCGTGATCGACGACCTCGCGGTTGATCACGACCTCTTCGACACCTTCAAGACTCGGAAGCTCAAACATGGTGTCGAGCAGGATTCCTTCAAGGATGGAGCGCAGGCCCCGGGCGCCGGTCTTGCGCGCAATCGCCTTCTGGGCGATGCCGCGCAGCGCGTCGTCGGTGAAGGCCAGCTTGATCTCCTCCATCTCGAACAGTTTCTGATACTGCTTGATCAGCGCATTCTTCGGCTCCGCCAGGATCTTGACCAGCGAGCCTTCGTCCAGATCGTCGAGCGTCGCGATGACCGGCAGACGGCCGACAAACTCGGGGATAAGGCCAAACTTCAACAGGTCTTCAGGTTCGACGCCGCGCAGGATCTCACCGGTGCGCCGCTCGTCGGGCGAACGCACGTCGGCGCCGAAACCGATCGACGTCGTCTTGCCGCGGTCGGAGATGATCTTCTCAAGCCCCGCATAGGCGCCGCCGCAGATGAACAAGATGTTCGTCGTGTCGACCTGCAGGAACTCCTGCTGGGGATGCTTGCGCCCGCCCTGGGGCGGCACCGACGCGATGGTGCCTTCCATGATCTTGAGCAGCGCCTGCTGGACCCCCTCGCCCGACACGTCGCGGGTGATCGACGGGTTGTCGGACTTGCGCGCGATCTTGTCGACCTCGTCGATGAAGACGATGCCGCGCTGGGCGCGCTCGACATTGTAGTCGGCAGCCTGCACCAGCTTCAGGATGATGTTCTCGACGTCCTCGCCGACATAGCCCGCTTCGGTCAGCGTCGTCGCGTCGGCCATGGTGAACGGCACGTCAAGGATGCGCGCCAGGGTCTGGGCCAACAGGGTCTTGCCGCAGCCGGTCGGGCCGATCAGCAGGATGTTGGATTTGGCCAGCTCGACCTGATCCTGGCGCCCGCCATTGTTCAGACGCTTGTAGTGGTTGTGGACCGCGACCGACAGGATGCGCTTGGCGTAATCCTGGCCGATCACATAGTCGTTGAGGACCTGGTTGATCTCGCGCGGCGTCGGCACCCCGTCACGCGACTTCACGATGGAGCTCTTGTTCTCCTCGCGGATGATATCCATGCACAGCTCGACGCATTCATCACAGATGAACACCGTCGGACCGGCAATCAGCTTACGAACCTCATGCTGGCTCTTGCCGCAGAAAGAGCAGTAGAGCGTGTTCTTGGATTCGCCGCCGCCTTTTGTCATAGCACGAGGTCCTTCTGGGCCTATAGCTGGCGCATGTTAACTAGAAGCCGCAACGCGGCACAACTGCGTAGCCGGGTACATGTTGTACATATGTCGTAGCACTGTGGACAATTGGCAACACTATACGGGTACACGTTCCTGTCAGCGGAAAGGCCGACCACCCCCCTATTCGCTACCCTTATTGGCGGGATCAGCCGAATTTTCCGCTTCCGTCATGGTCTCACTACGCGATTC
>JANQGO010000340.1 GCA_028277285.1 Alphaproteobacteria bacterium | reverse complement strand
GCTTAAGCTGATCGAGGCCTTCATCGATTCCAACACGCGACCGGAATGGATGATCCTGAACGTCGTACCGGTCATCCCACCGGAGCTGCGCCCGCTGGTGCCGCTGGACGGCGGCCGCTTCGCGACCTCCGACCTGAACGACCTGTACCGCCGGGTGATCAACCGGAACAACCGCCTGAAGCGGCTCATCGAGCTGCGGGCGCCGGAAATCATCGTGCGCAACGAGAAGCGGATGCTGCAGGAAGCCGTCGACGCGTTGTTCGACAACGGCCGGCGCGGCCGGGTCATCACCGGCGCGAACAAGCGGCCGCTGAAATCGCTCTCCGACATGCTGAAGGGCAAGCAGGGCCGCTTCCGTCAGAACCTTCTCGGCAAGCGCGTCGACTATTCCGGCCGTTCGGTCATCGTGGTCGGCCCGGAACTGCTTCTGCATCAGTGCGGCCTGCCGAAAAAGATGGCGCTCGAACTCTTCAAGCCGTTCATCTACTCGCGGCTGGAAGTCTATGGCATGGCGTCCACAATCAAGGCCGCCAAGCGCATGGTGGAAAAGGAGCGACCCGAGGTCTGGGACATCCTGGAAGAGGTCATTCGCGAGCATCCGGTCATGCTGAACCGGGCGCCGACCTTGCATCGTCTCGGTATCCAGGCGTTCGAGCCGGTGCTGATCGGGGGCAAGGCGATCCAGCTTCACCCGCTGGTCTGTGCGGCCTTCAACGCGGACTTCGACGGCGACCAGATGGCGGTTCACGTGCCGCTCTCGATGGAAGCGCAGCTCGAAGCTCGTGTCCTGATGATGTCGACGAACAACATCCTGTCGCCGGCCAACGGCAAGCCGATCATCGTGCCGTCGCAGGATATCGTCCTCGGTCTCTATTACTTGTCTCTGGAGCGGCCCGAACGGGTCGGCATCGCGATCGACCTGCACAACCAGGACGAAATGGCCGCCGGCATGGCGAACAACGATATCGTCGTCGTCGATCCGGAGAACCCGAACAAGGTCGTCGAGCTCGTGGAAGGCGACGAGGCGAAGATCTGGAAGGCGGTGAAGTCGGGCAAGTACACGGTGCATCGCGTGCCGCGCTTCAACACGGTCGGCGAGATCGAGCATGCGATCGCGTCGCAGGCGATCCACCTCAACAGCCGCATCAAGGCTCGCTATGAAGGTGTCGACGAGAATGGCGACCCGATGGTCCGGACCATGGTCTCGACGCCGGGCCGTATGCTGCTGTCGCAGATCCTGCCCAAGAGCAAGATGGTGCCCTTCGACCTGGTCAACCAGCTTCTGACCAAGAAGGAGATCACCAATGTTATCGATCACGTGTACCGCCATTGCGGTCAGAAGGAGACCTGCATCTTCGCCGATCGCTTGATGCAGATGGGCTTCCGGCACGCCTGCATCGCGGGGCTGTCCTTCGGCAAGGACGATCTGATCATCCCGGAGGCGAAGGAGATGCTTATCACCGACGCCAAGGAGAAGATCAAGGAGTACGAGCAGCAGTATCTCGACGGCCTGATCACCAAGGGCGAGAAGTACAACAAGGTGGTCGATGTCTGGTCCGAGTGCGGCGACCGGGTTGCCGACGAGATGATGAAGGCGATGGAGGCCGGCGCCGGCGGCGAGGTCAACTCGGTCTTCATGATGGCGCATTCGGGCGCGCGCGGTTCCGCCGCCCAGATCAAGCAGCTGGCCGGCATGCGTGGCCTGATGGCCAAGCCGAGCGGCGAGATCATCGAGACGCCCATCATTTCCAACTTCAAGGAAGGGCTCACCGTGCTCGAGTACTTCAACTCGACGCATGGCGCCCGTAAGGGCCTGGCGGATACCGCGCTCAAGACGGCGAACTCGGGATATCTCACCCGCCGTCTGGTTGACGTCGCCCAGGACTGCATCATCACCGAAGAGGATTGCGGTACGACCGAAGGGCTCACGATGACCGCGGTGATCGAGGGCGGCGATGTGATCGAGGAACTGGCGGAGCGGATCGTCGGCCGTCACGCGGCGGTCGACATCGTCGATCCCCAGTCCAACAAGGTGATCGTCAAGGCCGGCGAACTGATCCACGAGGACGCGGTCGAAGAGATCGACAATGCCGGTGTGGACAGTGTAAAGGTCCGCTCCGTTCTCACCTGCGAGACCGTGGGCGGCGTCTGTGCGAACTGTTACGGGCGCGACCTTGCCCGTGGCACTCCGGTCAATATCGGCGAGGCGGTCGGCGTGATCGCCGCCCAGTCGATCGGCGAGCCGGGCACGCAGCTTACGATGCGGACGTTCCACATCGGCGGCGCGGCCCAAGTGGCCGAGCAGACCGGCTTCGAATCGTCGATCGACGGCACGGTCGAAGTCCAGAACGGCAGCCTCGTGACCGATTCCAGCGGCCGCGAGGTCGTCATGAACCGGAGCACGGAGATCGTCGTGCGCGACTCCCGCAATCGGGAGCGCGTTCGTCATCGCATTCCGTACGGCGCGAGGTTGCTCGTCAAGGACGGCGGCGACGCGAAGAAGGGCGACCGTCTGGCCGAATGGGACCCGTACACCATCCCCATCATCACCGAGAAGGACGGCATCGCGAACTATGTCGATCTCGTCACCGGCATCTCGATGCGGGAATCCGTGGACGAGACGACCGGCATCGCGAGCAAGGTGGTGACCGACTGGAAGCAGCAGCCGCGCGGCGCGGACCTGCGGCCGCGGGTCACGCTGCGGGACAAGAAGGGCGAGGTTATCAAGCTCTCGAACGAGCTCGAGGCGCGTTACTTCCTGTCCGTCGATGCGATCCTGTCCGTCGAGAACGGCGCGGAGGTTAAGGCCGGCGACGTGCTGGCCCGTATTCCGCGGGAGGCGTCGAAGACTCGCGACATTACCGGCGGTCTGCCGCGTGTCGCGGAACTGTTCGAGGCGCGCCGGCCCAAGGAGTTCGCGATCATCACGGACACCGACGGCCGCGTCGAATTCGGCAAGGACTACAAGACCAAGCGCCGGATTGTCGTGGTGCCGCCCGAGGAGGACAAGGAGCCCAGCGAATATCTCATCCCCAAGGGCAAGCATATTACCGTCCAGGAGGGGGATTTCGTGCAGAAGGGCGACCTTCTGATGGACGGTAACCCCGTGCCGCATGACATTCTCGACGTCATGGGCGTGGAGGCGCTGGCGAACTATCTCTGCAAGGAGATTCAGGACGTTTATCGTCTGCAGGGCGTGAAGATCAACGACAAGCACATCGAGGTGATCGTTCGCCAGATGCTGCAGAAGGTCGA
>JANQGO010000208.1 GCA_028277285.1 Alphaproteobacteria bacterium | reverse complement strand
TTCCGGCGTCAGGTAATGGCCGGCTTCCCACAGCAGGAAAAACGCGACGCCGCCGATCATGCCGTAAATCGCCGTCTGACGTGAGTTGACCGGCGTCAGCAGTTTGAGCACCTGGCGCCGTTTGCCGCCGGCCGGCGCATCCTTGCCCTGCTTTCCCGCCGGAACCGTGTTCGCCCTAGCGCTTTTTGCCGCGTCCGCCATGCGCCCTTCGCCCCTTCGCCGTCGGCATCTTTTTCTCGATGCCTTGGCGCAAAGACTGGACCTGCCGAAACGTTCGACGAATCGCTGATTCGCTACCTATTCATTCAAGACAGAAAATGTATGGAGGGCCGGGTTGCGTACTTGGACCGCCGTCTCGGCGCGGTTCTGGTCGGCTTATGGGACGCGATGGGTGTTCGCATAGGGGCGATAGCGCTGCTCAAACGCCTGGCGTGCGACGGCCGAACCGGATGTGTCAGGCCTGATTGGTCTATCGGATTCGATGTAAAGAGCGTTAGCATTGATCTTGACGGGCATAATGCGATGAAACATCCAGGGGGCATCGCCGCCCGAGTCGAGAGGGGAGAGACGCCATGGCCTTTCGCATCAGCGACATCGATATTCGTCAACTTCACGTCTTCCGCGCCGTCGTCGAGTGCCGCGGTTTTACGAGCGCGCAGTCGGTGCTGAACATCGGGCAGTCGACGATCAGCAACCAGATGGCCCAGCTTGAGACGCGCCTGGGCGTGCGCCTGTGCGAGCGCGGGCGAACCGGGTTCGAACTGACGCCCAAGGGCCAGCGGGTCTATGAGGAGACGCTCAAACTGTTCCGCGCGCACGAGGATTTCCAGAACGTCACGTCGGAGCTGAAAGGCCGCTTGAGCGGGTATCTCAACATCGCGTTGATCGACAACGTCGCGACCGATCCGGAATGCCCGATCGTGCGCGCGCTCAATCTCTTCAACAGCCGGGATCACGAGGTCAGCGTGCGCATGGAGATCATGCCGCCCGGCGATATCGAACGCGCGGTCCTGGACCTCGATATCGATGTGGCGATCGGCACGTTCCATCACCGGGTCCCCGGTCTCGACTATCGCGACATCTACATCGAGGAGAATTCTCTTCTATGCGGGTATCAGAACCCGGTCTTTGCGATGACCGACGAGGCCGAGATCCACGAGGCCGTGAGAACCGCGCGCAAGGTCACGCGATCCTATCTGGACAAGCACGACATCGCGTCGCTGGGCGAAGACGAGGGCGCGCCGTGCGCGGTCGTGCAGCACCTGGAAGCAGCCGCGATCCTGATCCTGGGCGGCGGCCATATCGGTTTCCTGCCGCGCCATCTGGCCCAACTTTGGGTGTCGCGTGACGAGATGAAACCGGTGCTGCCGCAGGAGTACGTCTACAAATCCGTCTTCTCGATCGTGACCCGCAAAGCGCCCAGAAAGTCGATGATTCTGAAGTCGTTCCTGGCCGACCTGACCGAAGCCTCGCAGTTGGGCGACGAACTTCGCGTGGCATAATCAGACGGCTTGGCGCACCAAGAAACCATCAAGGTGGGAGCCAACATGGCCGACCAACGCGGATGCAAGCGCGGATTGTCCTATTACGACTTCGGTCGCACGACGTTCTACGCGTCGCGGTTCGACCAGCGGTTTTCGTACTGCCTGTATGTGCCGTCTGATTATGCGGAGAACGGCAGCAAGTCCTATCATCTGGCCGTGACCATTCATGGCACCGGACGCAATGCGGCGGGCTACCGCGACAACCTCGCGGACTTCGCCGACGCCCACGACTGCATCATCCTGGCGCCGCTTTTCCCGGCCGGTATTGTCAAACCGGGAGACTTGTCGGGCTACAAGCTGATCGGCTCGCACGGCATCCGCTACGATCATGTGCTTCTGTCGATGGTCGACGAAGTCGCGGAGAAGTATCGCGTCGATGCCGAGCGCTTCCTGCTTTACGGCTTTTCCGGCGGCGGACATTTCACCCACCGCTTCTTCTACCTCCATCCCGAACGGCTGCGCGCCGCATCAATCGGCGCGCCCGGTGTCGTAACCCTACTGGATCAATCCCGCGACTGGTGGGTCGGCGTCAGGAACCTGGAGGCGGTGTTCGGCAAGACCCTGGACATCGGGCGCATGCGCGAGGTCGCTGTGCAGATGGTAATCGGTGATGCGGATACCGACACCTGGGAGATCACCATTCGTCCCGGAAGTTCATGGTGGATGGACGATGCCAACAGGGCGGGCGAGACGCGCGTCGACCGCATCAACGCGCTGCGCGAGAGCTACGAGGCCGAAGGCATCGCCGTCAGGCTGGATACCGTGCCCGATACCGCCCATGACCCCGACGCGGTGATGGCGCCGGTGAAACGTTTCTTTGCCGAGGTCTTGCGCAGTCGCTAGAGCGGATCGCGATTGATCAGAGCCACTGAGCGGCTCTGATTAATCGCGTGAATCCGCTCTCGATCAGATAGTTAGAGCGGATTCATGCCTTCTATCTGGATCGCAAGCGATGCAGATAGAAGGCGATCTGCTCTAAGGCCGCTCTTCGCCTTACTGCGCCGCGGCTTCGACCGCGACCGGTCCGTCGTAATAGGGCAGGCGTTCGATGCGCGGCACATGGCGGCCTGCCTCGATCTCGGCACGCACATGGGCGGCGATATCCTCCATGCGCGCGAACCAGACGTCGCCCTTGTCCTGCATATAGGTGATCAGACCTTCGACCGCGCGCAGCCGGGCCAGCCGGCCTGAGACGAAGGGGTGCCAGACGGCGATCCACAGGCCGCCGAACTCCCAGGCGGCGTCGAACTCCTCGCGGAAACCGGCGATCGCCTCGCTCGGCGACTTGATCGACATCATGTAGTCGATATCGATCATGTGGACATAGGGCGGCCAATCGTCGAGACCCCAATGGGTGGGCAATTCGACGAGGTCGCCCAGATCCGACTGGATGAGGTAGGGGACATCATCGCCCATCAGCGAGGCATCATAGGTGAAGCCTTCTTCCAGCAGCAGATCAAGCGTGTGGTCGGAGAAGTTGTAGAGCGGCGCCCGGAAACCGCGCGGGCGCTGGCCGGTATGGCGTTCGATGATCTCGATGCCGCGGCGCAGCCAGTGGCGCTCCTCATCGCGCGACAATTCGCTCGGATGTTCGTGGATGTAGCCGTGGTGCGCGACCTCATGCCCGTCCTTCACCATCGCCGCGACGGCGTCCGGGTAGCGCTCGATACACCACGCGGGCACATAGAAGGTCTGCTTCAGATCGTGGCGCCGGTAGAGATCGAGAATGCGCGGCACGGCGATCGACGGCCCGTAACGCAGTTGCGACAGCGCGGAGACTCGCCGGTGCGCATCGGTCGGGTGGGCCAGATGCAGGATGCTGTCGGCATCCATGTCGAAAGTGAAAGCGACCGCGCACCGCGCGCCGTTCGGCCAAGTTATGCCATTGTCGATCATTCGATTCACTCCGTCGCCAATGCCGAGGTGGGGATGTCGACATTAGCCGATCGCGCGCGCGTTGAAACAGACTCTTCTTCGACGTGACCGCCGTGTTATCGGCGACGGACGGATAGCCGGCGGTCAGAAGACCGGGTTTGTCGTCAGGTCGACCTGAACGCCTTCGCGCACGAAACTGAAGGTGCCTTCCTTCACGTAGACGGCGAAGCAGTCGTGATAAAGACCAAGCGTGCCGGTCAGGCAGACGCGGTTGTCGTCGAAGCGGTACCAGCCGTACTCCACGTCGCCCAGTTCATCGGGACTGTCGCCGCGCTTTGTGTAGATGGCGTGGTTGTTGCTGAAGAACACGATCTGAAAGTTCGCCGCGTTGTCGGTGTCGGTGAGTTTCCCGGCATGGGCCATGCCGTCGATGGCAAGCCGCAGCTGTTCGTCCAGCAGGCGGGTCGCGGTGGGATCTAGTTCCGCCGACGGCGCCGACGGCACAAACCACGACGTCACCTGGTTGTCTTCGCCTAGATAGCTGTAGGTATCGCCGGTTGCGTAGACGTCCGAGCAATCGTAGTCGCCGTCGTAGCGGGTGCAGATATTGCCGTCCTCGAACTTCCATTCACCGGAATAGGACCACTGCTCCGGATTGTGTTCCGGTCCGGACTTGCCGCGGATACCGCCGCTTGCCAGGTAGTTTTCCCTGTAGTGGAACCACGTGTTCGATGTTTCGTCGTAGTACTTGCCTTCGTGCACTTGCCCGTCAAACAAGGACAGGAGTTCGTCGCCCTCGACCAATTGCGCGTCAGCATCAATGCCCGACACGCTGGGGTCGCCGAACAGCTCGATCATCAGCCCCGGCCCTGCGAACCAGCCGAGAAAGTAGAGGTAGATCAAGGCGGGCACCAGCATGGTGACACCGATCGCCCAATTGTCGCGACGTACGATCCGGACGATGCCGGCCAACGCCACGACGACGCCGGCGGCAAGAAAGATCAGGGCGATGACGATACCGAGCCACATGTCAGACCTCTTTCCTCTCGACGTTGGCGGCGATCTCACCGGAAAAATGACAAGCGCTTCGGTGATTGTCACCAACAGCCTGCAACGCGGGATCTTCGCTGGCGCACCGCGCGGGATTGCCGAGCTTGTCCTTGAGCCAGCACCGCGTGTGAAAGCGGCACCCCGACGGCGGGTTGATCGCGCTTGGCACATCGCCTTTCAGCACGATGCGGCTAGACCGGCGTGTCTGGCCAAGAGCCGGCATCGCCGACATCAGCGCGACCGTATAGGGATGGGCGGGTTCGCGAAAGAGCGTCGCCGTCGGCGCTTCTTCGACAATGCGGCCCAGATACATCACCGCGATGCGCTGGGTCAGATGACGCACGACCGCCAGGTCATGGGAAACCAGCACCAGGCTCAGATCGAAGGTGCGGCCGAGATGGGCCAGCAAGTTCATGATCTGAGCCTGGATCGACATGTCGAGCGCGCTGACCGGCTCGTCGGCGACCAGAAGTTCCGGCTCAAGGATCAGCGACCGCGCGATGGCGATGCGCTGACGCTGCCCGCCGCTGAACTCGTGGGGATAGCGTGTCATGTCCGAGCCCTGCAGGCCGACCGTCGCCAGAATTGCGACGGCGCGGTCGTGCCGTTCCGCACGGGTACCGATACCATGGATTGCCAAGGGTTCCGTCAGGCTGTCGCCGATCCGATACCAGGGATGAAGCGCCGCGCTTGCGTCCTGAAACACCATCTGCATGCGTTTGCGCAAAGTCCGCATGTCGGCGCGGCTGGCCTCGGAGATGTCGACATTGTCGAACCGGATGGCGCCGCCATAGGCGGGCACAAGGCGGAGCATGGCGCGCGCCAGCGTCGTCTTGCCACTGCCTGACTCGCCGACCAGACCAAGGCGTTCGGCACGACCGACAGCCAGCGTCACGCCGTCGACCGCGCGCACCCAGCGGCCGGAGCGGCCCAGCGGACCATGAGCTCGGTTCTTGAACCGCACGTGCAGGTCGTCGACGGCCAGCAGTTCGTCGTGCCCGCTCACGGCGTTGCGCCGCCGTACGGGTGATGGCAAGCGACCATGTGACCGTCTGCGGACACCTCGTGCAGCAGGGGTTTGGTGCGTTCGCATCGCCCTGTCCTGCGATCGCAGCGCGGCGCGAACGCGCAGGCCTCCGGGGGATTCGACATGTCGGGCGGTGCGCCGGGCAGCGTATCGAGATCGTCGCCAAGCCGCGCCTCGGACGGCATCGCGTGCATCAAGGCGCGGGTGTAGGGATGGCGCTGGCGCGCGAAGAGCTCGGCTGTCGGGGCGCGGTCGACCACCTCGCCGGCGTACATCACCATGACCTCATCGACCATTTCGCCGATCACGCCGAAGTCGTGGGTGATCAGGATCAGCGCGGCGCCGTGCTGCTCGACCAGACGTTCCAGGAGGTCCAGCACCTGCGCCTGCGTCGTCAGGTCGAGCGCCGTCGTCGGCTCGTCGGCGATCACCAGACGCGGCGCAAGCGCGATTGCCGCGGCAATCATCACGCGCTGGCGCATGCCGCCGCTGAGTTCGTGGGGATAGCGCCGCAACGCGTTCCTGGCGTCGGCCAAGCCGACTTCGGCCAGCCAGTGGGCGGCCTCCTGTTTGGCGGCGGGCCAGGATACCGATCGGTGGGCGCGGATCGCTTCCGCTACCTGTTCGCCGATGGTCAAGACCGGGTTGAGGCTGGCAAGCGGGTCTTGGAAAACGACGGCGATATCGCGTCCGCGCCGGCGCCGCATGGCCGCCTCATCCAGCTCGGCAAGGTTCTTGCCGTCAAACCAGATGTTGCCGGCAACTTCCGACTGTCCGGACCCCGGCAACAGGTTCGGTATCGCCATCGCCAGCGTGCTCTTGCCACTGCCCGACTCGCCGACGATGCCGATTTTCTGGCCGGCATCGAGTGTCAGCGATACGCCGTTGACCGCATGAACGAGGCCATTCTCCGCGCGATAGGACACGCGGAGATCGTCAAGCTGCAGCAGGCTCATCGCACAGATTCATCATCACCATGCGCTTATCTTAGACATTTCTGCCCATAATGAGATACTTTTGTCTTCCTTAGGGCATTAAGGAACTCTGGCCATGAGTCGACCATCGCACAAGAACCCGCCGTTTTCGCTTGATCGGCGCCAGCTTATGACCAGCGCCGCGGCAGCCGGCGTCGCCATGATGCCGTGGCGGCAAAGCCGCGCCGGTGTTGACCTGCCGACCATCAGCGGCCGCGATCCCAGGACACTGGTGATCGCGATCGACACGGAAGTGCCCAATCTCGATCCCGCGACGAATGTCGAGTGGGCCTATGGCTTGGCACCGGTCTACGAGACCCTGATGCGCCTGAAGGGGACGTCGACGACCGAGGTGGAGCCGGCCCTGGCGACGGCGGTTTGGCCGCACCAGAAGCGCGGCTACGAGTATCAGATCTGGGAGATGACGCTTCGCGAGGGCGTGAACTTTCATGACGGCACGCCGTGCAACGCCGAATCGGTCAAGCAGGCCATTCTGCGCACGGTCGACCATCCGTTCGGCTTGGGCATCGTCTGGTGGATGGAGAACGGTGCCGAGCAGATCACGGTGTTGGACGACTACCGGCTGCGCTTCGACTTCACCTTTCAGCGGCCGTTCTTCCCAATCGAGCTGGCCAGCCAATACGGCTTTTGGATTCAAAGTCCTGCGGCGGCCGAGATTATACCGCCGGCGGCACGGCCGGTCGGAACGGGACCCTACATCTTCGAGTCGCACGATCCCGGGCAGACCCTGACCTACAGGCGCAATGATCAGTACTGGCGCGGTTGGGACCACGGCGGATTCGACCGGGTCGTCACGCGCACCGTGCCCATCGCCAGCACCCGCCGACAGCTCATCGAGCAGGGCGCCGCCGACATCATCTTTCCGGGATCGGCAGACGACATCTACAGCTATCGCGAAGACCCACGGTTCATCGTGACCGACGCGCCGACAATGGTGATCGATTACATCTGCCTGGGCTGTTATGGCCCGCTGGCCGACCCTCGCGCGCGCCAGGCAATGAACCATGCCTTCGACAAGAAGACCTATATCGAAGACGCACTGCTGAACACGGCGCGGCCCGCCTATGGTGTCTTCCCCAGCGAGCTGGCGACGGCCAACCCGGAAATCGAGGGATTGGAATTCGACCTGGGCAAGGCCAAGGAACTCTTCGATGCCGCCGGTGTCGAGGAAGGCACGGTCCTGACCTATGAGTTCTGGACCGGCAGCGGGAACATCGCCGGCGAGTTGCTGCAGATCTGGCTTGCCGAGATCGGCATCATTCTCGAGCTGAAGGAAGTGTCCCTGAGCGCGTGGCTGGCCGACTTCTTTACCTCCGCACCGCCGGAGCAGCGGCCCAACATGTACTATTCGTCATGGTGGCCGGGCTGGAACCACCCGGAGAACTACGCGTCCGGCCTGTTCTTTACGACGGAGCTGGTCGAGGGGTCGGGCAATGCCGGACTCTACTCGAACGCGGAGGTCGACCAGCTTCTCTGGGACATGTTCCAGATGCCCTACGGCGAAATGCTGACGACGAAGTCTCACCGGCTGCAGGACATTCTGGCGCGCGAAGATCCGCCGTGGGTGCCGCTCAGCCACTTCGATACAAACCTCGTGGTGCGCAAGGACATCAAAGGGCTGGAGCTCAATCCCGTCTACTACGCGGCCTGGGACAACTATCGCGCCTACCGCGAAGGTTTTGGCAAGGCGTGAGAGGCTACATCCTCCGCAGGGTGACGTTCACCGTTATCCTGCTCTTCGGCATATCCGTCCTGACGTTCTTTCTTGCGCGCGTCTTGCCGGGCGATCCCGGACGCATGATCGCCGGACAACGGGCAAGCGATGAGGCGGTCGAAAAGATCCGGGAATTCTACGGTCTCAACGGCAACCTCTTTGAACAGTACATCCACTACATGGGCAACCTGCTGCAGGGCGACCTCGGCGTCTCCATCGTTTCGCAGCGTGCCGTTGCCGACGACTTGGGGCGCCTGCTGCCGGCGACCTTGGAGCTGGTGCTTGCCTCGCTCGTCATGGGCGCGATCCTCGGTACGGCGATTGGCCTGATTTCGGCCGTCCGCCGCGGCAAAGCGACGGATGTCGGCAGCCGCCTGTTTGCCAGCGGCTGCCTGTCGGTGCCCGATTTCTGGCTCGGCATTCTGGCCCAGATCGTCTTTTTCTCGATGCTGGGCATCCTGCCCTTCGGTGACCGCTTGTCGCTCGGCCTGACACCGCCACCCATGGTGACCGGTCTTTACACCATCGATGCACTGATTGCGGGCGAGTTCGGTGTCTTCACCGACGCGCTTGCGCACCTGGTGATGCCGGCGGCGATCTTGATGCTGCCGCTTGTCGGTTTCCTGATCCGCTATGTCCGCATGGCCATGCTGAGCGTCTTGTCCCAGGACTACATGCGTACGGCGCGCGCGAAAGGTCTGTCGCCGCGCCGCATCTATCTGCGCCACGCGTTGCGCAGTGCGCTGATCCCGGCATTGACGATCACGGGCCTTAGCCTTGCCTTCATGATGTCGGGCGCGGTGCTGGTCGAGTACGTGTTCGCCTGGCCGGGCGTCGGACGCTTCACCGCCGAGGCGATCGCCAGCTCCGACTACAACGCGATCATGGCCGTGACGATCCTGGCAGCCGCTGCCTATACCATGGTCAACCTGCTCATCGACCTGCTCTACACTAGGCTCGATCCCCGGGTGCGCCTGACATGAGCGACAGCGCGATCGTCTTGCCGAAACGTGGCGCCGGCGCCTTGTCGGCCGTCTGGCGCTTCATGACGCGTTCGCCGCTTAACTTCGCGTCCGTCGTGATTGTCGTTGCGGCGCTCCTGACCGCGGCTGTGGCCACGTTGGGCTACCAGTTCGATCTTCAAGTGACACCTTGGGATCCCTATGCGCCGAACCTGCAGAGCCGCATGGAGGCACCGAGCCTGGTTCACCCTTTGGGCACCGACCATCTGGGCCGCGACATGCTGTCGCGGGTTATCGAGGGCAGCCGGGTCACCATGCGGGTTGCCGTTCTGGTGCTGGCCGTCGCGTCCTTGATCGGGCTGACGGCGGGCGTCGTCGCCGGGTACTTCGGCGGTGTTATCGATGAGATCCTGATGCGGCTGACCGACCTTTTCCTGGCGTTTCCGTTCATCATCCTGGCGGCGGCCATCTCCATCGCCTTGGGCGGCAACATCGCGACCACGACCATTGCGCTCGCCGCCGTGTTCTGGCCCTGGTACGCCAGGCTGGCGCGCGGCGTGGTGATGGCGGCGCGCGAGCAAGACTTCGTCATGGCGGCGGAGGCGCTGGGCGCCACACCGTTGCGGATGATGGTGCGGACCCTGCTGCCGGTGGTGCTGCCCTACATGCTGGTGCAAATGACGCTGGATGCCGGCTTCGTCATGCTGTCGGCGGCGGGCCTCGCGTTCCTTGGCTTGGGCGCGGCACCGCCGACACCGGAATGGGGCACCATGATCTTCGACGCGTTGACCTATCAGCCGGACGCCTGGTGGCTGATCGCCGGGCCGGGCGGTGCGCTGGCCATCACGGCTCTTGGCTTCAATCTGATGGGCGATGGGTTGCGCGACTGGCTCGACCCCCGCTCCGGGGGTGCCGCCATGTCTGGAGCGCCGGGCTAGAGCGGATCGCGGTCGGTTATCGATGAAACCGATCGATCAGATGGTTGAAAACGTTTCGCTCCCCCTTCCGTGCGCGGTCGGCTAGGACGACGGGGATCCATCAAGGGCAGATCAACGTCGAGGCCTGAGTATGCTGAAGTCAGTTGAAGACCGCTCCGCCTTCATTCCCGACTATGCGTCGGTTGGCGCGCATGTTGCCGCCGGGACGCCGCAAGAGCACGGCTTCCGCATGCCTGCCGAGTGGGCGCCTCACGAAAAGACGGTGATGATCTTCCCGGCTCGCCACAACACGTACGAGGGGAATGGCCGCGACAACTGGTACGAGGCAGCCTGCGACAACTGGTCGAAGGTTGCGCTGGCCGTTGCCGCGTTCGAACCCGTCTTGATGATCGCCCATGCCGGAGAGGCCGATATCGCGCGCGGTTGGTGCGGTGACGGCGTCGATATCGTCGAGATGCCGATGAACGATCCGTGGTCGCGCGACAACGGGCCGAGCATCCTGTGTAACGACAAGGGCGAGCGCTGCGCCGCCGGTTACGTCTTCAACGGCTGGGGCGACGGGCATGATGCATGTCCGGAGGACGGCGTGATCAAGGCGCGCATCGCCCGCCATCTCGACCTGCCGATCTATCCCTCGCCGCTCGTGCTTGAAGGCGGCGCGATCACGGTCGACGGCGAAGGCACGCTGATCACGACCGAGCATTGCGTGCTGAACGCCAACCGTAATCCGACGATGACCAAGGACGAGGTCGAGGCTGAGATGGGCCGCCAGCTCGGCGTCGAAAAGGTCATCTGGCTGCCGAACGGCCTGGTCCCCGACCCGATTACCGACGGTCACGTCGACGGGATCTGCGCCTTCATCGCCCCGGGCGCGGTGATGGTGCATACGATCGACGACAAGGATGATCCCAACCACGAAATCTGCAATGCCGCGCGGCGTGTGCTGGAATCAGCTACCGACGCCAAGGGCCGAAGGTTCGACATTGTCGAGATTCCGTTGGCCGGCGAGGTCGCGCATATGAACTACTTCATCGCAAACGATGGTGTGGTGGTGCCGACCTGCGGCGACGCCAAGGCCGATGACCGCGCGCTCGGCGTCATTCGCGAGGTCTTTCCTGGACGCAAGGTTGTCGGCATCGAGGCGATAACGATCGCTGAAGGCGGCGGCGGCGTCCACTGCATCACCCAGCAGGTGCCACAAGCCGTGGTTTGAGCCGGGACCCCGATCGGTTAGTCCGGCGCCGGCGGCCTGGGTCCCAAGCCGTTCATGCATGTATCAAAAGCCAACTGGGCGGCATCGCGCCGCGCGATGCTGCCGTCGTGGACGGCGGACCAAGCGGCCCAGATAATGGCGTCGATCATCGTGATCGCCCAATCGGTGCTGACGTGTTGACCGAGGTAGCCGCCGGCCTGCAGACGTTCGACGACCGGCACCAACCAGACCAGTTGCGTCTCGTAGCCGGCGGTCACCTCGGCGTCGTAGCCCGCCATCTCCGAGCAGAGAAAATGATACTTGTCGCCCAACGGGACGGTCGCCGCAAAAAGCTGGCGCAACGCGGTCGGCGGATCGGCCTGCATGTCGACGGTGTCGGCGACAGCGGCGTTAACGTCCTCGATGCTGCGCAGGGCGAGGTCGCGAATCAGGTCCTCGCGTTTGGCGAAATGGCGATGCAGCGTGGCGCGACCGACGCCCGCTCGAAGCGCGATCTCGCCCAAGGACGCGCCGGGATTGCGGGCCAGAACATAGGTCGCCGCATCCAAGATGCTGTCGCGGGACGATTTTCGTTGCAGGGCTTGCATAAGACACCTTTGTCTCATATTAGTCATTGATGTCAAGAGATCGATGATGCTCATGACATATGAGAGAACCGCTCATCGATTGGGCGCCTAGGGAAGCTTGGCGTTCCCGTTGGCGGGTCGTGGGGTTGGAGATGGGTCTTGGCGATCTGCTAGGATGGTGAGGCGATGACGGACAAGAACAGCGCTGAAGAGCGGTTCGAGGCGCGACGGCGCGAGGCCGAGCGGCTTCGCGTTGCTGCACGCGCGACGACGCCAAACGCCTATAAGCAGACCGAACGCCCGGCGATTCCCGATACCGGGGTGGTCGACACCAGCGTCAACGCAGGCGAGTCGTACGCATCGCTGTTCGGTACGTTCAGCGGAAGCCGCACGCTGCGCGAGCACATCTCCACCGCGATGATGCTGGGGGCCCAGGGTCTCGCCTATATCGGTCTGGTCGCCGTGCTCAGTCTGGCGCAGTGCTCGTGGTGGTACGAGCCGGGCATGTATTCCGATCCCGACCGGATCGAGTCCGTCGGACGCTGAGCCGAGCGTTCGTCGCCTCAGGTGACGCCACCGGCCTCGCGTAGCGCGGCAATCTCTTCGTCCGTCAGGCCCGCTTCCTTCAGCACCGCATCGGTGTGTTCGCCTGCCTTGGGCGCGGGGCCGGTCACGCCGCCTTGGGTGCGCGTCATGCGGATCGGCGTGTTGGCGATGCGCGCCGTGCGGCTGGACCCCGCATGGGGCACATCGGCCAGCATGTCGCGCGCCGCCAGGTGCGGGTCGTCAAACAGGTCCTCGACGGTGTTGACCGGACCGAACGGCACGCGCCCGCCGATAGCCTCGGCAATCTCCGCCTTCGTCTGTGTCTCGGTCCACGCCGTAACCAGCGCGACCACCTCGTCGCGCCGCGCCGTGCGTCCGGCATTCTCGCGGTAGCGCGGGTCGTCGCCCAGTTCCGGCCGTCCCATGGCAGCGCTCAACAGTTGCCAAAAGTGATCGCGCGGGCAGCCGATCGCGACCCAGCCGTCCTTGCACGGGAAGGTGCCGAACGGCGCGAACAGGGGGTGGTGGTTGCCGTCGCGGCCCGACACCTCGCCGCGATAGCTGTAGACCATGGCGGCCCGTTCACAGACGGCGAAGATGCCGTCGACCATGGCGACATCCAGGAACTGGCCTTCGCCCGTCGCGCGCGCGTGCAGCACGGCCGAGACGATGCCGAAGGCGGTCATCATGGCCGGGATCGTGTCGCCGACGCCGGGTCCGATCTTGGTCGGCGCGCCGTCGGGTTCGCCGGTCACCTGCATGATGCCGCCCATGGCCTGGGCGACGATGTCGTAGGCCGGCCAGTCCTGATAGGGGCTTTCGCCCGTGCGCGGATCGCCGAACCCGCGGATCGCGGCATAGACCAGCTTCGGGTTGATCGCCGCCAGGCTCTCGTAGCCGAGATCGAGGCGGTCCATGACGCCGGCGCGAAAGTTCTCGATCACCACGTCGGCGGTTTCGACCAGCCGCCGGAACGCCGCCTTGCCGGCATCGCTCTTCAGATCGATGCGGATCGAACGTTTACCGCGGTTGATGCTCTTGAAGTAACCGCCGTATTCGCGTGTTTCGTCATCGTCGAAATGGGGCCCGAACACCCGCGTCGCCTCGCCGTCTGGCGGTTCTATCTTGATCACGTCCGCACCCTGGTCGGCCAGCATCATGGTGCAGAACGGCCCCGCCATCATCTGGCTGAGGTCAAGCACGCGCAGGCCGGCAAGCGCGCCGGTCACGAGGGCCTTCCAAGGAGGCGGCAGACGTCGGACGTCATCGAAGCGAAGATCCTTTGATGGGTTTGGCGAGATGTGGACCGGGTCGGTTAGCCGAGATCCGCTGGCCGCCTCTGTTCTCCATCATGGCGTGCGCTCTGTCAAAGCGCCGAGTCGCATTGATGTGACGGGACGCCGCTGTTTCAGGCAAGACGTTCCGGTCCTTGATGGTTGGCACCCTGTGGTAGCGGGAACAGCTGTTCGTATTTCCGTACGTTTGTTCTTGTTATGTTCACACACGTTTGGCATGGTGGCGACACTATGCAACTCGCGCTTTTCATTGACGGCCGACACGGAACACTACCGGAGGTCGATGACAGGCTGAGGCGCCGCTTCGGCGGGCCGGGGCCCTGGCTTCGGCTGGATCCGGTGAGCCAGCTTGTGGCCGGCATGATTGGCGGCAAGACCCGCGGCGCCGTATCGCAGCACGCTTTCGAGGCATTGCTTGGCCGCTTCGAGGCGTGGGAGGACGTGCGCGATGCGCAGGTCGGCGAGATCCACGCACCGATACGCCAGGTCACCTTCGCCGACGTCAAGGCGGTGCGTCTGAAAGCGGCGCTGCAGGCCATCACCGAGGCGCGGGGCCGTCTGGAGCTCGACTTCTTACAGACAATGCCGGTGGAGGTCGCGCTGGCCTGGCTTGAACGGCTGCCCGGTGTCGGCCGGAAGACGTCTGCCGTCGCGCTTAACTTCAGCAGCCTGCGAAGGAAGGCGCTGGTGATCGATACCCATCACCTGAGGGTGCTGAAACGTCTGGGGCTGGTCGGACCGCGAGCCGGTACGACGGAGGCCTACGAGCGTGTCATGGCATGCCTGCCGTCGGACTGGCAGGCGGATGACCTGACCGGACACCATCACCTGGTGAAGACTCTGGGCCAGACCGTCTGCCGTCACGCCGTGCAGGACTGTCAACGTTGCCCGCTGCACGATATGTGCCCGTCGTCGCTGTTTGCCGCACCGCGTCATGGCGTCGGGGGCCGTGGCCGACATCCGCGAGCTCAACTGTCAGGCGGACGCGACCGCTCGCCCGAGATCGCCCGGTTCCAGTCTGTCGGACGGCGGTCGCTTCAGGCCAAGCGACGCGGCGGGTCATGAGGCTGCACGGCCAAACGCATCAACTGGAGCTGACGGACGCCTCGACGGCATGCTCGGGCCCATGCGCGTCGGACCGTATCCAAAGGTCGAGGTCGCGCGCCTGGCCCTCGGTCAGCCGCAAGCCCAACTTGGTGCGGCGCCAGAGCACATCGTCGGCCGAGCGCGCCCATTCGTTCGCCATCAACCAACGGACCTCCGTCTCGGTCAGGTTGCCGCCGAAGGATCGGCCGAGGTCGGCGATGCTATGCGCTTGCCCCAACACGTCGGCGGCTTCCGAGCCATAGGTGCGCACCAGCCGCCGCGCCCACGATTTGTCCAGGAACGGGTAGTCGGCGCACAGCTTGGCCTCGGCCTCCATATGCGCGTCAACCGGCATATCGCCGCCGGGCAGCGCGGCATCGGCGGTCCAAGGCTCGCCCATGGATGGCAGGTACGGTTTCAGCTTGGCGAGCGCGGCCTCGGCGAGGCGGCGATAGGTGGTGATCTTGCCGCCGAATACGTTGAGCAACGGCGCCGCGCCCTCCGACGTGTCGACCATCAGGACGTAATCGCGGGTTGCCTTGGTGCTGCTACGTGCGCCGTCGTCATAAAGCGGCCGCACGCCGGAGTAGGTCCAGACGATGTCCTTCTCTTCGACCGGCTGGGAAAAGTAGGCGTTGGCGGCATCAAGCAGATAGGCCCGTTCTTCCGCCGTGCAGGTTGCCGTTTCGGGTGGACCGTCATGATCCATTTCGGTTGTGCCGATCAGCGTGAAGTCGTCCTCATAAGGAATCGCGAAGACGATGCGCCCGTCATCCATTTGGAAGATATAGGACCTGTCGTGCTCGAACTGGCGGGTAACGACGAGGTGGCTGCCGCGCACCAGTCGGGTCTTCGCGGGCGCGTTGCGGTGCAGCTTGTAGCGGATGATATCGTCGACCCAGGGGCCGCCTGCGTTGACCAGGCAACGGGACCGGATCTGCCGAGTCGCGCCGGTCTGCCCGTCCTCCAAAGTGACCTGCCACAGACCGTCGCGGCGTTCGGCCAGGACGCATGTCGTGCCGACGTCAATGGTGGCGCCGCGAGCCGCGGCGTCACGAGCGTTCAGGACGACAAGCCGGGCGTCGTCGATCCAGCAGTCCGAGTATTCGAAGGCGCGCCGGAGCGACGGCTTGAGCGGCCTGTCCGTCGTGTCTTGTTGCAGGTCCAGGGTTAGCGTCGCCGGCAGCAAACGACGGCCACCCAAGTTGTCATAGAGGAAGAGGCCCAGACGGATGAGCCACGCCGGTCGCAGGCCCGGGTTATGCGGCAAGACAAACCGCATGGGCCATGCGATGTGCGGCATGGCGCGCAGCAAGACTTCACGCTCGACCAGCGCCTCGCGAACAAGCCGGAACTTAAGGTGCTCGAGGTAACGGAGCCCGCCGTGGATCAGCTTGGTCGACGCCGACGACGTGCCCTGGCCGAGATCGCCCTGCTCGCACAAAAAAACGCTGAGGCCGCGCCCTGCGGCATCGCGTGCGATGCCGCATCCATTGATGCCGCCGCCGATGATCGCGACGTCGTAGATGTCGGCGTTGTCAGTCATGGCTGTCGGTCGCGTCGGCCACACCGCTGGCGACGACGATGTCGACGCCCTCGCGTTCACAGGCGTTGCAAAAGGCGCGGGGCGGCCGGCGGTCGCTGACAAAGTGGTCGATATCGGAGAGGTCGCAGATGCGCACCGGTGCGCTGCGTTCAAACTTCGTGTGGTCGCAGACCAGAATGGTGCGCCGCGCGTTGGCCGTGATGGCGCGCGCGACCGCGACTTCGCGAACGTCGAAATCCATGATCGAGCCGTCTTCGTCCAGGGCGGATGCGCCGATGATCGCGAAGTCGACGCGGAACTTGCGAATGAACTCGACCGCGTCGTTGCCGACGATGGCGCCGTCGGATTGGCGCACCGCGCCGCCCGCCAGGATGATTTCCTTGGTCGTCGTGCCCGACAGGATGTTGACGACATTGATGTTGTTGGTAACGACAAAGAGGTCGTGGCGTTCACGCAGCGCGAGCGCGACCTGTTCGGTCGTGGTGCCGATATTGATGATCAGCGAGCAGCCGTTCGGGATCATGGCCGCGGCGTGCTGCCCGATCGCGCGTTTCTCGTCCAGCGCCAACGCGCGACGTTCCGCATAGTCCAGGTTGGTCACGCTTGTCGCCGGCACGGCACCGCCGTGGACGCGGGTCAGCAGGCCGCCCTGACTCATCAGGTTGAGATCGCGGCGAATCGTCTGTGTGGTCACGCCGAAATCGGCCGCCAGACCGTCAACCGTGACGCGGCCTTCGACGCGCGCGCGCGCCATGATTTCCGTTTGGCGATCGCTCAGAACCATGGTGACCGGCTTTCCTGCACTCTTTCAGATGATACATATTTTGTTTTCGGATGAAATGCATGAGTTTCGCTTGACGGAAAGTGAAAAAATAAATGAACATTCTGTGCAATGAACCGGGTGCAGTACCGGGATGCAGGAGGAACAGGGGAGACAAGCCATGCGCACAGGATTTCGGTCGGCGGCTCTGGCGATCAGTATGATCGTCGCGGCGCCGGCGGCGCTCGCCGATATTGAAAAGGCGGAACAGTGGGTTAACGACGAGTTTCAGCCCTCGACGCTGACGGTCGAGGAGCAGATGGCGGAGATGCAGTGGTTCATCGACGCCGCCAAGCCGTTCGCCGGCATGGAAATCAACGTGCTGTCGGAGACCATCCCGACGCACACCTACGAGTCGCAGGTCCTGACCCAGGCCTTCGAGGACATCACCGGCATTAAGGTGAACCACCAGCTTCTGGGCGAGGGCGAGGTCGTTCAGGCGGTCCAGACCCAGCTGCAGACCGGCCGCAACCTCTATGACGCCTACATCAACGACAGCGACCTGATCGGCACCCATTCGCGCCTCCAACTTGCCGTCAACCTGACGGAGTGGATGGCAGGTGAGGGCGCCGACGTCACAAACCCGAACCTCGATATCAACGACTTTATCGGTATCTCGTTCACCACCGGCCCCGACGGCAACATCTATCAGCTACCCGACCAGCAGTTCGCGAACCTCTATTGGTTCCGCAAGGACTGGTTCGACCGCGAGGATCTGCAAGAGCAGTTCAAGGAAATCTACGGTTATGACCTCGGCGTGCCGCGCAACTGGTCGGCTTATGAGGACATCGCCGAGTTCTTCACCGTTCATGTCGGCGAGATCGACGGCGTCACCGTTTACGGCCACATGGACTATGGCAAGCGCGCGCCGGACCTGGGCTGGCGCATGACCGATGCATGGCTCTCGATGGCCGGCGCCGGCGACAAGGGCCTGCCCAACGGCGTCCCGGTCGATGAATGGGGTATCCGCATGGAAGCCGGCACCTGCAATCCGGTCGGCGCCAGCGTCAGCCGCGGCGGCGCCGCCAACGGTCCGGCTGCCGTCTATGCCATCCGCAAGTGGGACGAGTGGCTGCGCGAATACGCGCCGCCCGCCGCCGCCAGCTACGACTTCTATCAGTCGCTGCCGGCGTTGGCGCAAGGCAACGTTGCCCAGCAGATCTTCTGGTACACGGCTTTCACCGCCTCCATGGTGGCGCCCCAGGAAGACGGCAACAACACGGTCGACGCGGCCGGCAATCCGCTGTGGCGGATGGCGCCCAGCCCGCACGGTCCCTATTGGGAAGAAGGCCAGAAGCTCGGTTATCAGGATGCCGGTTCCTGGACGATCCTGAAGTCGACGCCGACCGACCGCGCCAAGGCGGCCTGGCTCTATGCCCAGTTCGTCGTCTCCAAGACGGTCGACGTCAAGAAGAGCCATGTCGGCCTGACCTTCATCCGTGACAGCACCGTGCGTCACGAGAGCTTCACCGAGCGCGCGCCGCAGCTTGGTGGATTGGTTGAGTTTTATAGGTCGCCCGATCGTGTCCTGTGGACACCCACGGGCATCAACGTGCCTGACTATCCGAAGCTGGCGCAGATTTGGTGGCAGCAGATCGGTGACGTCAACTCCGGCGCCTTCACGCCACAGGAGGCGATGGACAGGTTGGCCGCCGAGATGGATCAGGTCATGGCGCGTATGCAGGCAGCCGACGAGCAGGCGGACGTGTACGGGGGGTGCGGTCCGCGGCTCAACGAAGAGAGCGATCCCGAGTACTGGTTGTCGCAACCGGGTTCGCCCAAGCCTATGCTGGAGAACGAAAAGCCGATGGGTGAGACCATCAGCTATGACGAGTTGGTCCAGCGCTGGGCTGCTTCGGACGAGTGAGGCTGCCTTGGAAACTACGGCCGCCGTGCTGGGTACACGGTGGCCGTAGTTTCCACCTTTTTTCCTGCTCCCCCACGACGCACGGGCGTCGCCTGGTACGGGTGCTGACTGCACAGGCGGGAAGCGTCGCATGACCCTGGAGTTCCGGAACGTCGCAAAACGCAGCGGCGGCGAGACGTTGATCCACCCGTGCTCGTTTACCTTCGAGGCACCCGGCTTCAACATTCTTCTGGGCGCCACCAACGCCGGCAAGACAACCCTGATCAAGCTGATGGCGAACCTTGAGAGACCATCGGACGGCGAGATCTGGTTCGACGGCAAGAACGTGACCCGCGCGGCGACGCAAAAGCGCAATGTCAGCCTGGTCCACCAGTTCTTCGTCAATTACCCGCACATGACGGTCTACGAGAACATCGCCTCGCCGCTGAAGATCGAGCGCGTGCCGTCGGCCGATATCAAACGCCGGGTTGCTGAAGCGGCGGAGCTTCTGAAACTCGAACCATTCTTAAAGCGGCGTCCGGCAGAGCTCTCCGGCGGCCAGCAGCAGCGCACCGCGCTCGCCCGCGCGCTGGTCAAGGAAAGCAGCCTGGTGCTGCTCGACGAGCCGTTGGTTAATCTCGACTACAAACTGCGCGAGGAATTGCGCGACGAACTGCCGCGCCTGTTTTCAGGCCGCAGCGCCATCGTCGTCTACGCGACCTCGGAACCGACCGAGGCGCTCATGCTGGGCGGGCGGACGGCAACGGTGTTCGAGGGCCGCGTGACCCAGGTCGGCGAGACGGCCGACGTCTATCGCCGCCCCGACACGTTGGAGACGGCGCAGGTTTTCTCCGACCCGCCGATCAACATCGCGCCGGTGGTAAAGGCCGATGGAGAGATCCGCCTTGGCGATGCCGCACGCTGGCCTGCTGCCGGTGATATCGCGGCCATGCCGGACGGCGCCTATACTGTCGCGGTCAGGCCGCACTTCGTCTCACCGATCGCCGGCGAAACGGCGGGGGTCCCGATCACCGGCCGCGTCCTGATCACCGAGCTCTCGGGCTCGGAGAGCACGGCGCATTTCGAGTTCGAGGGCCTGACCTGGGTGTCCCAGAGCCATGGCGTGCATCCCTACCGGGTCGGCGAGATCCACGGCTTCACCATCGACACCAAGGGCTGTCTCTATTTCCGCGAAGACGGCACGCGGGTGACGGGATAGGAGGCGCGCGCGATGGCGAGAATTGAACTGAAGGACCTCAGACACAGCTATGTCGCGACACCTGCGGGCCCCGATGACTATGCGCTGAAGGGTATCGATCTGGCCTGGGATGACGGCGGCGCCTATGCCCTGCTCGGCCCGTCCGGCTGTGGCAAGACGACACTGCTCAACATCATCTCGGGCCTGATCACCTCGTCTGAGGGCCAGATCCTGTTCGATGGCCAGGACGTCACGCAGCTTCCGCCGTCGCAACGCAACATCGCGCAAGTCTTCCAGTTCCCGGTCATCTACGACACCATGACCGTCTACGACAATCTGGCCTTTCCGCTGCGTAACCGCGGCGTCGACCAGAAGCGCATCGATGCGCGCGTTGACGAGATCGCCGAACTGCTGGAGCTCAGCGACATCTTAAGGCGCCGCGCGTCGGGCCTGACGCCGGACGTCAAACAGAAACTCTCCATGGGGCGCGGGCTGGTGCGCGAGGACGTCAACGTCATCATGTTCGACGAGCCGCTGACGGTCATCGATCCGCACCTGAAGTGGAAGCTGCGTTCCAAGTTGAAGGAACTGCACAACAAAGTCCGCGCGACGATGATCTACGTCACCCATGACCAGACGGAGGCGTTGACCTTCGCCGATCAGGTCGTCGTCATGCGCGAGGGCGAGGTCGTGCAGGTCGGCACGCCGGTCGATCTGTTCGAGACGCCGGCCCATACCTTTGTCGGCCACTTCATCGGGTCGCCGGGCATGAACGTCATGCCGTGCGAGGTCCGTGACGGCGCGGTGTTCGTGCAGGGCGTCCACATTCCGATGACCGCGCCGATCAACGTGACGCCGGGCTCCGGCTCGCTGGAGGTCGGCGTCCGGCCGGAATACATTGACGTCGCCGATGACGGTCTGCCGGTCGAGGTCACGCGGGTTGCCGACTCCGGGCGATTTCGCATTGTCGAGACCCGCGCTGGCGGCGAACGGATCAATGTTCTGACCCGCGAGGACCAGGAGACGCCGCTGGGCCCGGCAAAGCTGCGGTTCGATCCCACACACACCCATGTCTATGCCGACGGCCGTCTTGTCGCCGGCGGTTCGGGGAGCTAGGCGATGCTGTCCAAGGTGCAGACACAACGGGCCTGGATCTTCGTCATCCCGGTTGTGCTGCTGGTCGCTTTCAACGCGCTGGTGCCGTTGATGACGGTGGTCAACTACTCCGTCCAGGAGACCTTCGGCGACAACCTGTTCTTCTGGCACGGCGTCGGCTGGTTCCAGGATGTCCTGCATTCCGAGCGCTTCCACGCCGCGCTCGGCCGTCAGCTTCTCTTCACCTTCACCATCCTCCTCATAGAAATCCCGCTCGGCGTCATCATTGCCCTTGCCATGCCCCGGCGCGGCCTCTGGGTGCCCGTCTGCCTGGTGCTGATGGCGCTGCCGCTCCTGATCCCATGGAACGTGGTGGGATCCATGTGGAACATCTTCACGCTGCCGGATATCGGCATGATGGGCTACACCATCAACTCGCTGGGCATCGACTACAACATGACCCAGCAGCCGTTCGCGGCGTGGTTCACGATCATCCTGATGGACGTCTGGCACTGGACGTCGCTGGTCGTCCTGCTGACCTATGCCGGGCTGATCTCGATCCCCGATGCCTATTACCAGGCTGCCGCCATTGACGGTGCGAAGCCGTGGGCCGTGTTCCGGCACATCCAGCTGCCCAAGCTCAAGCGCGTGCTGACCATCGCCATCCTGCTGCGCTTCATGGACAGTTTCATGATCTATACGGAGCCGTTCGTGATGACCGGCGGCGGGCCCGGCAACACGACGACACTGCTGTCCATCGATCTGGTCAAGATGGCGCTTGGGCAGTTCGATCTGGGGCCGGCGGCCGCCATGTCGTTGATCTACTTCCTGATCACGCTTCTGCTGTCATGGGTGTTCTACACCGTCATGACACGGCACGACGCGAAGTGAGCGGGGGCGGATCATGAAACCACGCTCGCTGATCGTCATCGTCTACATCGTCTTCCTGATGCTGCCGATCTATTGGCTGCTCAGCATGTCGTTCAAGACGACCAACGAAATCCTTGGCGGCTTCACGCTGCTGCCTCAGGAGTTCACGCTCGAAAACTATATGACGATCTTTACCGATCCAACGTGGTACTGGGGTTACATCAACTCGCTGATCTACGTCACCATGAACACGGTGATCTCGGTCGCGGCCGCCCTGCCGGCGGCCTACGCGTTCTCGCGCTTCACCTTCATCGGCGACAAGCACCTGTTCTTCTGGCTGCTGACCAACCGCATGGCGCCGCCGGCGGTGTTCGCGCTGCCGTTCTTCCAGCTCTATTCTGCCGTCGGCCTGTTCGACACGCATATCGCGGTGGCGCTGGCCCACTGCCTCTTCAACATCCCCTTGGCGGTATGGATCCTGGAAGGTTTCATGTCGTCGGTGCCCAAGGAGCTCGACGAGACAGCCTACGTGGACGGCTATTCGTTCCCGCGATTCTTCTTCCAGATTTTCATCCCGAACATCAAGTCCGGCATCGGCGTCGCAGCCTTCTTCTGTTTCATGTTCTCCTGGGTCGAGATGCTGCTCGCCAAGACCTTGACGGCGGTCGATGCGAAACCGATCGCCGCGACCATGACCAAGACCGCGTCGAGCGCCGGTTATGAGCTCGGCCTGTTGGCGGCCGCGGGCGTGCTCACCATCATCCCGGGCGCGTTCGTGATCTATTTCGTGCGCAACTACATCGCCAAGGGTTTCGCCCTTGGGCGGGTTTAAGGAGGGCCGGCCATGGGATTGGAATGGATGGCCTGGACCTGGCCGACCGCCGGGTTCTTCATCGGCGTTTTTGCCGCCATCGCGCTGATGGGCATCTTGGAGTGGCGTTTCCCAGGTGGCGCCGGACGGCGCGGCATCCTGGGGCTCGACACGACCCGCGGCGACCGGCTTTTCATCACGCTGCTGGGTTCAGCCTTTATCTTCCTGGCCTGGCTCGGCCTGATGGGGACTCCCATGTGGGGCGGACTCGCCATCGCCATCGTCTGGATGGCGCTGGTTTTCTGGTTGGTCTGAACCCCACAGTCCGGTCGCTTGACCGATCAATCGGTGTTGCTATCGTTGTTCTCCGTGACGCTGACATCGCCGGAGACGAGAGATGCCCAAGCCCGCGATAGAGCATGTGTCCGCTACGACGCAGGCCGCTGAGATCATCGGCATCCTCGAGCGCGATGGCTGCGTGATCGTCGACCGGCTTCTCGATGACGACCTCTGCGAGCGCATCCTGTGCGATCTCGAACGATGGATGAACCGGGTGCCGGACGGCGGCGGCGAGTGGGTCGGCTACAAGACGCGTCGCGTCCACGGTCTGGTCGCGAAGTCCCGGGCGGTCCGCGACAACATCTGCAACCCGCTGGTGCTGGCGATCATGGACGGCGTGCTCGGCCCGTGGTGCGACACCTACCAGTTGAGCGCCTGTTCGACCGCGTCCATCGGCCCCGGCGAGACGCCGCAGGAGTTGCATCGCGACGACCTCATGTTTCCGTTCGTCCATCCCACCGAACGGGTCGTCTACTGCACGACCTTCTGCGCGCTCTCCGACTTCACGGAAGAGAACGGCGCGACCCGGGTCGTGCCCGGCAGCCATCTGTGGGACGACGAACGCGAGCCGCGCGAAGATGAGGTGGTGCAGGCCGTGATGGCGAAGGGCTCGATGCTGCTCTTCACCTGCGCCGTCTATCACGGCGGCGGCGCCAACGTGACGGCCGATCAGTGGCGCCACGCGCTCTTTACATCCTATGTCGTCGGCTGGCTGCGTCAGGAAGAGAACCAGTATCTCGTCAGCCCGCCGGAGATCGCGCGGCTCTATACAGAACAGATGCAGCGGCTGATCGGTTATCAGGTGCACCGCCCGTTCCTCGGCTGGTACGACCTGCAGGAGCCATTGCTTCTGCTCGATGGTTACGACGAGCTGTCGTCGGCCAATCTCGACCTCTACGCCGACGGCGAAGAGCATGGTGTCTTGAGCAAGCGCGTCCGGCGCGCCTGACGTCCGACTGATGCCGAAAGCTCTCCCTCTCCCCTTGAGGGAGAGGGCCGGGGTGAGGGGTCCGCGCGTGAGCGCGAAGAGATAACAGTAACGCTGACCGAGCCGTTCCCCCTCACCCAGCTCCGGCTAGGGCGCTGCGCGCCCAAGCCTGCGCAACCCTCTCCCTCGCGGGGGAGAGGGGCAATTCGGGTCAGTCGACGTCGGTGGACATCGGACCCATGGAGCGCGCCATGGCGGTCGGCTCGCGCCAGCGCCGGTGCATCCATAGCCACTGATCGGGGTGTTCGCGCACCCAGGAATCCACCACGGTCGTCATGGCGGCGGTCGCGCCCTCGACATTGATCCGGCCGTCGGGATCGCGCGGCAGATCGAGCGGCGGCGTTAACTCCAGATAGAAGCGGTGACCGGGCAGGCGTACGGCGCGCGCGCCGTGGACCGGGCAATCGTACTGGCGGGCCAGCATGCCAAGGACCGGGTTGGTCAGCGCGGGTCGGTCGAGAAACGGCACAGTGAGGCCGCGCGAAAAGTGCTGGTCGATCAGCATGCCCACATGGCCGCCATCATCCAGCACCTTGCGCAACGCGAAGATGGCGCCGCGCCGGGAAGCCTCGAGCCCGCCCATGGTTTCGCGCCGGATCTCCTCGACCAGGCGCCGCGACACCGGATCGTTGGGCGGCCGAAATACGGCCGTGACGTCAAGACCGTGTCGAGCGCCGCAGATCGCGGTCAATTCCCAGTTCGCCAGATGGGCGGAAAAGATGATGCCGGGTTTGCCGTCATCGCGCAGATCGGCGAAGTAGTCGACACCGGAAACCTCGACGCGGCCGTTGGGCACGGGATTGTCGTGGTTGTAGTCCATCAGCTTGCTGATGTGCGGGTACTCCATCACCGTGCGGCCCAGGCTGTCCCAGGCGCCAAGCGCGATCGTCTCCAGCTCCGGCTCGGCCTTGTCGGGATAGGCGGCGCGCAGGTTGTTCATCGCGATGCGGTGAGGTTTGAGGCGCGGGCCGAAGGTGCGGGTGATCCAGCCCCCCAGATTGGCCGCGGTGTCCGGGCCGATCAGCCGGACGAACAGGAAGACGCCACGCGCCAGGCCCAGCATGACGGCCTCGCGTACCCGCGTCCCCCATCCGCGCCGCCGCGAGCGCGCCATTAGCGCCAACCCCGGATCAGAGCAGCACCACGACCTTGCCGAACACCTTGCGGTCTTCAAGGCGGGCGAGACCCTCCTCAAAGCGCTCGATCGGCAAGACGGTGTCGATCACCGGCGTCAAACCGCCGGCGATGCGCGCCAGCGACTGTTCGATGTTGCGGATCGAGCAACCGAAGGAACCGAAGATGCGGTACTGCTGCTGAAACAGCTGCATCAGGTTCATGGTGGTCGACATGCCGCTGGTCGCGCCGCAGGTGACCAGACGCCCGCCGCGTTTCAGGCACAGCAGCGAGCCGTTCCATGTATCGGCGCCGACATGTTCGAAGACGACATCGACGCCCCTGCGTTTGGTGAGCTTGCGCACGACGCCTTCGAACCGGTCTTCGCGATAGTTGATGACGTGATCGGCGCCCAGCGCCTTGGCGCGCTCGCCCTTTTCGTCCGATCCGACGGTCGTATAGACCGTGCAGCCCAGATCCTTTGCCATCTTGATCGCCGTGCTGCCGATGCCGGAACCGCCGGCATGCACCAGAATGGACTCGCCAGGCTCCAGCTTGGCGTTGTCGAACAGCATGTGCTGGACGGTGCCGACGCCGATGGGCGCGCAGGCGGCGTGCTCCAGGCTGACACCGTCGGGCACCGGAACGACCAGGCGCTCCAGCCGGTTGACGACATCGCGGGCGAAACCGTCGATATGGAAACCCATGATGCCGGCGACGTCCTCGCACAGGTTGTCGCGGCCCTCCTTGC
>JANQGO010000140.1 GCA_028277285.1 Alphaproteobacteria bacterium | reverse complement strand
CGCCCGTCGCGGTGTTGTCGACGATGCAGTCGGCGTCCTCCGGCGGGAACACCTCGGTCGCGCCGTAGGAGCGGACGAACTGCGCGTCGAGGCCGCGTTTTTTGATCCAGGTGCGCGTCAGGTTCTCGTATTCGCTGGCGATGACCAGATGGCGGCTGGGAAGGGCGCCATCTTCCAGGATGTGCACACCGGCGGCCGCCACCACGCGCACCGGATCAAGCCCGGTATCGATCAGCTCGACCAACTCCGCGTTCTTTTCGACCACCCAGTCGGCGCCGGCGAAGCCCAGGTCGCGGCTGCCCAGGTCGAGCATCTCGACGATGTTCTGCGGTTTCAGGATCTTGGCGTCGAAACCGGGCAGCGACAGGGTCGGGCGATAGTCGCGGGCGCTGCGGGCGCTCGCGGTGATATGAATGCCCGCATCCTCCAGCAAGGCGAAGACGCCTTCCTGCATGCGGCCCTTCGGCAGGCCGAGACGGATGGTGACGGAGGACTGGTCTACGGGCATGAGGGGCCGTCGGCAAAGATTGTGATCAGGGCTTTGAAGCCGGCCTTACGACGCGGTCGCAAGGCACAGGGCGCGCGGAAACTCTATGATGCGGTAAACCCTGTCAACCGCGTCGAAGCCAGATTAAGACAGCCGTCACATTCCGGTGCTGGATCGGATAGGATTCAGATCCTACCATGGGCAACTATACTTTAGAGGTACCACTTATGAGCGTAAGCGGTGTCGACCACATCAATATCCGCACGGCGGATCTCGAACGCTGCAAGGCCTTCTATTGCGGCCTGTTGGGATTGAAGGAGGGATACCGGCCGCCCTTCGACAGTCCGGGTGCCTGGTTCTATGCCGGCGACGCGCCTGTTGTGCATGTCAGCTTGGCGTCGGACTCGACCAAACGTCCGCCAAGCGCGGTCGACCATTTTGCGTTTGCCGTCAAAGGGTTCGACAAGATGGTTAAGACATTGACGAAGGAAGGTGTTCCGTTCGAATCCTATGAAGTCCCGGATACGCCGGCGCGCCAGATCTTTATCGAGGATCCCGACGGTGTCGCCGTCGAATTGAACTTCAGCGACGGGACCTGACGAAACGCCTGGCGGACATCGCCAGGCAATAACAGCCCTGGAAAGGGGCAAAGGGGCGCGGCATGAAGGTTGACGGCACAGCCTATCGATCAATCTGGTTGGACGATGATGGTTGGGGTGTCCGCATCATCGATCAGACACGTCTGCCCCATCGCTTCGAGATCGTCCGTCTGGAGACCTTGGAGGACGCGGCCCATGCGATCCGCGCCATGCTGGTGCGCGGCGCGCCGTTGATCGGTGCCACCGCGGCCTATGGCATGTGCCTGGCGCTGCGCGAGGATCCGTCGGACGACGCCATGCAGCGCGCCTATGACGTGCTTCTGGCGACACGGCCGACGGCGGTCAATCTGCGATGGGCGCTGGACGACGTGACCGCGGAACTGCGCAACCAGCCCCACGAGCGGCGCGTCGAACTGGCCTATGCCTGCGCGGCCCGGATCTGCGACGACGATGTCGGCATCAACGAGGCGATCGGCAACCACGGCGTCGACCTGATCCGCGCCACCCATCAGCGTACCGGGCAGACGGTCAACGTGCTGACCCACTGCAATGCCGGCTGGCTGGCGACGGTGGACTGGGGAACGGCGTTGTCGCCCATCTACAAGGCCCACGAGGAGGATATCCCGGTTCATGTCTGGGCCGACGAGACCCGGCCGCGCAACCAGGGGGCCTCGCTGACGGCCTGGGAGCTCGGTCATCACGGCGTCGCGCACACGGTGATCCCGGATAACGCCGGCGGCCACCTGATGCAGCACGGCTTGGTCGATCTGTGCATCACCGGCACGGACCGAACCAGCGCCGCCGGCGATGTGTGCAATAAGATCGGGACCTATCTGAAGGCCCTGGCGGCACAGCACAACGGCGTGCCGTTCTATGTCGCCCTACCGTCGCCCACGATCGACTGGACCATCGAGGACGGCCGCGCCATTCCGATCGAGGAACGCGCGGGGTCCGAGGTCTCCCATATCGCCGGCAAGGCTGACGACGGCGAGGTGGTTACCGTGCAGTTGACGCCCGACGGCAGCCCCGTCGCCAACCCGGCGTTCGACGTGACCCCTTCGGGCCTGGTCACCGGCCTGATCACCGAGCGCGGCGTCTGCCAGGCCTCGCGTGAGGGCCTGGCCCGGCTGTTCCCGGAGCATGCGGCGGGCTGATCGCAGGGGCCGGTGCTGGTCAACCGCGGGCACGTCGCCTAAAAGGGCGGCGCCGTTCCATTCCCTGACCATCAGATCGCCAGTCCCATGACCGACTCCATTCGACCGCGCATCCTGCAGCTCAGCGACCTCGACCTCTTGGCGCGGCGCGATCTGACGAGGCGGGGCGCGATCGACATCGACGATGTGCTGGAGCGCGCCAAACCCATTGTCGAGGCCGTGCGTCGTGACGGCGATGACGCGCTGCTTCGCCTGGCGCGAGAGATCGACGGCGTTGCGCTCTCGCCAAGTGATCTGCGCGTCGGCGCGCCAGCCTTTGACGCCGCCTACGATCAGGTGCCGGCCGAGGTGGTCGACGCCATAACCAAGGCGGCCCGCAACATCCGCACGATCCACGAAAAACAAAAGCCTGAGGAGTACGCGCTGACTACGGTTCAGCCCGGCGTGCTTGCCGGCGACCGCTATCTGCCGATCGAGGCCGTCGCCTGCTACGTGCCGCGCGGCAAGGGATCGTTCCCGTCGGTCACGTTGATGACGGCGATCCCTGCAGTCGTGGCCGGCTGTCCGAAGGTGGTGGTAATCACCCCGCCGGGACCCGACGGCACGTGCGATGCCGGTACGTTGGTCGCCGCGCGCGAGGCAGGCGTCGAGGAGGTCTATCTCTCCGGCGGCGCCCAAGCCATCGCGGCGGTCGCGTTCGGCACCGAGACCGTGCCGAAATGCCAAAAGGTGGTTGGGCCGGGCTCGCCCTGGGTCGTCGCCGGCATGCGGCTCTGCGCCGATGACATCGCGCCCGGACCGCCTGCCGGACCGTCGGAAAGCATGATCCTGGCCGATGAAACGGCCGATCCGGAGAGGGTCGCCCTGGACCTCATGATCGAAGCCGAGCACGGGCCGGACTCGACGACCTATCTGGTTACGCCGT
>JANQGO010000087.1 GCA_028277285.1 Alphaproteobacteria bacterium | reverse complement strand
GCGTCCCGGCGCCAGGCTGGTGGCGGTAAGCTCGGTCATGACGGGAGCTCGCGGCCGAGAAGAACGTCGAGCACCGCGTCGCGGCCCAGCGCGCCGACGGACGCGCCGTCGGCGTCGACGACACCCAGCGGTTCGTCGTGATCGAAGACCATGGCGGCCACGTCGGCGATGCGCGCGTCCGCCCTGACGGTCGTCGTGCCGTGCGTGCCCGGCTTCGCCACGGCGCCGGCGGACAGCACCTTGGCGCGGGGAATATCGCGGGTGAACTCCGCGACGTAATTGTCGGCCGGTGCGGTCACCAGCTCTTCCGGCGTGCCGATCTGGATGATCGCACCGTCTTTCATGATCGCGATGCGGTCGGCCAGCCGGATCGCCTCGTCGAAATCGTGGGTGATGAAGATGATGGTCTTGTGCAGCACGTTCTGCAGGCGCAGAAACTCGTCCTGCATCTCGCGGCGGATCAGGGGATCGAGCGCGGAGAATGGCTCGTCCAGGAACCAGATCTCGGGCTCCACGGCGAGCGAGCGGGCAATGCCGACGCGCTGTTGCTGGCCGCCGGAGAGTTCGCGCGGATAGTAGGTCTCGCGCCCCTTCAGCCCGACCAGCTCGATCATCTCAAGCGCCTTGGCTTCGCGCGCGGCCTTGCCGAGACCCTGGATCTCCAGCGGGAACGCCACATTGCCCAAGACCGTCAAATGCGGCAGCAGCGCGAAGTGCTGAAACACCATGCCCATGCGGTGGCGCCGCAGTTCCATCAGCTCCTTCTCGCCCATGTCGAGGAGGTTGCGGTCCTCGAACAGGACGCGTCCGGCGGTCGGCTCGATCAGGCGCGACATGCAGCGTACCAACGTCGATTTGCCGGACCCGCTGAGCCCCATGATGATGAAGATCTCGCCCTCGCGCACGGCGATCGTGGCGTCGCGGACCGCGCCGATGACCTCGGCAGCGGCCAGATCGGCATCGCTCGGCGCGCCGCCGGTACGCTGAAGCACGTCCCCGGCGTTCTGCCCGAACAGCTTCCAGACGCTCTCGCAAGCGAGTTTTATCGGGCGGGAATCGCCGCTCATCACTAAGGCCCGCGTCGAAAGTCAGATGGCCGCCGGGATCCCCATAGTCCCTAGCGGCCATCATCCTAGCACGATGGGATTACTCGCAGGTCGTCCAGGCCTGCCAGGTGTCCTTGTTGGCGTCCATCCAGGCGCCAACCACATCGTTCAGGTCCTTGCCCTCCAGATCGACCTCGGCCACCAGGTTGCCCATGGCGTCGTTCTCGATGTGGAAAGCGCGCACCGCGGTATAGGCGCAGGGCCACTTGCCTTCGCCGTCCTTCCAGCCGACCTTCTTGATCCAGCCGCGCGGCTTACCGCAGTCATAGGCCATGTCCGGATTCACACCCCAGGCGGGATCGCTGTAGCACTCGTCGGTGTAGCTCGGGAACTCGACCCACTCGCCTTCGAACTTGGTCGGCGCCCAGTGCGGGGCATAGACCCAGCCCAGGAACGGCGCTTCGCGCTGATAGGCCGATTGCAGCTCGGCGAAGAGCGCGGCGTCGGTACCCGCGTGCACGACCTCGTAGTCCAGATCGAGTGCCTCGGCGCGTTCGTCGTCGTAACCGCCCCAGGTGACCGGACCGCCCAGATAGCGGCCCTTGGGCGCGGTCTCCGGCGTCGAGAATGCCTCGGCGCAGTCGTTCAGCGCCTGCCAGTCCGGCAGACCCGGGCACTTGTCCTTCATGTAGCTGGGGTACCACCACTCCTCGATGGCGAACATGCCGGTCTCGCCCAGATCGAGGGTCTTGCCGGTCTCGAGCGATGCTTCCATCGCGTCCTTGCCGGTGGTCTCCCACATCTCCATGGCAATGTGCAGATCGCCGGATTCAAGACCGGCGAACTGGGCGATGTAGTCGGCCTGGACGTATTCGACGTTATAGCCCATCGACTTCAGCACCTCGCCCATGATGGTCGTGGTGATGTACTGGCCCGTCCAGTCGTGCAGGGTGAGCTTGATAGGGTCGTCCGATTCCGGCGCCTGGGCCATCGCCTGGCCGGTCAAAAAGACGCCAAGCGCACCCGCCAGCGCCGTCGCACGCAAACTTGTTAGCATTACTTACCTCCCCGGTGGTGTTGTGTTGGACCCGCGCGGCTTCACGCAGCCGTCTGGTCACCATGAAAGCGGCAATTCTCCCTAGAAACAAGACAAAACAACAGCATCCCACACAAATGCAGACGAAACTCGGTTTGATTCCACATGCCAGCATTTGTATTGATTCTAGGTATACTGGCTAGATTAGTGGCCTCTTCGGAGAAGTTCCATGCACGCAACGGAACGGCAGTCGGCCATTGTCACGGCGGTGCGCGAGCGCGGCTTGTGCGGCGTCGGCGATCTCGCGGAGCGCCTGCACGTTTCCGACGAGACGATCCGCCGCGATATCCGCCGGCTCGCCGCGCGCGGTCTGGTTCGCAAGGTGCACGGCGGCGTCGCGTTGCCGGAGCCGCTGCGCGAAAGCGCGTTCCGCCAGCGCATGGACGAGCATGCCGAGGCCAAGCGCGCGATCGCCGAGGCCACCGCCGGCCTGATCGAAAACGGCGAATCCGTCATGCTGGATACCGGCACCACGACGGCCTATGTGGCGCGCGCGCTGACCGGCCACCGCGACCTGCTGGTCGCCACCAACTGTGCGGACATCGCGCGCACGCTGGCCTCGCGCAACGGCAACCGGGTCTACATTGCCGGCGGCGAGATCCGCGCCGATGACGGCGCCGTGCTGGGCCATGAAGCCATTCGTTTCGTCGAGCGGTTTCAGGTGCACACCGCCATCCTGTCGATTGCCGCGGTCGATCTGGATGCCGGTTTGATGGACTACTATGTCGACGAAGCCGAGTTCTCCAGCGCCGTCATCCGTCACGCGCAACGCGCCGTCGTCGTCGCCGACCACGCAAAGATCAACCGGCGCGCGCCGGTCCGGGTCGCCGGCTTCGAGGACATCGACGTTCTGGTGACCGACCAGCAACTGCCGCTGGATTATGCCCGCCGGCTCGAAACCGCCGGCGTCAACCTGATCGTCACGGGCTGAACACGAGCCTCCCGCAAGCGTGGCGTTCCGTCGTCATGCAAGTTTGCTATAAGGACCCTTGGTCTAGAGCAGATCGCACTCTATCTGAATCGCTTGCGATCCAGATAGAGTGCGTGAATCTGCTCTAACTATTTGATCGAGAGCGGATTCACGCGATCAATCAGAGCCGCTCAGTGGCTCTGATTGATCGCGATCCGCTCTAGGGGGAACCATGACGCTGCTTGAGGTCGATCGTCTGACACGCCGCTTCGGTGGCTTGACGGCCGTCAACAATCTGAGCTTTCAGATCGAGGCGGGCGCCATTCACGGCCTGATCGGTCCCAACGGCGCGGGCAAGACGACGACGTTCAACGTCATCAGCGGCTATTACAAGCCGAGCGCCGGGCGCGTCGTCTATGACGGCCGCGACATCTCCGGCATGAAGACAAGCGCCATCACCGAGCTTGGGCTGGTCCGCACGTTCCAGGCGACGACGTTGTTTCACGAGCTCAGCGTCTACGACAACGTTCTGGTCGGCTGTCATCTGACAGCGCGCATCGATCCGTTCAGTGTGCTGTTCGGCCTCAAGAAAGACCGCGAGGCGAGCGCCAGGGCGCGGGTCGACGAGATCCTCGACTTCATGGACCTCTCGGCACTGAAGGACGAGCTCTGCTCCAACCTGCCCCACGGCCTGCAGCGCGCGCTCGGCATCGCGGTCGCGCTTGCCACCGAACCGAAACTTCTGATGCTCGACGAGCCGTTCACCGGCATGAACCCGGAAGAGACCCGGCGCATGATGGAGCTGATCCGCCAGGTGCGGGACTCCGGTGTCACCATCCTGCTGGTCGAACACGACATGCAGGCGGTGATGGGGCTGTGCGAAAACATCACGGTGCTCAACTTCGGCAGCCTGTTGGCCGAAGGCGCCCCCGAGGCCATCCGCGCCAATCCGGAGGTCGTCGAGGCCTATCTGGGCACGCCCGTTTAGAGCAGATCGAGAGCGGACTCACGCGATCCGCTCTAGGTGCCGCAGAACCGAAGGCGGTTACCGAAAGGGTCGATCACTTCCATGATCTTTCCGCCCCAGGGCGCGTCGTCCAGGCCGGGGCGCATGAAGGCGTAGCCCTTGCCCGTGACGTCGCGGTGGAAGTCTTCGAGACCGGTCGTCTGCACATAGACGGTCGAGCCCGGACAACAATCGCCGTGATGTCCGCTCAAGTGCAGCCGAAGCGAGCCGCGCGATACCTGCATGTAGATCGGCGCACCGTCTTCAAAACGGTGTTCCCAATCCACGGTCATGCCGAGAAAGCCGAGGTAGAATTCGCGCGCCTTGTCGACATCGAAGATGCGGAAGATGGGTATTGCCTGGAAGCTCTCGTTAGCGTCTGTCATGCCTTGCCTTGCCACCTGTTCGCAACTGGTTGTCGGCCGGCGATGGTGGTCGAGGATCTGGCGGCATGCAATCGCGCCGGCAGAAATTGTTCAGGGCTACAGGTGCGCGTGCCACCTCACCTTGCCGCTACCGACGGTAGCGCCTAGTTTAGGCGTTGAACCTTGTGCCTGAACGAATGCGCGGGCGCGGCATCCCTATCAGATAGCGATGAGAACGGGTGTGAGCACGACATCAATCAGCCGCGGTCGCCTGGCGACCATGGTGGGCAACGCGCTCGAATGGTACGACTTCGCGATCTACGGTTACTTTGCCGCGACGATCGGCTTCAAGTTCTTTCCCAGCGACGATCCCGCCGCCTCCATCATCGCCTCGTTCAGCGTCTTTGCGGTCGGCTTCGTGGCGCGTCCGGTCGGTGCGGTCCTGTTCGGCAATCTTGGCGATCGCATGGGCCGGCGACGTGCGCTGATTGTCTCGATACTGGTGATGGCCGGTCCGACGACGCTTATCGGTGTGTTGCCGACTTACGACGATATCGGCGTTTGGGCGCCGGTCATCCTGATCGCGCTGAGACTGTTGCAGGGCCTTTCCGTCGGCGGCGAGATGACCGGTGCCATCACGTTGACGGTCGAGGCCGCCCGGGCAACACGGCGCGGCGTGACCGGCAGTTGGTCCTACTTTGGCGTCGGCGTCGGGTTCTTGCTGGGTTCCGGCGCCGGTTCCCTGGTCACCGGCCTGCTTGACGCCGCGGCGGTCGCCGACTGGGGCTGGCGCATCCCCTTCCTGTGCGGCGCCGTCATCGCCCTGTGCGGCTACGTCATTCGCCGCCAAGCCCTGTCGGAAAGCTACCAGCCGCCAGACATCGATGTGCCCTGGTACAAGGGGCCGCCGCGCGAGGCCATCACATCGCACGGCCGGCAGATGATCCAGGCGATTGGCATCTCAGCGTTCTCCGCCGGCGGTTTCTATCTGACCTTCGTTTACCTGACGACCTACATCACCCGTGTGGTCGGCGATCCCAAGGCCGACGCCTTCGACATCAACACGATCAACATGGTTGTCTACACCGGACTTGTGGTGGTCGGTGGCCTGCTCGGTGACCGTTTCGGCATTCGGTGGGTTCTGCTGGTGACGACCGTGGCAGGGTTGATCGTCGCCTGGCCCATGTTCTGGCTGATCGATCACCGCGATCCCGTGCTGTCGTTTCTCGGCCAGTTCGGCCTGGTCCTGTTCATTGCGCCCTTCAGCGGTGTGTTCGCGACGACCATGGCCCTGTTGTTCCCACCCAACGTACGCATGAGCGGCTTCTCTATCTCCTACAATGTCGGCCTTGCCGCGTTGGGCGGGACCACACCGCTGATCGCGAGCTACCTGATCAGCCGCGACGCCGGCGACATGGCGCCGGCTTATGTCTTGATCGTCTGCGCGGTGATAACGATCGCCACGATCATCTGGGCATGGCGCGACCTGCCGGTTCGCGCGTCGAACGACATGTCGGCGTCACGGTGACACGAAGGCAATGGTTTAATCGTGCGTGATCGACGCGGTATAACGAAGGCTGGCACGAAGTTTTCTGGGCAAGGGCAATCATGCTGTTCGAGATCAAGGACCTGGAGGTCCACTACGGCAAAGTGCAGGCGGTCAAAGGCGTCAGCCTGCATCTGGACGCCGACAGCATCGTCACGCTGATCGGCGCCAATGGCGCCGGCAAGAGCAGCACGCTGCGCACGATCTCCGGCCTGGTGCGCGCGTCGGCCGGTGAGATCCTGTTCGAGGGCGAGCGCATCGACAAACTGCCGCCGGAAAAGATCGTCGCGCGCGGCATCGCGCAGGTGCCCGAAGGCCGTCACGTCTTCCCCGAGCTTACCGTGCTTGAGAACCTGATGACCGGCGCCTACCTGCGCAGGGACAAGGACAAGATCAAACGCGATCTGGACGAGGTCTTCGATCACTTCCCGAGGCTGAAGGAACGGCGCCCGCAATACGCCAAGACGTTGTCGGGCGGCGAACAGCAGATGCTGGCCATGGGACGCGCGTTGATGGCGGCACCCAAACTGCTGCTGCTCGACGAACCGTCAATCGGTCTGTCACCGGTGCTGGTGCAGGAGATCGCCAAGATCGTGGTCGAGATCCACGAGCGCGGCGTGCCCGTGGTGCTGGTCGAACAGAACGCGGAACTGGCGCTGAAGATCGCCGACTATGCCTATGTCATGGAGACCGGCCGCGTCGCGCTGGAAGGTCCGGCCGCGGAACTGCACGAGCATGAGCACGTGAAGCGCGCCTACCTCGGCGGCTGATGCTCTGGCTGTTGAGCGACCATTTTTGGGAACAGTGGATGGTGCGGGCGCGCACGCTGTTCGCAAACGGCGACCACGATGACGCCGGCCGTCTGTGGCGCGCCGCCAATGACATGACGGAGGCCTTCGCGCCGAACGACCCGCGCCGCGCCGCGAGCCTGGACGCTCTCGGCACGCTGGCCGCCGCCGATGACAACCGCGATGGGGCGGCGCAGTTCTACGACAAGGCGCTGGAGGCCTGGCACGCCGCCGGTGATTGGGTCGCCGTGATGGGAACGGCGCAGGCGGCGCGCAGTTCGATGTTTCATCTGCGCCTCGAATCAAGACACCCGGGCGCCTATCCGGAGATCACCCGCGCGCGCAATTACAAGACCGCCGCCGCGGGCCGCGCCGGGTGTGCGGCCAACCTGGCGATACTCAATGCCGACCAGGAGGGCTTGCGTCAGGCGATGACCGCGCGGCGCGACGCCTTTGGCCTGCGCGAGTCAGGCGCCGCCGCCATGGCGTCGAAACTTGGCGAGCCGGTCGACGCCGACGTGCTGGATCGGTGGACCGCGCGGCCGCCCCAACGCTTTGACGATGAGCGCCGTCTCTACGCCGCCGCACTGTTGGCGCCGGTGCTCGCAACAACGGACATCCGGCCATGAAGATCACCGCGATCCGCGCCACCCCGGTCAACCTGCCGCTGGAGGCGCCCTATATCTGGGCGCTGGGCGAACATCCCGGTTTCTCCAAAACCATCGTCGAGGTTGAGACCGATGACGGTCTCGTCGGCCTGGGCGAGGCGCCGTCCCATAACGAAGCCGCGACGATCGAGGGCTTTGCCGAACGCCTGATCGGCACCGATGCGCTCGATATCGCCGGCGCGGAGGCGCGCTGCCTGCCGGAGGTCAGGACCAGTGCCAACACCGATGACGCCAGCGCCCTTCGTGCTTTCGGCGCGATCGAGGTGGCGTTGTGGGATCTGCGCGGCAAGGCGTGGAACGCGCCGGTTTCGACCCTGCTGGGCGGCGCCGTGCGGACCGCCATTCCGTTCACCGAATACTTCGCCTACCGCGCCGTGAAAGACGGCAGGGGTGGCGAGGCGAGCCCGGAAGCCGTCGCCGACTATTGCGTGGCCATGCGGGAAGCACACGGCTCGACGTATTTTGAAGGCAAGATCTCGTTTGCGGATCCCGCGCTGTCGGTCGCTGTCGTGCGGATGCTACGCGAGCGCCTGGGCGACGACGCTATGATCCGGCTCGATTCCAACATGGCCTATTCCGTTGCGACGGCGATCCGCATCGCTCGCGAGATCGAGCCGCTGGACATCCGCAACTGGGAGGAGCCGGTCGGCAGCTTCGAGGAGATGGCGAAGCTCAGGCGCCACACCGCGATCCCGTTCTCCGCGCATCCGCCCGACCTGCGCCGCGCCGCGGCGCTCGGCGCGCCGGACGCGCTGGTCGTCAACATCGCGGCACTCGGCGGTATCGCGCGGACCCAGCGCTTCATCGGCGCGGCCGAGCAGATGGGCATCGACGTCTGGTTCTATAGCGG
>JANQGO010000047.1 GCA_028277285.1 Alphaproteobacteria bacterium | reverse complement strand
TCCGCTGTTCCTTTACGGGGGGGTCGGGCTCGGCAAGACACACCTGATGCATGCGATCGCCTGGCACATACGGAACCGCACGCCGCAGCGCCGCTTCATCTATCTCTCGGCCGAGAAGTTCATGTACCAGTTCGTGCGCGCCCTGCGCACCAAGGACACCATGGCCTTCAAGGAACAGTTCCGCTCGGTCGACGTGCTGATGATCGACGACGTGCAGTTCATCGGCGGGCGCGACGCGACGCAGGAGGAGTTCTTCCACACCTTCAATGCCCTGGTCGACCAGAACCGCCAGGTGGTGATCTCCGGCGACCGTTCGCCGTCCGACCTGGATAACATGGAGGAGCGCCTGCGCTCCCGGCTGGGCTGGGGCCTTGTGGCCGATATCCACCCGACCGACTATGAGCTCAGGCTCGGCATTCTGGAGGCCAAGAACGCCCAGATCAGCGATGTCGACGTGCCGCGCCGGGTGATGGAGTTCCTGGCCCACAAGATCACATCGAATGTCCGTGAGCTCGAGGGCGCCTTGAACCGCATCACCGCGCATGCCCAACTGGTCGGGCGCCCGGTCTCCCTGGAATCCAGCCAGGAGCTGCTGCGCGACCTCCTGAGAGCCCAGGACCGCCGGGTCACGATCGAGGAAATCCAGAAGAAGGTCGCCGAGCACTTCAATATCCGCATGGCCGACATGGTGTCGGCCCGCAAGCAGCGGGCGATCGCCCGGCCGCGCCAGATCGCCATGTATCTGGCCAAGCGCCTGACGTCGCGCTCGCTGCCGGAAATCGGCCGAAAATTCGGCGGCAGAGACCACACAACGGTCATGCACGGGGTGCGCAAGGTCGAACAATTGAAGAGCCAGGACCCCGCCTTCCGCGAGGATGTGGACCTTCTCGAGCGCATGCTGGAAAACTAAGTTATTTCAATAACTTACGACACCGCCGCCAGGGCCGTAAAACTGGCGGCGGGCGTCCTTGTCTGCTAATCTCATTCGATTGTTTCCGGCCCTGCCGTACGCCATCCGTTCGCGCCCAGTTTCGGGCGCAGCGAACGGGTGGTTTGCGGGCAGCGGCAACCATTAGCAACGCGCAGGTTTGTCCCATGAAGTTGACCATCGAGCGCGCCGTCCTGTTGAGGGCGCTGGCCCATGTGCAGAGTGTTGTCGAACGGCGCAACACCATCCCGATCCTGTCGAACGTGCGGCTGGAGGCCGAGGACGGCAATCTTCGCCTGACCGCCACCGACATGGATCTGGAGGTGGTTGAGGCGGTGCCGGCCGAGCTCGCCGTAGCCGGTGCGACCACCGCGCCCGCCCACACGCTCTACGACATCTGCCGCAAGCTGCCCGATGGCGCGGAGGTGGCGCTCGACACGACCGGCGACGCCGGCCGTCTGGAGATCACCTGCGGGCGTATCAACTTTCGCCTGCCCTGCCTGCCGCCGGAGGACTTTCCGGTCATGTCGGGCGGCGAATTCAGCCACCACTTTGCGCTGCCGGCAAGCGAGCTGCGCCGCCTGATCGACAAGACGCGCTTTGCCGTCTCGACCGAGGAAACCCGCTATTACCTGAACGGCATTTATCTGCACTGCGCCGACGCCGAAGAGGGCCAGGCCTTGCGCGCCGTTGCGACCGACGGTCACCGCCTGGCCCGGGTCGATTCCGACCTGCCGGACGGCGCCGACGGCATGCCGGGCGTCATCGTGCCGCGCAAGGCGATCGGCGAATTGAGGAAGCTGATCGACGAGATGGACGGTGCCGTCCAGATCGACATGTCGGACACCAAGATTCGCTACACCTTCGACACCGTGGTTCTGACCACCAAGCTGATCGACGGCACCTTCCCCGACTACGAGCGGGTGATCCCGCAGAACAACGACAAGATGCTGGAGATCGACAGCCGGCCGTTTATCGACGCGGTCGACCGCATGGCGGCGATCTCGACCGACAAGTCGCGCTCGATCAAGCTGGCGCTGGATAGCGATAAATTGATGCTCTCGGCCAACAGCCCCGACAGCGCGTCGGGCGAGGAGGAACTGCCCGTCGAATTTGCCGGGCCGGGCCTGGAGATCGGCTTCAATTCCCGCTATGTGCTTGATATGACGAGCCATATCGACGGCGAGCGGATCCAGTTCTCGATGGCGGACGCGGTGTCGCCGACCATTGTGCGCGACACCAGCGACCCGACGACGCTCTTTGTGCTGATGCCGATGCGGGTTTAGGCAACGGTTCAGCAGACCTTATGGCAACAGCGACACCATGGGCCCAAACAACCGGCGCGCCGGTTGCGCTTACCGAGCTTAAGCTGACGGATTACCGCGGTTACGCCGGGCTCAAGCTGGCCGTCGAGACAGCGCCCGTGGTGCTGACCGGACCCAACGGCGCCGGCAAGACCAATCTCCTGGAAGCCATCTCCTATCTCTCGCCCGGCCGCGGGTTAAGGGGCGCCAAGCTTGGCGATCTCGCGCGCCTGGATGGGACCGGCACTTGGGCGGTGGCGGCAACCGTTTCGACTCCGGCCGGTCCGGTCCGCGTCGGCACCGGGGCCGATCCCGACGGCGAGAGCGAACGCCGGGTGGTGCGCATCGACGGCGAAACCCAGCGCGGCCAGTCGGGGCTTGTCGAGGTCATGGGCCTGGTCTGGCTGACACCCGCCATGGACGGGCTGTTCCGCGAGTCCGCGTCGGGCCGCAGGCGCTTTTTCGACCGCATTGTCTATGGCCATGATCCCTTGCATGCACGGCGCATAGGTGCCTATGAGCGCGCCATGCGCGAGCGCGCCAGGCTGCTGCGCGAGGGCGGGCGCGATCCCGTCTGGCTTGCCGCCCTGGAAGAGACCATGGCCGAGAACGGCATCGCGGTCGCAGCGGCGAGACGCGAGGTCGCCGCACGGCTTGCCGGCGAGCTCGATCATGCCGCCGGGCCGTTTCCCGGCGCCCATCTGGACATCGACGGCACCTTGGAACAGTGGCTGGCCACCATGCCCGCGGTGGAGGCTGAGCACGCCTTCCAGACGCAGCTCGCCGAGAGCCGGCCGCGTGACGCGGAAACCGGCGGCGCCGCCGACGGGCCGCACAAGTCGGACCTGGCCGTGCACCATGGCGATACGGGTGTCGCCGCGGGCCTGTGTTCGACCGGCCAGCAGAAAGCCCTGGTGATCGCCATCCTGCTTGCCTCCGCCCGGCTGGAGGCGCGCCGGCGTCCGCCGGTCATGCTGCTTGACGACGTCGCCGCCCATCTGGACGACGAGCACCGTGGCGCGCTCTTCGACGAGATCCTGACGCTCGGCCTGCAGGTCTGGATCACCGGCACCGACGAGGACCAGTTCGACGGCCTTCAAGGCCGCGCCCAGTTTTACCGCGTCAACGACGCCGACGTCGCCCCGAGCGATCAGAAAGGACCATCGGTATGAGTGACCAGGCTGCCCAGGACTACGGCGCCGAATCCATCAAGGTGCTGAAGGGCCTCGACGCCGTCCGAAAACGTCCGGGCATGTATATCGGCGACACCGATGACGGCACCGGCCTGCATCACATGGTGTTCGAGGTGGTCGACAACGCCATCGACGAAGCGCTGGCCGGTCACTGCGACACAATCGACGTGATGCTGAACCCGGACGGCTCGGTCTCCGTTACCGATAACGGCCGCGGCATCCCGACCGACATCCATGAGGAGGAAGGCGTGTCGGCCGCCGAGGTCATCATGACCCGCCTGCACGCCGGCGGTAAGTTCGACCACAACTCCTACAAGGTCTCCGGCGGCCTCCACGGTGTCGGCGTTTCCGTCGTCAATGCGCTCTCCGACGTCTTGGACATGACCATCTGGCGCGGCGGCGAGGAACACACCATGCGGTTCCACCTGGGCGAAGCCGAAGCGCCGCTTGCCGTCACCGGCGAAGCCGAAGGCGGTCGCACGGGCACGCGCATCACGTTCACGCCATCGCCCAAGACCTTCAGCAACATCCAGTTCGATTACGACGTCCTGGAACATCGCCTGCGCGAACTGGCGTTCCTCAACAGCGGCGTCAAGATCCGCCTGGTCGACGAACGAACGGTGGAGCGGGTCGAGGTCGAGTTCCACTACGAGGGCGGTGTCGAGGCCTTCGTGCGCTATCTCGACCGCAACAAGTCCAGCGTCCACGCCGATCCCATCTGGTTCGCCGACGACAAGGACGGCGTTTCGGTCGAGGTCGCGATGCAGTGGACCGACAGCTACCACGAGAACGTGCTGTGCTTTACCAACAACATCCCGCAGCGCGACGGCGGCACCCACCTTTCCGGTTATCGCGGCGCCTTGACGCGCACGATCCAGAACTATGCGGCGGAGACAGGTCTCTTGAAGCGCGAGAAGGTCAACCTGACCGGCGAAGACATGCGCGAGGGTCTGACCTGCATCCTCTCCTGCAAGGTGCCGGATCCCAAGTTCGCGTCCCAGACCAAGGACAAGCTCGTCTCCTCGGAGGTCCGGCCCGTCGTCGAGCAAATCGTCGGCGACAAGCTCGGTCAGTGGTTCGAGGAACATCCGGCGGAAGCCAAGATCATCGTTTCCAAATGCGTCGAGGCGGCGGCGGCACGCGATGCCGCGCGCAAAGCGCGTGACCTGACACGGCGCAAGGGCGCGCTCGATATCGCCAACCTGCCGGGCAAGCTGGCCGACTGTCAGGAGCGCGATCCCGCCAAGGCCGAGCTCTTCATCGTCGAGGGTGACTCGGCCGGCGGTTCGGCCAAACAGGCGCGCGACCGCAAGAACCAGGCGGTCCTGCCGCTTCGCGGCAAGATCCTGAACGTCGAACGCGCGCGCATCGACAAGATGCTGTCGTCGGACCAGATCGGCATGCTGATCACCGCCATGGGGACCGGCATCGGCACCGACGATTTCGACATCGAGAAGCTGCGCTACCACAAGATCGTCATCATGACCGACGCCGATGTCGACGGTGCCCATATCCGCACGCTGCTTCTGACGTTCTTCTTCCGCCAGATGCCGGAGATCATCAAACGCGGCTATCTCTACATCGCTCAGCCGCCGCTGTTCAAAGTCAAGCGTGGCTCCAGCGAGGTCTACCTGAAAGACGAGCGCGCCTATGAAGACTACCTGATCGACATGGGCCTCGAAGAGGCGGTCTTCATGCATCATGACGGCCGCCAGGTCGCGGGCAACGAACTACGCGAGATGGTCGATCGTGCGCGTCAGGCGGCCCATCTGATGCGCGCGCTGACCCGGCGCCTGCCGCTTCTGGTCGCCGAGCAGACGGCGATCGCCGGCGTGTTGAATCCGGACGTCCTGGGCGACCCCGACGTCGCCGGCCAGGCCGCCGATTACATCGCTAAACGCCTGGACCACCTGTCGCCGGAAACCGAACGCGGCTGGTCCGGTGAGTCCGACGGCAATGGCGGTCTCATCTTCCGACGTACCGTGCGCGGCGTCACCGAGACCCACGCTGTCGACGGTCCGCTGATCGCCTCCGGTGAGGCGCGTGGACTCAACGAAATGGCCGAAGACCTGCAGGCGACCTATGCCCACCCAGGCGAGCTGGTCAAAAAGGACAAGCCGACAACGATCCAAGGTCCGACCGGTCTGCTCGACACCGTGCTGGAACTGGGGCGCAAGGGTGCGTCGGTGCAGCGCTACAAGGGGCTCGGCGAAATGAACCCGGAACAGCTCTGGGAAACGACGCTGGACCCCGAGGCGCGCACCATGCTGCAGGTCCAGGTCAAGGACGCCGCCGACGCGGACTCGCTCTTCGAAACGTTGATGGGCGATGTCGTCGAGCCGCGTCGTGATTTCATCCAGACAAACGCGCTTAAGGTCACCAACCTCGATATCTAGTCGGCACGGTGGCGATCCGTTCTGCCGCCGATGAGCGGAATGGTATGGCGGGCGTCATCGAAACGCCTTCTTTTGCCCGTTGTTTCCGTGTCTTAGGTCCCAGTCGCAGCCTGTGATGATCTGATTGATGGCAAAAAAGCCGACCAAAAAGCCCGGCCGCGCCCGGCCGACGTCAACGGCCAAAAAGAAAGCGGCAGCGAAAAAGTCCGCTGCCAAAAAGGCGCCGCCGAAGAAGGCCAGGAAACGCCGGTCGCTGCTGGGCCGCGTGCTGCGCGGTTTTCTGGTTGTCGGTATCTGGGGCGGCATCGCGCTTTGCCTGTTGCTGGGTTGGTACGCGCTCGACCTGCCCAACCCGTCGACGCTGGCGACCGATCGCCGGCCGGGCGTCACCGTTGTCGCCATGGACGGAACGGTGCTGGCCAACTATGGCGAACTGCACGGCAACGCCCTGCACTACGAGGATCTTCCCCAACACCTGATCGATGCGGTCATCGCAACCGAAGACCGGCGGTTCTTCGATCACGTCGGCATCGATCCGATCGGCATCGCGCGCGCCATGGTCGCCAACATTCGCGCCGGCGCCATCGTGCAGGGCGGCAGCACGATCAGTCAGCAGGTCGCCAAGAACCTGTTCCTGACGCCGGAGCGTTCGTTCAAGCGCAAGGTGCAGGAAGCGATGCTGGCGATCTGGCTGGAGCGTCAGTTCACCAAGGAACAGATCCTCGCCATCTATCTGAACCGGGTCTATCTGGGCGCCGGCGCCTTCGGCGTCGACGCGGCGGCCCAGCGTTACTTCGACAAGCCGGCGGTCGAGCTCGACCTGGCCGAGGCGGCCATGATCGCCGGCCTCTTGAAGGCGCCCTCGCGCCTGGCGCCGATCAACGACCTGGAAGCGGCCCAGGCGCGCGCCGCCATCGTGCTCAGCCGCATGGTGGCTACCGGCCACCTGAATGAAGAAAGCGCCGCCATCGCGGTTGCCGAGCCGGCCGAGCCCGCGGCTCTCGTCAGCCACGGCGATGATGTGCGCTACGCGACCGACTGGGTGATGGCGCGTGCCGCCGACTATGTGGGCCCGGCGCGTGAGGATCTGATCATCGTGACGACGCTTGAACCTATGGCCCAAAGCGCGGCAGAGGCGACGATCGTCGAGGCGCTGGCCGCATCGGGCGATGAACGCGGCGTCAGCCAGGCGGCGCTGGTCGCCATGGCACCCGATGGCGCGGTACGCGCCATGGTCGGCGGTCTTGACTACGGCACCAGCCAGTTCAACCGCACAACCCAGGCGCTGCGCCAGCCCGGTTCCGCGTTCAAGCTGTTTGTCTATCTCGCCGCTCTCGAAGCCGGCCGGCAGCCCAACGATCAGGTGTTCGACGGCCCGGTCGAGATCGAAGGCTGGAGCCCCGGCAATTTCGGCGGCGAATACGCCGGCCCGATGACGCTGCGCGAGGCCATCGCCCAATCAGTCAACACGGTGGCCGCGCAGACCGCCTGGTCGACCGGCATGACCAACGTGGTCGCCATGGCGCACCGGCTGGGCATCAAGGCCGATCTGCAGCCCCTGCCCAGCCTGGCCCTGGGTACGGCCGAGGTGACCGCGCTGGAACTGACGGCCGCCTACGCGACGCTTGCCAACCAGGGCCGCGAAGTCTGGCCGTATGCGATCCTGGAGATCCGCACCCGTTCGGGCCAGGTGCTCTACAGCCGCTACGCTCTCTCCGGCAAACAGGTCCTGGAGCCGCAGACCGTCGCCGCGATGACCGACATGCTGACGGCGGTCGTGCAGAGCGGCACCGGCCGCGCCGCGCAGCTCGACCGGCCGGTCGCCGGCAAGACCGGCACGTCGAGCGACTTCCGCGACGCCTGGTTCATCGGTCTGACCCGCGACATGGTGGCCGGCGTGTGGGTCGGCAACGATGACGGCACGCCCACCAACGACGTCACCGGCGGCGGCCTGCCGGCCCAGATCTGGGCCGGTTTCATGAACCGGAGCCTGACCGGCATGCCGTCGCGTCCCCTGGTCGACGCCTCGACAAGTGACGCCGCGTCGGACGGTTTCGAGATCTTCGAGATCGGCGACGAGACGGGCGAAGGGTCAGGCTTCAACGACGTCATGCAGAACCTGTTCGACGAACTGGCCGGCGGCGGCGCCGCGAACCCGGATCGGGAAGGCGGCCGCGACCGTTGATCAGCTGTCGTCGCCGTCGATCAGATGCAGGAACGATCCGGCGACACTGGCGACGCGCGAACCGGTCTCGCCACGATCGATGCACCGCGCATCGGTAACCGAGAACAACGGATCGCCGCCGCTCTTGATCTCCGCGGCATAGTGAAACTCGTGACCGCGAAACCCGCCGCCCGTCACGCCAAGAGGACACTCGGAGAGTAGTCTGAGGCGGCGGTAACCGAGGTGAAGCCGGGGCGCGGCGAACGATGTCGCGACCGGCAACAGGCCGGCCATCCCATGGGCCTTGCCGTCGCCATCGGTCAGTGTCTCGCCCAGCACCATGAAGCCGCCGCACTCGCCGAACACAAAGGCCCGACGCTCGGCTGCCTCTCTCAATCCGTCCAGGAAGACATCGTTGGCAGCGAGGCGGCCGGCATGCAGTTCGGGATAACCGCCGGGCAGATAGACCGCATCACAGGTCTCATCCGGCGCCTGATCGGCGAGCGGCGAGAAGAAGGTCAGATCCGCCCCTGCCCGCCGCCATCCGTCGAGCACGCCCGGATAAGCAAAGGCAAACGCCTCGTCGTGAGCAACCGCGATACGCTGTCCCAATGGCTGCAGGGCCGCGTTTTCACCGGCACCGGTCTCCAACGCCGGTCGCGCCGCCAAAGCAATGAGTGCATCCAGGTCAACCGTATCGGTGATGATGTCGGCTGCCGCGTCGAGAAACCGTGAGAGATCGCCGTGCTCCCCTGCCTGCACCAAACCGAGATGACGTTCGGGAAGAACAAGGCGCCGGTCGCGCGGCACCGTGCCGACAACTGGCACTCGGTCAACGACCGCATCACGCAGCAGTTCCGCATGGCTGTCACCGCCGACACGGTTGAAGATGACGCCGGCGATCCGGACATCCGAACGAAAGTTGACGAACCCTGCCAGGGTCGCCGCGGCCGAGGCGGCCTGCCCGCGCACGTCGATCACCAGAACGACCGGCCAGGCGAACCGCGCCGCCAGATCGGCCGTGGAGCCGGTGCCGTCAAGCGCGCCGTCGAACAGACCCATCACGCCTTCACCGATGACGATGTTGCCGTCGCCGGACACGCGCCGCGCTTCGGCCTGCAATGTCGTCTCGCGCATCGCCCAGGGATCGAGATTGGGCGCCGGCCTGCCCGTGGCGGCCCCGTGAAACGCCGGGTCGATGTAGTCGGGCCCGGTCTTGAACGAGCGGACGTCAAGGCCGCGCCGTTTGAGCGCGCGCAGAATGGCAAGGGTCAGGACCGTCTTGCCCGAGCCCGACGCCGGGGCGGCGATGATCAGGCCCGGTGCGGTCAACAGGCGCCCTCAGCCGACGCGGCGGTCGGCCCTCAGTCCCAGGGGGTCGGGTTTCAAGACGCGGCCATCGAGCGCGCCAAGCCAGTCGAGACCGTCGCGCAGCCGCACGATCTCGCCGATGGCGACGATCGCCGGCGCCTCGATCCCATGCGCCACAACGTCATCGGCGGCATCGGCGAGCCGGGTCTCCAGGACACGCTGATGGGTGGTCGAGGCGTTCGACACGACGGCGACCGGCGTATCGGCCGCCAAGCCGCCGATCATGAGTTCGCCCGCGATATGGTCGAGATGCTTCAACGCCATGTAGAGCACGATGGCGCCCGAGCCTCTGGCCAGCGCCGCCCAGTCGATGGTGTCGGGGACATCGCCACCGGCGGCATGGCCGGTGACGAAGGTGACCGTATGGTTGGTGTCGCGGTGCGTGGTCGGAACGCCCGCATAGGCCAAACCGCCGATGCCGGCGGTGATGCCCGGCACGATCCGGAACGGCACCTCGGCCGCCACCAGCGCCAGCGCCTCCTCGCCGCCGCGCCCGAAGACGAAGGGATCGCCGCCCTTCAGCCTTAAGACGCGTTTGCCCTGGCGCGCCAGCTGGATCAGGCGGTTGGAGATGTCCGGCTGCTTGGGCGACGGCTTGCCGCCGCGCTTGCCGGCATAGATCAGCTCGGCCCCGGCCCGCGCCATCGCCAGAATGCGGTCATCGACCAGCGCGTCATAGACCACCGCATCGGCCTTCTTGAGGCCATGGTGGGCCAGCAGCGTGATCAGGCCGGGGTCGCCCGGACCGGCGCCGACAAGCCAGACCCAGCCGGGCTCAAAGGCCGGCAAGTCAAGCACAGAAGGGGTTTCAGGCACGTCTGTCATACCGGGCAACCTACTACGGGCGTTCGCCGAAGCCTAGATATGCTGTTGCTTTCGCTCAGCACAAGCTGATCCTAAAATTGTCCCATGCGCGACAAACCGGATCGTCCCCTAAAGCGTGGCTGGACCACCGGCGCCTGTGCCACGGCGGCGACGGCGGCGGCCTATGGCGCGCTGGTGACCGGGCGCTTCAGCGATCCCGTCGTCATCACGCTGCCTAAGGGCGAGCAGCCGAGCTTTTCGCTCGAACGTCAGGAATCCAGTGAGCAAAGCGCTACCGTTTCCGTCATCAAGGATGCCGGCGACGATCCCGACGTCACCCATGGCGCCGAGATCGTGGTGACCGTCGCCCCAGGTGAACCGGGTACTGGCGTCACGTTTCTGGCCGGTCCGGGCGTCGGGACCATCACCAAGCCGGGATTGCCGCTGCCGCCGGGCGAACCGGCGATCAACCCGAAACCGCGCGAGATGATGCGCCAGACAATCGCCGATCTCGCCGAACGCCTGGGCGGGCCCGAGGATGTCACGATCGAGGTCTCGGTACCGGACGGCGAGGCGCTCGCTCAGCAGACCTGGAACCCCAGGCTGGGCATCGTCGGCGGCCTTTCGATCCTGGGGACGACGGGCATCGTCATCCCCTATTCGTGCTCGGCCTGGATCCACTCGATCCACCGCGGCATCGACGTGGCGCGCGCCACCGGCATCGACCACGTCGCCGGCGCGACCGGCAAGGTCTCCGAGGCCACGGTCCAGGCGCGCTACGGCCTCGACGACAGCGCGCTGATCGACATGGGCGACTTTGCCGGCGGCATGCTGAAGTATCTCCGCAACCACCCGGTGCCCCGGGTCACCATCGCCGGCGGTTTCGCGAAACTGGCCAAGCTCGCCGACGGCCATCTGGATCTGCATTCCAGCCGCAGTCAGGTCGATATCGCCGGCCTGGCCGATGCTCTGACGACCATGGGCGCTTCTGCCCCGATCGTCGAACGTGCCAGAGACGCTCACATGGCCGGCGAGGTGCTGGAGATCGCGACGGCGAACGGTCTGCCGATCGCCGATGTGATTGCCGGGCGTGCCCGGCAGACGGCCTTGGCGACACTTTCCGGCGGCATTGCCGTCGACGTGCTGGTGGTGGACCGCCAGGGCGCGGTGATCGGCGAAGCCGGTGGCTGAACGGCTGCTGATCCTGGGCGGCACCGGCGAGGCCGCGGCCCTCGCCGAAGCCGTCGCCACGGCCCATCCGGAGCTTCATCTCATCACATCGCTGGCCGGCGTTACGCGCTCGCCACGAGCCGTTCCGGGGGAGGTTCGCACCGGCGGTTTTGGCGGCGTCCAAGGCCTCAAAGACTATCTATCGGACATGCATATTAATTACGTGATCGACGCGACCCATCCGTTCGCCAGTCAGATCGCCGCCCACGCGGCGCGCGCCTGCAATGATCTGGAGGTGCCACGCCTTAAGCTGCTGCGTCAGATGTGGCAGCGCGCGCCGGACGATAACTGGGTCGAGGTCGCCGATACCGCGGAAGCCGCCGAGGCGTTGTCACATCGCGGCGCCAAGTCGGTCTTTCTCACACTTGGTATCCGCGATCTCGACCGTTTTGCCGGGCTCGACGGCACACGGTTCGTCGTGCGGCTGATAGAACAACCGGCGGCGCCTCTGCCCATTCCCGCCACCGTCATCGTCGGCCGCGGACCGTTCCCGGCCGACGCGGAGGAAACCTTGATGAAACGCGAGGGGATCGACGCGGTCGTCACCAAGGCCAGCGGCGGCAAGGCGACCGAAGGCAAGATCCTGGCCGCCCGTGCACTGGGCCTGCCGGTCGTCATGGTCACCAGGCCGGCGATGCCCGACGGCCCAACGGTTGAGAGCATTGACGACGCGCTCAACTGGCTCACCGATCATATGACCTAGCGCCCAAAACCGCTCTAAGATAAGAGCAGCCGTCGCATGTGCGTTCGCAATAGGAGGACAATGTGGAACGCAGGCTTGCCGCTGTTCTGGCCGCCGATGTCGTCGGCTTTGCCCACCTGGTCGAAGCCGATGAGGCCGGCACGGAAGAGGCTTTGGCGGCGCACCGCTCAGAGCTCATCGAGCCCATGGTCTTGCACAATGGCGGGCGCATCATGAAACAGGCAGGCGCCGGCGTGGTCATCGCATTTCCCAATGTTGTCGATGCCGTCACCACGGCCGTGTCGGTGCAGCGGGGCATGGTGAGGCGCAACGCGGGACTGCCGAAAAGCGCGCGCATGGACCTCAGGATCGGCATTGATCTGGCCGACGTTTCCGCCAGCGATGACACGTTGGGTGGTGACATTGTGAGAGTCGCCAAACGTCTGGAAGCCTTGGCCGAACCTGGTGGTATCTGTGTCTCCGGCACGGTCCACGCGCAAATCGCCGGCAAGCTGAACCACCGTTTCATCGAAGGTGGCGAGCGATCCGATGACGCCCTGCCCGAGCCGGTTCAGCTCTGGCACTGGTCCGATGAGATCGCGACGCCGAACGATAAGGTCCTGCCGTTGGCGCTTCCCGACAAACCCTCGATAGCCGTCTTGGCGTTCGCCAACCGCTCAGGCGATCCCGAGCAGGTCTTTCTCGCCGACGGCATCGCCGAGGACATCATCACCGGGCTCAGCCGACACCGAGGCCTCTTCGTCATCGCCCGCAGTTCGTCCTTCGCTTATCAGGGCAAGAGCCCGAAGATCTGGGATGTCGGTCGTGAACTCGGCGTCGCCTACGTTGTGGAGGGCAGTGTCAAACGCGATGGCGCCACGATCACGGTGAATGCTCAGATGATCGACACGCGCACAGGCAATCAGATCTGGAACGCGCGGCGCGACGGTGCTCTCGAGGACATCTTCGCGATCGAAAGCGCGTTGGTGGACGACATCGCCAAGACCTTGTCAGTACCGGCGGACACCCCGCCGCAAGTCCGCACCGTCTCCCGAAACATGGACGCCTTCGGGTATGTCCTTAAGGCGCGCTGGCTGTGGTATCGCGACCAGGAGAATGTCGCGCCCATTATCGAGCTGCTCGAAAACGCTCTCGCGCTGGAGCCCGGCTATGCCGAAGCCTTTGCGCTGCTGGCCGACGTCTACGCAACCAACATCTTTTCTCCGACCGTGTCGCTCGATCGCCATGCGGAATTGGCCCGTCACTACGCCCAGAAGGCCCTGGAGGCTGACAGCAAAGATGCCCTCGTCCAAGCGGTCGCCGCCCTGACATTCTCCGTCCTCGGGGATTTCGAGCGTGCAGAGACCCATTCCAGCACGGCCGTCGTCCTCAATCCCAACGACTATCTCGCCGTCTATTCGCGTGGCACGACGCTGACCTATGCCGGCCACATGAACGCCGGACTGATGTGGTTGGAAAAGGCCATGCGTCTTGATCCCCATGCCGCGCACCAGGACCTGGAGGTTGTCGTCGAATGTCACTACATGCGTCACGCCTATCTTGATGCGGTCAAGACGTTCAAGCGCTGGCAAAGCGCGCCGCTCTACATGTATGACGTGCTGGCCGTGTGTTACGCCCAGCTTGGCAGGCTGGAGGACGCCGCGGACGCGCGGGACATCTGGCTGAGCAATCAGCCCGATGGCTACAAATTCAAGAACACGCTGGAAACGCACATGAACATGTGCAAACGCCAGGAAGACCGGGAACACTGGCTTCAAGGTTACCGCAAGGCCGGCCTCATCACGTAAGTCAGCTCTGGCGCGGCCTTAAGACGTGGTGGTGCTCGGCGTCGTAGAGGCGGCTGTCGCGGAAGTCCGTTTCGGCGAGGACCCGCCCGACGAGGATCAAGGCCGTGCGCGTGAACCCCGCCGCTTTCACCTTCGCGCGAATGTCAGCCAGCGTGCCGCGCAGGATCTCTTCGTCGGGCCAGGTGACGCGGTAGGCGACGACGCACGGACAGTCCTCGCCGTAGAGCGGCACGAGCTCACGCACGACCCGCGCGAGGTTGTTGACCGAGAGATGAATGGCGAGCGTCGCGCCTGATTTGCCGAGCGTGGTCAGGTCTTCGCCCTCGGGCATCGCGGTTGCGCGCACCGCCGTGCGCGTCGCGATCACGGTTTGGCTGATATCCGGCAGCGTCAGCTCGGTCTTGAGCGCTGCCGCCGCGGCGGCGAAGGCGGGCACGCCGGGGGTCACGTCATAGGGGATGCCGAGGTCGTCGAGACGGCGCATCTGTTCGGCAATCGCGCCATAGATCGAGGGGTCGCCGGAGTGCACACGCGCGACATCATGTCCCCCGCCATGCGCTTTCTCGATGAGGCCGATAATCTCGTCGAGATGCAGCGGCGCGGTATCGACGACCTCCGCGTTCTCCGGCGCTTCGGCGACGATCTCCGGCGGCACCAGCGAGCCCGCGTAGAGCACGACGGGCGCCTTACGGATCAGGGTCAGGCCGCGCACGGTGATCAGGTCAGGCGCGCCGGGACCGGCGCCGATGAAATGAACGGTCACGCGCTCTCCCCCCGCTTGGCCGCATAACCGCGCGGCGTATAGACGACCGGCCGCCCGGCGCGGTTGAAGCATCGTGTCTGGCTGCTGCCGACCATGACCAGGCTCATCATGTCGGCATCGCCGGGCGTCAGCGTCTCAAGTGTGGTCACGCGGACGGCCTCGCCGTCTCGGCCGACATGGCGCGCGATGATGACCGGCGTCGAGCCCGGCCGCTCGTCGAGCAGGATATCGCGCGCGTCCGCCAGGTGCTGGCGGCGCTTCTTGGAGACCGGATTATAGAACGCGACGACAAAGTCGCCGTCGGCGGCCGCCTTCACCCGGCGCGCGATGACCTCCCACGGCGTCAGCAGATCGGAGAGCGAGATAGCGCAGAAGTCGTGACCAAGCGGCGCGCCCGCCCGTGATGCCGCCGCCTGGAGCGCGGAGATGCCGGGAATGACGGCGATGTCGACGGCGTGCCACGTTGGATCCGCCGCCTCATCGATCAACTCCCAGGTCAGACTCGCCATGGCGTAGATGCCGGGATCGCCGGAACACAGCAAGACGACCCGCTTGCCCTCGCCCGCCAGATCGAGAGCGGCGCGGCAGCGCGCTTCCTCCTCGCCCAGGGCGAAGTCATGGCGCGCCTTGCCGGCGCCGAGCGGTCCCGCGAGATCGAGGTAGTAACCATAACCGACAAGGTCGGTCGCCGCGGCGATCGCGCGGCTGGCTTCCGGGCTGCGCATGGCGCTGCCGCCCGGGCCGAGCCCGACCAGGACCAGGCTTCCGGAAGGCAGAGGCGCAACATCCAAGACCTTTGGCGAACGCGCGACGGCGCAGGTCGCGCGTTTCGATTTGGTCTTGGCAACGAT
>JANQGO010000014.1 GCA_028277285.1 Alphaproteobacteria bacterium | reverse complement strand
GTGAACGGCCTCTTGTACGTGTTGGAAACCGGCTGTCCCTGGCGGCATCTGCCGAAGGACTTCCCACCGAAAAGCACGGTGCACGGCTATTTCGACCTGTGGAGTTGGGACGGCACGCTGGACCATATTCACGACGCCCTCTACGTGGCCTTGCGGGAAAAGGAGGGCCGCGAGGCCAGCCCGACGGCGGCAATCATCGACAGCCAGAGCGCCAAATCCGGCGCAAAAGGGGGCCGTCGGTTGATCCGGTCGGCTATGACGCGGGCAAGAAGACCAAGGGTATCAAGCGCCACGTGTTGACCGATCATCAGGGGCTGCTGCTCAATGTGGTGGTCCATCCAGGGAACATCCAGGACCGGGACGGCGCGGGGCGCGTCTTGTCCCAACGGCTGCGGCGGCGCTTTCCGTTCATCGAGGTCATCTTCGCCGACGCCGGATACCAGGGTCCCCGCGTGCGCAAGGCCGCCGGAAAATCCGGCACCTGGCGCGTCGAGATCGTCAAGCGCCCCGATGCCCAGAAAGGCTTCGCAGTCATCGCCAAGCGGTGGATCGTCGAGAGAACCCTGGCATGGATCAGTCGCAACCGACGCCTCGCGCGGGACTTCGAGAACTTGGCCAGGACCGCTACCGCTTTGGTCCGCCTAGCCATGATCAAGTTGATGCTAAGGCGCTTGGCAAGAACGTAAACTTTTCGGACGGACTCTCACTCCGGCGCATGCCGACGACGTACATGCGGCAATCATCGAGAATCCCGACCTGGAAGTGATCACTCCGGCTGGCGGTGAACGACGGAAAGCCAATACAATTAGCATCAACGACGTCATCAAGGTGAAGACGCAACAAAGCTTCTTCCCGATGTTTCTTAAAGCGGGAGCGAATGAGAAGAGTGGCAGTAAATGACCGTCGGGCATCAAAAGGACCCTGAATGGCAGGAATTCGAGCGTTTGGTTGCACGCATTGAGGCAGACGCTGGCCCTAGGGGAATAACCGTAACCTCTCCAGATCGGATCAGGTGCAAGACCACTGGCCGACTGCGCGAGGTCGATGCAAGCATCCGCTCGCAAACAGGCACCGTCGAGATGCTCATCACAATAGAATGTCGGCGGAGAGGGACCGTTCAAGATGTCACTTGGATCGAACAACTTGTCACCAAGAAACATGCAATAGGTGCAGACCACACGATTGCGGTCAGCGCATCAGGGTTTTCCAAGAACGCCCAAAAGGTCGCCACCGATAACGGCATATCTCTTCGAAAAATCTCAGATGTTGGGATCGAGGACTTCAACTCACTGCTGCAGCTAGACTTCGTGGTCTTCTGGCACAAGGCATGCGCTATCTCGCGAGTCGGCATTCGGAAGTTTCGATCACTTGATTGGAAGATGCCAAACTCCTCGGATGTTGACTTCGAGCTGCCAAAAAATACCGACCCGTTCGCGCCGATATTTCGTAACGACGAGACTGGTTCGACCTGGTCATTGAATGATCTTTGGCACCAAGTTCAAGAGGCTACAGATCCATTTGAGGGTATCGAGAAAGCACAACCACCTGTAATGCGTACAGCATGTTTTCCGTACCCTGGGACAGTGACCCTCACGACCACCAACGAGCCTATTCAGCTTGGTGATGTCATGCTCACAGTAGGGCTTTGGATAGAGGCTGAGACTGTCGGCCTTGATGCTGCAGACAAGGTCGAGTACTCATCTGAGGATACTCAAACCCTGCAGCGAGTGGAGTTTGCTTCGCGCCGACGCAAAGACAAGGACTGGCGTATTTCGCTGCAGATACCGAAGCAATCGGAACATATTGGCGACCTTCGCACAGGAGGTGCCTGGCCCAGTGAAGAAGAATAGGGTGTCCAATAAGGCTGATGGTCGCAGGACCGCCGCGATCATGGCCTTCTCGCATTTCGCTTCTGCTTTCGCAAACAGAGCCATTTCAAGGTCATTAAGTCATGGTCGCCAAACTCCACTATGACACCGCCGTAGGACCTTCACATACCTCTCTTATCCGGCTTTAAACTCATGATAATCTGGGCAGGGCGCGTCCGGCGTAGCCGGACCGGGCTCTACTCGCGGCTACGGCGCTCCCCGAGCCCCTGCTTCGTTTCTCTGCGCAGGGTCTTGGCCATTCGGTGACGATCCCTCGCGCATGGGGCGGCTGGCCGCCCCTTGAGCGGCCTTTGGCCGTTTTTTCGTTTCTTGTTTTGGGGGCCTGCGGCCCCGTGGCCGTCAAGGCCAAGCCCTGCGTTGCTCTTCGGGCGGACGCGGGGCGTTCCCCGACCTTCCTCCCCCTCCTTCGCCAAGGCTTCGGAGGGTTCGTGCAGGCCGGGTGATCCCCCTTTCCCCGCGTCCGGCCTGGACGGCCCGACCCCCGCTCATTGCCGCGTGGCTAGTCCGTTTGCAGCAGCAGCGCGCTGCGCAAACGCGAAGTGCCAAAAGGAGAAAGGCAATGAAGGCAGATGTTTATACCCGGGTCACCGACAAGATCGTGGCCGATCTGGAGAGGGGCGTTCGGACATGGTTCAAGCCATGGAACGCCGAGCATGCGGCCGGGCGGATCACCAGGCCGCTACGCTTCAACGGCGAGCCGTACAATGGGATCAACGTGCTCATGCTGTGGGGCGCGGCCGTGGAGCGGGGCTTTGCCGCGCCGATCTGGATGACCTTTCGCCAGGCCAAGGAGCTTGGCGGCCATGTCCGCAAGGGCGAGAAGGGATCGCTTGTCGTCTATGCGAATAAGATCACCCGCACCGAGATCGACGCCGACACCGGCGAGGAGGAGGAGCGCGACATCCCCTTCATGAAGGGCTACACCGCCTTCAATGTCGAGCAGATCGAAGGCCTGCCGTCGCACTATTACACCCTGGCCGAGCCCCGGCTTGATCCCGTCGCGCGGATCGAGCGTGCGGTGGCGTGCTTCGCCGCGACCCGCGCCGATGTTCGGCATGGCGGCAACCGGGCATACTACGCCATCGTGTCCGACACTGTGCAGATGCCGCCCTTCGAGGCATTCCGGGATGCGGAATCCTACTATGCGACCCTTGCCCACGAGGTCACGCACTGGACGCGCCACCCGTCGCGCCTGGATCGCGACTTCGGCCGCAAGCGCTGGGGCGATGAAGGTTACGCCGCCGAGGAGTTGGTGGCCGAGCTTGGTTCGGCCTTCCTGTCGGCCGATCTGGAATTGACGCCCGAGCCCCGCGAGGATCACGCCGCCTATATCGCCTCATGGCTCAAGGTGCTCCGGAACGACAAGCGCGCGATCTTCACGGCGGCCGCTCATGCCCAGCGCGCCGTGGATTTTTTGCACGGTTTGCAGACCAAGGAAACAGAACGGGCCGCCGCTTAGGCGGCCCTTGCCTCCCCCTCCTCACCCGAACAAAAAGACGTTTTCGTTGAGATCGTTGGCGGGGGTGGCGAGGAGGGTGATGGTTTGGTCGCCGGCGGTGATGATTGTTTCGGGGGTTGCCGACAGGGATTTGCTCTCGGTGAAGGTCAGGTTCTTGTAGGTCAGGCCCATATTGGCCAGATCGATGAGGTCTTCGCCTTGGGTGAAGTCGGTGATGGTGTCCGATCCGCCCTTGAGCTGGAACTTGAAGATATCGGCGCCGGCGCCGCCGGTGAGGGTATCGTCGCCCGTGCCGCCGAACAGGATGTCGTCACCGCCACCGCCGGTGAGCGTATCGTTGCCGTCCGTTCCCATATTTGTGTCATAGCCGTCCTGTTCCCTGGTGCGCAGGGCGATGGCGTCCTTGAGTTGGGCTTCCTGGCCGAGCAACATGTCGGTCAGTTCGACATAGGCCGCGACCTTGTCGACGGCGTCCAGCGTGGGCGCGGTGGCGGCCAGGCTCTGATCGGTGGGCGCAAGCCCGATATAGGCCTTGGCGCGGCCGCTGAGCGCGTCGAGGTTATCGGCGAACCACTCTTCGGATTTGAGCGCCGTCCAGCCTGCATCCGCGAACACAGTGTCGGCCTCGGTTCCGGCCGCGACCAGGGCCTTGAGCTGGGCCTCGACCCGTGCGAAGGCGTCGGTGAGTTCGGTCTTGGTCAGGCGGTCCACCCCACCGCTCAGGCCGAGATCGGCATCGTCCCTGGCCGCCGTTTCGTACCAGTCGGAATCGCCCGCGACCGGCCTGGTCGAGACGTCGCCCAACCCGCTTTCGATACCCGTGGTTTGCGGCGCGGATTGCGCGGCCTCTTCCGGCTCGATCCGGGTCATCATGTAAGCATACCATTGCGGCGCGGTCTGTTCGGTAAACCACCAAGAGGACGGCCCCCACAGCCCAACATAGGGATTGCTGGGCGCGGCAACGTTCGCCGTTCCGCCACCGCCCGAAGACAGGGGCGCCGTCAGGGGCGCCGTCAGGGGTGCCGTCAGGGGCGCCGTCAGGGGCGCGGCCCCGCCGCCGCCTTGACCTTGGGCCGTTCCGTCGAGGATAAAATCGGCGCTGTCCAATGAGGACGACGTCACCCCGGTCAAATGGATGCGCATATCGGCATTGCCGTCGGCGTCGGTGTCGACATAGACATCGGTGTCGCTGCCATTGGCGACATGGCGCACCTCGTCCTCATTGCCGGTGAAGGCGCTTTCGCCCCGATAGGTGAGGGGACCGATGTCATAGAGATCGATCTGGTCGGTATTGGCGGTGAAATCGCTGATCGTGTCGTAGTTCGAGGTCGAGCTATAGGCGGCATTGTCATAATCGAAGATGTCGGCGCCCGTTCCGCCCGTCAACGCATCGGCATCGGCGCCGCCCTTGAGCGTATCATCGCCGGCGCCGCCATTGAGGCTATCGTCGCCGGCGCCGCCATGTAAATTGTCATTGCCACCGCCGCCATCGATATCATCGACGCCTCCCTCACCTCGGATTTCATTGGCGCCGCTATCTCCGGTGAGCGTATCGGCATGGTCCGAACCGTACAGGTTCTCGATGCCGCCGAGCGTATCGCCATCGGCGAAACCGGCGCTGCCGGCGCCGTTGATGGTGACCGTCACGGCGCTGGTGCTGTCGCTGTAATAGGCCCAATCGGTCCCGGCGCCGCCCTCTAAATCATCGCCATGGCTGCCGCCATAGAGCGTGTCGTCGCCCGCGCCGCCATCGAGCGTGTCGACGCGATCATGGCCGAGCAGGATATCGTTGTCGGCGCCGCCATCAAGTGTGTCTTCCTGGGTGCCGCCGCGCAGATCGTCATCGTCGTTTTCGCCATGGATCGTATCGTCGTTGTAAAAACCGATGATCAGATCGTCGCCATCGCCGCCATAGAGCGTGTCATGGCCCCAATCGCCGCGGATATCGTTGTTGAGCGCATTGCCGGTGACCGTCAGGTTGGTATAGCTGCCCGAAGCGACCGTCAGATTTTCGACATTGGCCGCCATGGCATGGGTGGAAATGTCGTCCGACAGGTTGACCGTATCGGTGCCTTCGCCCGAAATCTCGGTCACCGTGTCGCCGGCATTGTCGAGTTCATAGAGATCGTTACCCAAACCGCCGATCATACTATCCGCGCCCGCGCCGCCATCAAGCGTATCGTTGCCCGCCAGCCCGGTGAGCGTATTGGCCGAACCGTTACCGGTGAGCGTATCGGCATGGGCCGAACCGGTCAAATTCTCGATATCGGTGTAGCTATCGCCCGAGGCATCGCCGGTATTGTTGCCCGGCGTGCCCAGATCGGCCGTCACGCCAGACGTGCTGGCGCTATAGGAGGCCGTATCGGCGCCGTCACCGCCGTCCAACACATCACTGCCCGCGCCGCCTTCCAGAATGTCGTCTCCGGCATGACCATAGAGCGTGTCATTGCCCCCCAGACCGGACAGGCTGTCCGTTCCATGATATCCGCGCAGTATGTCCACGCCGGACGTGCCGGTCAGGGTGTCGTTCACCACATTCGTCAGGAAATCACTGTCCTGCAGGCTGGTGACGCCGGTCAGATGAATGCGCATATCGTCCGACCCGTCGGCATCGAGGTCGATATACACATCGGAATCGCCGCCCGTGACGACATAGCGGACTTCATTGGCCGTGCTGGTGAAAGCCTGCGTCCCCCGCCAGGAGAAATCCCCCAACGCAATCAGATCGATCTTATCTGTGCCCGACACGAAATCGGTAATGACATCGTACCGGTTCGCGGAATCGAAACTGTCGGTCCAGGCCAGATAACCGAAAATGTCCGCCCCGCTGCCGCCGGTCAGCGTATCGCCATGGCCGGCGCCCAGCAATTCATCGTCGCCGCCATCGCCATGGAGCGTGTCATAGCCATTATGCCCCTGGACCAGATCGTCATCATCGCCGCCATGGATCGTATCGTCTTGCGAGCCGCCGCGTAGATCGTCATTGCCGGCCTCGCCATAAATAAGATCGTTTTGGTCAAAGCCGATCAGCGTATCGGCGCCCGCGCCGCCATAAAGAGTGTCATTGGCTGCGCCCGTCCGAATATCGTTATCCTCGGCATTGCCGGTGATCGAGAACAACACGACACTGGAGAGACCGGTCTCCAGATCCTCGACATGAGCCGAAAGCGTGTAGCTGGTCACCGCATCGTCCAGAAAGACCTCGTCCGAACCTTCCCCGGCCACTTCCGTCACCACATCCCCGGCATGATCGACATAATAATCATCGTCATCCGCACCACCGATCATCACATCCGCCCCCGCACCACCATCAATCACATCCGCGCCACTCAACCCCGTCAACCTGTTCACGCCACTATCACCAGTCAGCGTATCGCCAAAACCAGAACCGATGACATTCTCAATGCTGGTATAACTATCCGAGGCCGCATCGCCGGTGTTATTGCCCGGCGTGGCCAGATCGGCGGTCACGCCGGCGGCAGCGTTCGCATAAGAGGCCGTGTCGGAACCAGCGCCGCCATCCAGCACATCGCCACCGCCACCGCCCTCAAGGCTGTTGTCGCCATCGTCGCCGGTCAGCGTATCGACATGGGCTGTGCCTAAGACATTCTCGATATCGGTCAGCGTGTCGCCGGCGGCATCGCCGCCCGAGCCGGCGCCCGTCGCCAGACTGACCGTCACGGCCGCGCTGCTGGCGCCGTAATCGGCCGTATCCGCGCCATAACCGCCATCAAGCGTGTCCGCTCCCGCGCCGCCGATCAGATTATCGTCGTCATAAGAACCATAGAGCACGTCATCGCCGGTTCCGCCGCTCAGCTCGTCATTGCCGAAGCCGCCATCGAGCGTATCGGCGCCCGCATCGCCAATCAGGCTGTCATGGCCCGACCAGCCAAACAGCACATCGTCGCCGCCCGCGCCATCGAGCGTGTTGGCGCCGCTGTTGCCGGTCAGCGTATTGGCCACGCTGTTGCCGTCGCCGTCGAGGTCGCTGGTTCCGGTCAGCGTCAGATGCTCGACATTGGCGGTCAGGGTATGGTTGCTGATCGAGGCTTGCACGGTATCGTCGTCGCCTTCCGAGGCGTTTTCCGAAACCACATCGGAGGCATTGTCGACGATGAAAACATCGTTGCCGGCGCCACCCGTCAGGCTGTCGGCGCCAGAGCCGCCGTCGAGCGTGTTGTCGCCGCTGTCGCCGGTCAGCGTATCGGCATTGGCCGACCCGGTCAGGTTTTCGATGCCCGTCAGCGTGTCGCTGGCGGCATCGCCGCCCGAACCGGCGCCCGTCGCCAGACTGACGGTGACCGCCGAAGCGCTGGCGCTGTAATCGGCCGTGTCGGAGCCGTCGCCGCCGATCAGCTCATCCGCGCCCCCGCCGCCAATCAGCACATCCGTGCCGTCTCCGCCGGTCAGCGTGTTGGCGGCGCTGTTGCCGGTCAGGCTGTTGGCGAGCGCATTGCCGGCGCCGTGAATGGCGCTGGCCCCGGTCAGGGTTAAATTCTCGACATGGTCGGAGAGGGTGTAGGTCACGCTGGAATCGACGCGGTCGGTGCCGGAGAAGTAATCTTCGTCGATTTCATCGCTGGCGTTGTCGACCGTATAGACATCGTTGCCCGCCCCGCCGATCAGCGTATCGGCCCCGGTGCCGCCATCAAGCACGTCATTGCCGGCGCCGCCGGACAGGGTATTGACGCCGCTGTCGCCTGTGAGGGTATCGGCATGGGCCGAGCCGGTCACGTTCTCGATGCCGCTGAGCGTATCGCCGGCCGCATCGCCGCCGGCATTGTTGGCGTTGTTGGTCAGATCGACCGTCACGCCGGCACTGCTGGTACTATAGGAGGCCGTATCGGTTCCCGTGCCGCCGGTCAGCGTATCGCCACCGCCGCCGCCTTCCAGGACATTGTCGCCCGTGTCGCCGGTAAGATCATCGGTCCGAGACGATCCCAAGATGTTTTCGATGCCCGTCAGCGTATCGCCGGCCGCGTCGCCGCCGGCATTGTTGGCGCTGTTGGACAGATCGACCGTCACGCCCGAACTGCTGCCGCCATAGGACGCCGTATCGGCTCCCGCGCCGCCATCCAGCGTATCGCCGCCGCCGCCGCCGGTCAGGACGTTATCGCCACTGTCGCCGGTCAGACTGTCGGCATTGCCCGACCCGATCAGGTTTTCGATACCGGTCAGCGTGTCGCTGGCGGCATCGCCGCCCGAGCCGGTGCCCGTCGCCAGATTGACGGTAACTGCCGAGGCGCTGCCGCTATAGGATGCCGTATCGGTTCCCGTGCCGCCGGTCAGCGTATCCGCCCCCGCGCCGCCGGTGAGCACATCGTCGCCCGTGCCGCCATCGAGATCGTCCGCGCCACCCGCGCCGTCAAGCACGTCATTACCGCCCGCGCCCGCCAGCACATCGGCAACCGCGCCGCCGGTGATGCTGTTGGCGATGTCATTGCCGGTCAGCGTCGCGGCGGAAGCGCCGGTGTAGGTCAGCACCTCAATATCGCCACCCGACCAGCTGTCGGGGAGGGTATAGTCGGTCAGGTCGGTCCGCACCTCGTCGGTGCCGTCACCATAGTATTCGGCGACGATATCGCCGGCATCGTCGACGATATAGGTGTCGTTGCCAGCCCCGCCGATCAGCGTATCGGCCCCGGCGCCGCCATCGAGTTCGTCGGCATCGTCGCTGCCCAGGATCAGATCCGCGCCGCCCGCCCCGTCGAGTTCGTCGTCACCGGCAAGCGCATCGATCAGATCGGCCGCCGCCGTGCCGGTCAGCGTATCGCTGCCCGTCGTGCCATCGATCTGATTGAGCACGGTCACGGTGATGGCTTCCTGAGTCTGATTGGCGCCGTCATCGGCGGTGATGGTAATGGTCGCCGCGCCGTCCTGCCCGGATTTGGGGGTGAAGGCGAGGGTGCGTTCGGCCCCCGTGCCGCCGAGCACGATATCGCCATCGGCGATGAGCGACTGATCCGAAGACGCGGCGCTCAGCGTCACCGACGACAGGCTGGTGTCGATATCGGCCAGGGCGAAATTGATGGTTGTCGCGCTGCTGTCCTCAGTGACGCGGATATCGGCTTCGTCGGAGAGCTGCGGCGCGGTCGGGAAAGTACCCCCGTCCGCCGTCGCCACGGTCAAGGTTTCGGATTCGCTCAGATAGCCGCCGGCCTCGACGGCCGTCAGGCTCACGGGCACGACGTCTTCGTCATCGGCGCCGGGCGCGATGCTCAGCGTGTCGTCGGATAGCGTGATCCAGCTGGGCAGAGAGGTCCCATCGGTGCGCGCCGCATAAGTGGTGATGT
>JANQGO010000490.1 GCA_028277285.1 Alphaproteobacteria bacterium | reverse complement strand
CAATGACATAGGCCGGCGCGTATCGCGGATTGATGTCGACCATACGCTGGGCGAACGCAGCGGCATCCGTATCAATTTCATGGCGATACATGACTTGCGAACCCGCTTTGTAGAGGGAGTGCGTAACAACCTCGTCTTCCACGACCCAGACTCGCCATTCCCTGAGAATATGGACGGGCCCGCTGAGCATGAGTGCCGTGTCGTGTCGGAGTGATCCATTCGGGATTTCTTCTTCTGCGACATCGAGCACTTTCTTTGCCAGGCCAATTATCTCGCCTGTCGTCATGACTGCGCCCGGCACCTCTTTGCCGTCAGCGACAGGCCGCAGGAACCATGTCCGTCCGTCATCGTGCAGGCGCTTCGGGATATCCCGGAGAGCCAGGAAGAGAGCGCCTGGACCGTTGAGAAGGAAAGGTTGCCAAGCGGATTCATTGACGTACGGACTAAGCTTTAACACGCCAGGCCGGAAGCCATGTTTCTCTGCGTAACGCCAGAGTGGATAGGCACCGAACATGATGACGGCGTCTGGATCGACGATCTCGGGCTTTGGCACAAGCTCGCCCGTAAATGGCACGACCTTATGCCAGCTATAGGCAAGACCTAGCCGGTCGAGGGCGTCGGCAAGTTTGTGCGTGTCCTCGAACTCTTGCAGAAGCCACTGCATTTCTTCCAACCTCCATTAGACACTCTGCGGCTCATGTGAGCTGTTCCGGCGGTGACACCTGGATCGAGACGCCGAATCTCGCGCTCTAGTCGTTGCAGTCAAACCAACGGATACAACCTCCACAAACAAGCTCGTTCGTCTCTCGAGACGACGTTGCGAGCGGACTGGTAAGGCCGACGGCAATTGATCTAACCTTGCGTCCATGCGTTATCTTTCGGCAGATGTCGGCGGCACGTTTACCGATCTTGTCTTGATCGATTCCGACCGCGTCCACTTGGACAAGGTCGCGTCGACGCCGGGCAGCGCCGATGCGGTGCTGGAGGGGATCCGGCGCGTTACCGACAGCGCCGGCCTCAAACCTTCCGACATCGACCTCTTCGTGCACGGTTTTACGGTCGGCACCAACGCGTTCCTGACGCGCAACGGCGCGAAGGTCGCGATGGTCGTGTCCGATGGCTTTCGCGACGTTCTGGAGATCGGCGATCAGTTGCGCCCGCATCTCTACCGGCTGACCCAGACCAAACCGCTACCGGTCGTGCCGCGCTCGCGCGTGGTCGAGGCCGAGGAGCGCCTGGACGCGTTCGGCAATCCGGTTACCGCGCTGAGCGAGGACGAGGCGCGCCGGGTTGCCGGAGAGATCGCCGCGCTGGAACCGGAAGCGGTCGCCGTCTGTCTCGCCTTTTCCTATCTCGATGCTGGGCCGGAGGAGATGATCGAACGGCATCTGGCCGACCTGTTGCCCGGCGTGCCGATCTATCTGTCAAGCCGCGTCAACCCGCAGATCGAGGAGTACCCGCGCGCCAACACCACCGCGGTCGCCGGTTATGTCGGTCCGGTGGTCGACCGTTACGTGGCGACCCTCGACCAGGCGCTGGCCGGCGACGGCGTCACGGCGCCGCTGCGTCTGATGCGAAGCGACGGTGGCGTCGCGACGCCGGAGGGCGCCCGCCAGAACCCGGCCGCCATGCTGCTTTCGGGGCCGGCCGGCGGTGTCATTGCCGGCGCCGCCATGGCCGGCGAGCTTGGCGTCGCCAATCTCGTCACCTTCGACATGGGCGGCACGTCGGCCGACTTCTCTGTCGTCGCCGACGGCGAGCCGCGCATGGTCATGGGCCGCGAGATCGACGGCCAGCCGCTGCGCCTGCCGACGCTCGACATCGAGACCATCTCGGCCGGCGGTGGTTCGATCGCCCATGTCGATTTGGGTGGCGGCTTGCGTGTCGGGCCGCAGTCGGCCGGCGCCGATCCGGGCCCGGCCTGCTACGGCCAGGGCGGTAGCGACGCTACAGTGACCGACGCCGCCGTCGTGCTGGGCATTCTCGATCCCGGCGAGTTTCTGGGTGGCGAGATGGCGCTCGACGCCGATCTCGCCCGGCGTGCGGTGGGGGAGACCATCGCCGAACCGCTGGGTCTGTCTCTGGAAGAGGCGGCGCTGGGTATCGTGCGGGTCGCGAATGCCGGCATGATCCAGGCGATCCGCAAGCTTTCCGTCGAACGCGGCCTCGATATCCGTGACTTCGCGTTGCTGGCCTTCGGTGGCGCCGGGCCGATTTACGCACCCTTCATGGCGCGCGATCTCGGCATGGCCGAGGTGCTGGTGCCGACATCGCCCGGAGTCTATGCCGCGCAAGGCCTTCTGATGTCCGACATTCGCCACGCCCGCCAAGCCGCCTGGCAGCGGCGCTTCAGCAAGGTCGACGAGAACGAGCTGACCGAACGGCTGCTGGCGCTGAAGAACGATCTGGATGGCGCGCTGGCCCGCGACGGTATCGGCGAAGACGACCGCTATTTCCGTTTCGCCGCCGACATGCGCTGCGTCGGTCAGTTCCACGAGCTCTTGGTGCCGTTGCCCGAACCCGGCGCGACCGGCTGGTGGCAAGCCGACGACATCGCGGCCGCATTCCACCGCCAGCACGAACGCGCCTATGGCCACACCGACGAGACGGTGCCGGTCGAGTTCGTCAACCTGCGTGTCGATGCCTTCGGCCGCACGCCCAAGGCGGCCTTGGCCGAAACGGATGGCGGGGTTTCGGGCAAGCCGGCTCCGGCCGCCGATCGCCAGGTCTGCCTGGACGCCGCGAAGGGCTTTGAAGACGTGCCGGTCTATCGCCGCGGTGATCTTAAGGCTGGGCATGGGATCGACGGGCCTGCCGTCATCATCCAGCGCGATACCACGACCGTACTGTTGCACGGCCAGAGCGCGACGGTGGCACCGACCGGTGTCATCCGCATCAAGGTGGCGTCATGACGGACCGCGCCGCTTAGGGGAGAACGACCATGACCGCCATCGATCCGATCAGCCGCGATGTCTTCCAGCATCAGGTCGCCGGCATTGCCGAGGAGATGTCGATGGCGCTGCGGCGCGCCGCGTTCTCGTCGATCATCTGGGATATGTACGACTACGCCTGCGGCCTCTTCACGCCGGACGGCGACATGCTGAGCCAGGCCGAGACCATCCCCGCGCAGCTCGGCATCATGTCGACGGCGATCGGTTACATGTTCAAGACGATCCTGCGCGAAGACTGGAACCCCGGCGACGTCATCGTGTGCAACGATCCCTATCACGGCTGCACGCACACGATGGATATCTGCCTGTTCAGCCCGGTGTTCCACGATGGCGAGATGATCGCCATTACCTCGACCATCGCGCATCACGTTGATATCGGCGGCAAGGTGCCGGGCTCGGAAGGCCCGGACAACCTGGAGGTCTTCGCCGAGGGCATCATCCTGCCGCCGCTGAAGCTGATGGAGGCGGGTAAGCCGAACCAGGCGATCTTCGACATCATCGCCAACAATGTCAGGGACCCCGAGGGCTCGGCCGGCGACCTGCGCGCCCAGATCGCCGGCTGCCGCACCGGCGAACGGCGTCTGGCCGAATTGGCGGCGCGCTATGGCAACAAGGCCTTCGCCGATCTGTGCCGGGCCTGCCTCGACTACAACGAGACCTTCATGCGCCGCGCCATCGAGGCGATACCCGACGGCACCTATGACGCCGAGGTGTTCATCGAAGACGACGTGACGACGGACCAACCGATCCGCCTGCATGCCGCCGTCATCGTCACCGGCGACGCGCTGACTGTCGACGTGACGGGATCGGAGGATCAGCGGGCCAACGGGCTCAACTGTCCGGAAGCCTCGACCCACTCCATGATCCATTACGCGGTCAAGTGCATCGTCGCGCCTGAACTGCCGCAGAACCAGGGCAACGACCGGCCGGTCACGATCGCGACGCGCCGGGGTTCGATTTTCGATCCGATCCGTCCGGCCGCGGTCTCGGTGCGCCATATCACCCAACAGGCGCTGGCGGATGTCGTGTTGCGGGCGCTGGCGCCGGTTGGCGGCGCGAACGCCGCGGCGGCGTGCCAGACGTCGTTCCCGTCCTTTGTCCTCGGCGGCTTCGATGACCGGCCTGAGATGGCGAACGATGACGGCAGCCAGCCCTATTACATCATCGCCGACATTCTGGGCGGCGGCATGGGCGGCGGCCCGAATGCCGACGGCCTGAGCGCGGTCGACACCCATGGCGGTAATTGCGCCATCCTGTCGGCCGAGATCATGGAGACGCTGTCGCCGGTCAGGGTGCAACGCACGCAGTTGGTCGAAGGTTCCGGCGGTGCCGGTGAACACCGCGGCGGGCTCGGCATCCAGCGTGACTTCGAGGTGCTGGCGAAAGGCGGCATCCTGACCGGCTATTGCCAGGAGACCCGCGATGACACCGCGCCGTGGGGTTATGCCGGCGGCGGTCCGGGCGGCAAGGCGAAGCTGATCAAGAACCCGGGGACAGCGAAGGAAGAGAACCTCGGCAGCAAGATTGTCGGTCTGCTCCTGAAGCGCGGCGACGTGCTGCGCGCGCGGGGCGCCGGTGGCGGCGGCTGGGGCGATCCGGCCAAGCGCGACCCGGCGCTGGCCGAACGCGACCGCGCCGAAGGGTACGTCTAGGCACATAGCCCACATTTTGTTGCCGGCCGTCTTGCCATGTACCATCCATCCCGGCGTCACCACGGGCGCATATCCACGAAGGAGCAGCGGCTATGACCTTCCAAATCGCCGAGCGCTGGTTCGAGCGCAAGAAGATCGACGACGACATCACGTTGATCTGGGAGCCCCATGTCGACCCCCTGGGCCGCTGCAATATCTGGCATGTCAGGGGTTCGGAGACCGACCTGCTGGTCGATACCGGCATGGGCATCAAGGAACTGAAACCCGCGATCCAGGATCTGTTCGGAAAGGGCGTCATCGCCTTTGCCACCCACACTCATTTCGACCATGTCGGCAGCCTGCACGAATTCGAACACCGCATCGTCTCCAAACACGAGGCGGCGATCATGGAGGAAGCCGACAACCGCTTCTCGCTCTACCGCGAGGACATGGACCCGGATGTCGTCAAGTGCATCGAAGACTCCGGCTACGAGATTTCCGAATGCCTGATCGATGCGCTGCCGCACCCCGGTTATGACGCGCGCGCCTTTAGGGTTGAGCCGGCCAAGCCGACCCGCGTGGTCGACGAAGGCGACGAGGTCTCGATCGGCAACCGCAAGTTCGAGGTGCTGCACCTGCCCGGCCACTCGCCGGGCAGTGTTGGCTTGTGGGAGGCCGAGACCGGCACCTTCTTCTCCGGCGACTCCGTTTATGACGGACCGCTACTCGACATGCTGCCGGAATCCGATATCCCGACCTATATCAAGACGGTCGAGCGCCTGATGGAGTTGCCGGTTACCGTCGTCCACGCCGGCCACGACCCCAGCTTCGGCCGCGAGCGGTTGGTCGAGTTGTGCCGCGGTTATCTGGAGATGCGCGCGGCGGCGTAAGACGGTTTCAGTTTTCGCCGGTTATGAACGGCTTAACATAGGTTTGCGTGCTAATGACAAAGGTCTTGCACGTCTGTTGTCTAGTCTGTTTAGGGTATGCGTAGTTGGCGCGGCGCCCTGTCTGAGGGCGCCCCGCTGACTGAGGTTCGGAACCAGTAGAACGTTCATTGGAAAGGGGGGAGTCCGATGCGCGCCCAGACTGTATGCTGTGATTTGGCAGTCCAGGCCATTGGCGGGAGCCATGTTGTGCTTCTTGGTTGGGATTATCCAAGAAGCAAGTGCAATGGTCTGGCCGGTTTCGCGATCCATCGAACGGATCACGAAGAAGAAGAGGCCGGGTGGCTACGTGGCATGAAGACGTTCGAGGCAACAGATCCAGGCCAACCGGTCGGAACTCTCCATTCTACGCGAAGCCACCCAGTCCAAAGCTTCATGTGGTCGGACTACAGCGCCAAGCCAGGCAGGCCGTACACCTACCGTGTTCTTGCACTGAAAGGCGAACCAAACGATCTAGAAGTCATTGCCGACAATGAAATCTCGGTCCGGACTGAAGCGCCAGAGGATGGTCGAAACGACGTTCATTTCAACCGCGGGATCGCGGCGAGTCAGGAGTTCGCACGCCGCTTCGGTAACAAAAGACCAAACGAGATTGGTCAGCCTGCCTTGACGTGGCTGTCGCGTGGTTTGTTCGAAGCAATGAGCGCATTCGTCGATGCAGCGGAGAACGGCGATAAGCTGCGAATTTGTGCATATGAACTCCGTTATGGGCCGTTTCTCGACACTCTCAAGGCAGCAGTTGATCGAGGTGTCGACGTAAAGATCATCTACGATGCGAAAAAGTCGTTTCCTCGTGATGAGAATGAGAAGGCTGCGCGCGCGGCTCGCATTTTTGGCAAGTGTATCCAACGCGAGTCCATGAAGTCGGCGATCAGCCACAACAAGTTCATAGTGCGCATACGTAATGGCAAACCCGTTTCAGTGTGGACCGGGGGAACGAACTTCTCCGAGGGCGGGATCTTTGGACAATCGAACGTCGGTGAAGTCGCCGAGCACGAAGCCGTCGCTGAGAAGTTCTTGGCCTATTGGGAGCTGTTGGCTCAAGATCCGATGGGCCGGGAGTTAAGACCGAAGGTCGAAGCATTGACGCCAACGCCCTCAGGTCGGCCGCCGGAGGGCACAAGCGTACTCTTCAGTCCACGAGGTTCACTCGATGTGCTGGATTGGTACGCCGACCAAGCTCGTGAAGCGACGCAAGGCGTCTTTATGACTTTCGCATTTGGCATGCACGACAAGTTCAAGGATGTCTACCGAAATGGTAAGGCGCCTTTGCGTTTCGCCCTTATGGAGAAAGAAGTCCGCCCTATGAGGGCTGGGCCGAAGAAAGACGAGGAGATCGACGCGATCAAGAAGCTGCGGTTTATGGATGAGAATCTGTTCGCGATCGGATCGCACTTTCGCGCCAACAAATTCGATACGTGGTTAGCGGAACGCTTGACCGGGTTGAACAGTCATGTTCGTTATGTCCACAATAAGTTCATGCTGATAGACCCCTTATCCGACGATCCTCTTGTCATCGGCGGATCCGCGAACTTCTCCGACGCATCAACCAAGAAGAACGATGAGAACATGCTGCTGATACGCGGCAACAAGCGCGTTGCAGATGTGTACTTGGGCGAGTTCATGAGACTGTACAGTCACCATGCCTTTCGCGAGTTTGTGAACAGAAGAGGCTCGATAGGGCCGAGGTTGAACCACCTGAGGACGGATGACTGGTGGAAGGCCTACTTCGGCAGAGGAAATCGCTCGCGTCGGCGTGCCTTCTTTGCCGGGGTCCCGTTCTCGCATTGAGTGTCAGCTGGAATCGTGTCTCCATTGTAAGAGGTGGCTTGCCACATGTACGAAGCAAACCAAACTGAGGCACGGCGTCGACACCTTGGTGGCCAGTTGATAGGACCGCTGGACAACGTCGTTCAGGTTAGTCACGCGCAATACTCATGACACAGTGAAAGGCCCGTGTTTGGAAGAGAGGGGTGACATGATGGCGGGTAGGGCGGTGCTGGTGACCGGTGCCGGACGCGGTATCGGGCGCGAGATCGCGCTGCTCATGGCGGCGGAGGGCGCTGATGTCGTGGTCAACGACCTCGGCGCGTCGCTCGATGGTGCCGGTGCCGACGAAGGGCCGGCGGCTGAGGTCGTCGCGGCGATCAAGGATGCCGGTGGCCGGGCGGTGCTCAATGCCGACAATGT
>JANQGO010000482.1 GCA_028277285.1 Alphaproteobacteria bacterium | reverse complement strand
CCTGGGCGACATGGACAGCATGCTTCTCGGCAGCGTCTCGCATAAGGTGTCGAGCTTGGCGCCGTGCACGGTCGTCGTCGTCCGCTGACCCGACCGGCTCACGTCTAGTCGGCTCGTCATGGCGTACCCCGAACCCATCATCATGCCCTATCACGGCACCTGGCCGACCCTGCATCCGCGATCTTTGGTCGTGCCCGGCGCGGCGGTCATCGGTGACGTCACCCTGGCGGACGAAGCGAGCGTCTGGTTCAACGCCACCGTGCGCGGCGATGACGGCCCGATCACCATCGGCGCACGCAGCAACGTACAGGACAACGCCATCATCCATGTCTCAACAGAGTACCCGACGATCATCGGTGACGACGTCACCATCGGCCATGCGGTTCACCTGCATGCCTGTCACCTGCAAAGCGGCTGCCTGATCGGCAGCGGCGCGATCGTTCTGGACGGCGCGACCGTGGAGACCGGCGCCCAGGTCGCCGCCGGCGCACTGGTCTCGCCGGGCAAGACGGTGAAGGCCGGCGAGCTGTGGGCCGGCGTGCCCGCCAAGAAACTGCGCGACCTCACCGACGAGGAGTCCGCCTGGATCGTCGAAAACGCACGCTGGTACGTGAAGGAAGTCCACGAGTACCGCGACGAGCTCGGCCGGACCGACTGAGCCGTAGCAGCCTCCTCCCCCGCCCTGCTAGAGCAGATCCCGTTTTGACGGAATCGTTTCGCGATTCCATCAAAACGGGTGAATCTGCTCTACTCAAGGATAGCGAGCGGATTCACATGGTCAGGTGGCACCGTCGAGCGGTGCCACCTGACCACGACCCGCTCTAACATACGCCGCCAAGCAAACGGGGAGGAACGGACGATGTCGAATTTCGAAGGCCTGAAGGTTCTGGTGACCGGCTCGACACGCGGCATCGGCAAGGCGGCCGCACGGGCCTTTCGCGACGCGGGCGCCACTGTGGCCGTCAACGGACGTAAGCCCGAAGCCGTCGCGGCGACGATCGACGAACTGGGCGGCGAACGCCTGATCGCCGCACCGGGCGACGTCGCGACAGCGGCGGCCTGCGAGCAGCTCGTCGGCGACGCCATCGCCTCGCTCGGCGGTCTCGACATCCTCGTCAACAACGCCGGGGTCTTTCTCGACGGCCCGGTCGACGACGTCGGCGAAGACTCCTATGACTGGCTGATGGACATCAACGTGAAGGGTGTCTTCTTCTGCAGCAAGGCGGCGCTGCCCACCTTGCGCGCGAGCAACGGGTCGATCGTCAACACCGCATCGGAGTCGGGCCTGGTCGGCAACGCGAACATGGCGCTCTATTGCGCCAGCAAGGGCGCGGTCGCCAACCTGACCCGCGCCATGGCCTTCGATGAGGCGCCGGCGGTGCGCGTCAATGCGGTCTGCCCCGGCGGTGTCATGACCGACATGGTCACCGACGGCCACGACATCTCCGCCGACGATCCTTCGCTCGACGAACTCCGGAACTACCCGCCGATGAAACGCATCGGACTGCCGGAAGAGATCGCCGATGCGATCCTCTACCTCGCCAACCCCGCATCGAAATTCACGACCGGCGCCATGCTGTCTGTCGACGGTGGCAGCACGGCGACGCGCTAGGGAACTAAGAGATGAAACAACCCCCGGTTTCCCTCGCCCCTTGAGGGAGAGGGACACGCAGGCTTGGGCGCGTCAGCGCCCTAGCCGGAGTAGGGTGAGGGGTGAGCGGAAACACCGGCGCTTGTCATCCACGCGCGCTGTCGCGCGCGGCCCCCTCGCCCCGGCCCTCTCCCTCGTTGGGGCGAGGGGGTGTTGCGGCGCCGGTCGCGTGCCGCCTCAACGGCCGTCACGACGGCATCATCGGAGGTCAACGCGCGGCGATACAGGCGATCTCGACCTTGAGATCGGGAGCCGCCAGCGCCGCCTCGACCGTCGCGCGGCACGGCTTGTTGTGCGGGTCGACCCATTCGTCCCACACTTCGTTCATCTTCGACCACTTGCCGATATCGGTTAGCCAGATGTTCACCATCAGAAGCTTCGATTTGTCGCTGCCGCACAGCGCCAGGGAGCGGTCGATCTCCGCCAGGATCTGACGGGTCTGGCCCCTGACGCCCTGACTGGTATCGGTTGCCGTCTTGCCGGAAACATAGACGGTGTCGCCGTGAACGATCGCGCCGCAGAAGAACTGGCCGGGTTCGTGACGGATGATGGACATGGGTGAGGCTCCCGTAGGTTATGGTTGTGATCACGGGAGCCTATAACACCTTTGCGGATTTGGTGCTGCCTTAGAGCGGATCGTGATTAGGAGGAACCGGTTGACGATTCCTCCTAAACACGTGAATCCGTTCTCAATCTATGAGCAGTGCAGATTCACCTGCCTTGACGGAATCGCGAAGCGATTCCATCAAAACAGGATCTGCTCTAGATGGCCGCCGTCAGCGTTACCTCGATGCCGAAATCGAGCGCCAGGCCCGCCTGGACCGTGGCGCGGCACGGTTTGCTGTCGGGGTCGATCCACGCCAGCCAGACTTTGTTCATCTGCTCGAACGTCGCCATGTCCTGCAGGTAGACGTTGACCATCAAGACCTTGGACTTGTGGCTGCCGCACGCACCGAGCACGCGGTCGATCTCGGCGAACACCTGGCGCGCCTGACCTTCGACGTCCTGGCTGGTGTCGGCGGCGACCTGCCCCGAAAGATAGACGGTGTCGCCGTGGATCGACGCGGCGCTGTACCAGTCCTTGGGTTCGATACGTTTAACGGTCATGGAAACTCCTTAACGTTGGGATGTCCTTGGGTTGGCATGGCGGCGCTCGAGGTGGGTGGGCGTCGCGCCGCGAGGGACAGTTGCACGACCACCGCCGCCACGGCAACATCAACCGCCGGGGGAACGACACATCAAGATTTCCCGCCGGGACTGATCCACGATCGAGGCACAATCGGAACCATGAAACGCACTTGGAAACATGCCGTCACGCTCTTGTCGCTGTGTCTGCTGGCGCTTGCCGCCCTGCCCGGTGACTCCTCGGCGGACGATGCATGGACGCCGGAAACGAGCCTCGACGTCAAAAGGCTCTCCGACCTCTCGTTCTCCCCTGACGGCGACGCGCTGCTCTACGGCGTCAACACCGTCGACTTGGAGAACGACAGCTACCTGACGGAGTTTGTCGTCTCGGATCTGGATGGCACCAACGTCCGCACGCTGCACGAAGCCTCGCCCCATATCTCGGGCGCGCAGTGGTCGCCGGACGGCAGGAGGGTCGCCTATCTCTCCGCGCAATCGGGCACCAATAACGTTTGGCTGATCAACGCGGACGGCAGCGGCCCCAGGCAGCTTACCGACGCGAAGCTGGATGTTGCGAGTTTCCGGTGGGCGCCCGACGGCACCGCGATCGCGTTCGTGATGGCCGACCCGAGCTATGTCGACCCGCCTGTGAACAATCCCGACGTCTTCAACAAGAACCATCTGTGGCTGCAGAAGCTCGACGAGAACGGCGCCAGCGGCGACATCATCGACCTGACGCCGGACCAGGACTTCACGGTGAGTATCTGGGCCGGCAACTGGTCCTATGGCTGGTCGCCGGACAGCAAGAACATCGTCTTCGTCTACCAGGAAGCGCCGGGTTTGGATTCGTGGACGCACGCGCAACTTGCCATCACGGATGTCGCGAACCAGCAGGTCACAAAGGTCGATATCGGCAACGAGAACTGGGCCTACTTTCCCAAGTACTCGCCCGACGGAAAGTGGATCGCGTTCATCAACGCGCCCGGCGCGTTCAAGTGGTCGTTCCTGTGGGACATCAAGCTGATCCCCGCCGCCGGCGGCGAGACCGTTACCCTGCCGAGCTCCAAGAACCAGTTGCCGTTCATCTGGCAGTGGGCGCCGGACTCAAAGGGCCTCTATTACGTCGAGAACGACCGCGTCACCTATTCCTTCTACCGCATGCCGATTGACGGCAGCCCGTATGAGAAGATCTTCGGCTCGCCGGAGAACCTCGACGCGCCCGGTCTGAACACCTACCTCGTGTCGTCGTTCGTCGATGTCAGAGACGACAACGAAAAACTCGCCTTCATCGGCCAGACATACAACACGGCGCCCGCCGTCTACATCAGCGATATCGCAGACTACGCGCCCGCGAAGATCAGCAGCGCGAACGACGCGTTCGAGGACATTCCGATCGGCAAGACGGAACTGATCCGCTGGCATTCCCTGGACAACACGGAAGTCGAGGCACTGCTCACCTACCCCACGAACTTCGACGCGGACCGCCAGTATCCGCTGGCCGTCCAGATCCACGGCGGACCGAACGGCGTCGACTTCAACGAATACCTGCCGCTGATGAAGTTCTTCGCGACCGCCGCTTTTTCGGCCGATGATTATTTTGTTCTGCGGGTGAACTACCGGGGCACGCTTGGCTACGGCAAAACGTTCCGCGAGGACCTGATCGGAAACTTCGGCATCCTGGACTATCAGGACATCATCTCCGGCGTCGACCATGTGGTCGACATGGGGCCGGTCGATCCCGAGCAGCTCTTCGTCATCGGCCAAAGCAACGGCGGCACGATGACAAGCTGGATCGTCACCCAAACGGACATGTTCAAGGCCGCGTGCGCGATCGCCGGCGAGACCGACTACATCAGCCTGGAAGGCACCAATGGGTACTTTCAGACAAGCTGGTATCTGGGCGGCAGCTTCATCGATCACCTGCAGGTCTTCCTGGACCGCTCGCCGATCTTCCATGTCAAGAACGTCACGACGCCGATCCTGATCCAGGGCGGCCTTCTGGACGACAACGTCCCGCACACGCAGCTGGAAGAGTTCTACCGCGCGCTTCGCCGCGTCGGCGCCGACGCCCATCTGGTCGGCTACCCCGGTTCCGACCACGACGACTACCCGCCGAAGCTCTACCTCAGGCTGTTGCGGTCATGTTTGGACTGGACCGACAAGCACAGGACCGAACCGACGCAGAACTGACCGACACCGAGATTGCGTCGCGCGCCACAACCGGCTTCACTGGGCGCCATCGCCGCGCAACGCTTCACCAGGGAGATACGATGGCCCTGCCCTCCGACGGCTTGATCATGGTGGTCAAGCGCGATTGCCCGACCTGCCAGCTGATTGTTCCGGTCGCCGGTGCCCTGGCCGAGCGCGGCATGCTGAACGGCCTCTATAGCCAGGACGACCCGGGCTTTCCCGAGGCGCTGGACGTCATCGACGACCGCGACCTCGAAGCCTCGTTCCATCTGGATATCGACATCGTGCCGACGCTGGTGCGCCGCGAAGCCGGCAAGGAGACCGCGCGCGTCATCGGCTGGCACCGCGGCGAATGGCAGAACCTGACCGGCCTCAACGATCTGGGCGCCGACCTGCCCGACGAACGGCCGGGCTGCGGCTCACTCTCCGTCGCGCCCGGCATGGCCGAGGAGCTGCAGGCGCGGTTCGGCGACACCGGCCTTCAGGCCCGCGCGGTGCCGATCGATTTCCCCGAAGACCCGATCGAGCAGATGTTCGACCGCGGCTGGACCGACGGCCTGCCCGTCGTGCCACCGACACCGGCCCGCGTGCTGCGCATGCTGGAGGGCACGTCGCGACAGCCGGACGAGTTGGTCGGCAAGATCCCGCCGGGCTTCGAGGACTGCACGGTCGAAAAGGCCGCCATCAACGCGGTGATGGCGGGCTGCCGGCCGGAATACTTCCCGGTCGTGCTGGCCGCACTCGATGCCGCGCTCGATCCCGACTTCGCCTGGAGCGGTCTGCTCTCCACCACCATGGGCGCCGGCGTCGCCGTCGTCGTCAACGGGCCGATCGCCAAACGCATCGGCATGAATACCGGGATCAATGTGTTGGGCCACGGCAACCGCGCCAACGCGACGATCGCGCGGGCCCTGTTGTTGACGGCGATCAATGTCGGCGGCGCGGTGCCCGGCGGCGTCGACCGCTCGACGCTCGGCCATCCCGGCAAACACGGCCTCGCCTTCGCCGAGGACGAGAACGATCCCGCGTGGCAGCCGCTCGCCGCCTCGCGCGGCATCGAACCCGGCAAGTCCGCCGTCACCGTGTTCGGTTTCTGCGGCACCAGCATCAACAACGACGAGAAGGCGCGCGATGCCGACGGCCTGACCAAGAGCCTGGCGCGCAGTCTGAACAGTTTCTACGACCCCCGCCTGGCCGGCGGCGGCATCGGCGCCATGCTCGTCTTGTCGCCCGAGTACTGGCGCGTCTTCAGCGAATGCGGATGGGACCGCGAGCGGATCGAAAGCGGCCTGCACGAGGCGACGAAACGCACCGACGACATGATCGCGCACGACATCGTCGCCGCCCATGACGGGGCCGGCGATCCAACCGGCCTGACGGCGAAGTTCGCGCCAGGCGATCTGGTCGTCGTGCGCGCCGGTGGCGCGGCGGGCCTGTTCTCGACTATCATCCAAGGCTGGGCGAGCGGCCCGACCGGCAGCCAGCCCGTGACCAGAGAGGTTGTCCCATGACCGAAACCACTGTTCTTCTGGACCCGACATCGGAGCGGGCGGGCGCCATGCGGGCGCGTAAAGCGCCGCCGCCGTCGCTCGACGGCCTGACGGTCGGCCTGCTCGACATCAGCAAGCCGCGCGGCGACGTGTTCCTGGACCGGCTGGAAAGCCGCCTTGGCGATCGGGGCATCACGGTCGAGCGTTTTGCCAAGCCGACCGTCGCCAAGAAAGCGCCGGACGAGGTCATCGCCGCAATCGTGGATCGCTGCGATGTCGTGATCGAGGCGCTGGCCGATTGAGGCTCTTGCACGTCGTGCAGTCTGCAGGACATGTTGGAGCTTGATCGACGCGGCATCCCCGCCATCGCGGTTTTCTCGGAAGAGTTTGAGTCAGGTGTCGTTGCGTGGCGCAACCTGCACGGCTTCGACGCCGGTGCGGTCTATGTGCGCCACCCGATCCAGCCCCTGACCGACGACGAGGTGAACGAACGCGCCGACGCGGTGTTCGACACGATTATCGCCGGCATCACGGCGCCCGGCGACTAGGTTTACTCTTTCGCGCTTGCGCGCGGCCCCCTCACCCCAGCCCTCTCCCCCACTCACGTGGGGGCGAGGGAGAAAAGGAGTGGCGACAAATCCCCTCGCCCGCTTGCGGGAGAGGGAGGGGCCCGCCGCGAAGCGGTGGGAGGGTGAGGGCCGAGCACGGTATAGGGTTGATCACGCCGACACGCCGCTTAACCGCACCGGCTGGCGTTTGCGGCCCCAGGTGCCCGGCTTCTGTTCGAAGACGCCGGCGATCGCCGTGCCGCAATTGGCGCAGTGGCCACCCTGCTGCAAGCCCCAGTGCGTGAGTTCGTACCAGTCGCGGCCGATCAAGGGCGCGCTGCAGTTCGGACAAACGGTCGTGTCGCCCTCGCGGTCGTGCACGTTGCCGGTATAGGCGTAGCGCACGCCGTTTGCGAGCGCGATGCGGCGCGCGCGGGTCAAGGTCGCGGGCGGCGTGTTGGCCTTGTCCAGCATGCGGTAGTCGGGATGGAAGGCGGTGAAGTGCATGGGTACATCCGGGCCCAGCCTGTCGACCACCCAGCGCGTCATGGCGTCGATCTCCTCGGCCGAATCGTTCTCGCCGGGGATCAGCAGCGTCGTCAGCTCGAACCACACGTCGGTCTCGTGTTTGAGGTATTCGAGCGTCTCCAGCACCGGCGCCAGTTCGCCGGCACAGATCTTCTTGTAGAACCGCTCGGTGAAGGCCTTCAGGTCGACATTGGCCGCATCCATGGCGGCGAAGAACTCAGTTCTCGGTTCCGCCGTCACATAGCCGGCAGTAACGGCGACCGTCTTGACGCCGGCTTCGCGGCAAGCATGGGCCACGTCGACCGCGTATTCGTGGAAGATGACGGGATCGTTATAGGTGAAGGCGACCGACCGGCAGCCGAGCTCGCGCGCCACGGCGGCGATCCGCTCCGGCGGCGCCTGGTCGGCCAGGGTATCGACCTCGCGGGACTTCGAGATATCCCAGTTCTGGCAGAACTTGCAGGCAAGGTTGCAGCCGGCGGTCCCGAAGGACAGCACCGGCGTGCCCGGCAAAAAGTGGTTAAGCGGCTTTTTCTCGATCGGGTCGATGCAGTAGCCGCTGGAACGGCCATAGGTCGTCAGAACGATCCCGCCATCCTGGGCCTTGCGGACGAAGCAAAGGCCGCGCTGGCCCTCGTTCAGCTTGCAAAACCGCGGACACAGGTCGCACTGCACCCGTCCGTCGTCCAGACCGTGCCAGAAACGGCCGGGAACGACGCCAAAGGTGTCGTTTACCTGTGTCTTTTCGGTGGTATCCGGCATCCTCACGCTTGACCGGGCTCGCAACCGGGCCCCGGCCTTCCCACCTGTTACGTCATGTCTATGTGGGTATTGCCCCGCGCGATGTCATGACGGACGGCGATGATGACAGGCATCCGTGAACCTCAGCTTGCCGGCACCTGGTATCCAGGCGACGCCCAGGCGCTGGGCATGGCGGTCGACGACTTTATCGCCGCCGCCGAAAGCCTCGCGCCCGAACGGCTCGATCGCCTGAAGGCGGTGATCGCGCCGCATGCGGGCTACCGCTATTCCGGTCCGGTGGCGGGCAGCGCCTATGCCCAGGTCGCGGCGATCGGCGGGCGCATCAGCCGCGTCGTCCTGTTCGGCCCGTCGCAC
>JANQGO010000476.1 GCA_028277285.1 Alphaproteobacteria bacterium | reverse complement strand
TCTGGGCGACCACATAGGTCTCGTGCAACTGACCCCGCGCGGCACCCAGGGGGTAGTCCGGCGTCGGCGTCACGGCCTCGTCTGCCGCCACATCGCCGCGTGCCGCCGGCGCGTAATCGGGGTTGAGCGGCACGTGATAAGCGGCCGCCGCTTCGGCCATGCCGCGGCTTGTCGAAGGCCGGCGCTCGGCGAACAGATGGTCGACAGGTGCCCGCGTCTCCGGACGGAACGCCTTAAGCGTCTGCGCCGCGACCGTGGTCGAGGCGCGGTGGCCGGCGGCGTCCAGGGCGGCGCGCAGCGCCGAGACGATGAGGCCGCGGATCATCTGGTTGTTGCGGAAACGCACCTCGGCCTTGGCCGGGTGCACGTTGACGTCGACCAGACGGCCGGGCAGCTCCAGGAAGAGCGCGACCATCGGATGACGGTTGGCCGCCAGAAAGTCCTGGTACGCGCCGCGCACGGCACCCAGCAGCAGCCGATCGCGCACCGGCCGGCCGTTGACGAACAGGTACTGGCCCTGGCTGGTCGGCCGGTTCAGGGTCGGCACGCCGGCATACCCGGTCAGCCGCACCGCCTCGCGCGCGCCGTCGACGGGTACGGCATTGTCTTGGAACTCGCGGCCCATGACCGCGCCCAGGCGTTTCAGCCGCGCATCGAACAGGTCGCCCGCCTCGGCCTGAAACGCCAGGCTGTTGCGCCCGTCCAGGCTGAGCTTGAACGTGATGTCCGGGTGGGCCATCGCCATACGCTTGACGACGTCGCTGACCTGGGCGTGCTCGGCGCGCTCGCTTTTCAGGAACTTCAGCCGCGCCGGGGTCGCATAAAAGAGATCGCGGACCTCGACCAGCGTGCCCGCGCCCAACGCCGCCGGCGCCACCGCCTGTTGCGCGCCGCCATCGACGCGCACCATCCACGCGCTGTCGGCATCGGCGGTCCGGCTGGTGACGGTTAGCCGGCTGACCGCACCGATCGACGGCAGCGCCTCGCCGCGAAAACCCAGCGTCTGGATCGCCATCAGGTCATCGTCCGGCAGCTTCGACGTCGCGTGGCGCTCAACCGCCAGCGCCAGTTCGTCGGCGGTCATGCCGCGGCCGTCATCGCTGACCGAGATGAATGTGCGACCGCCGCCGTTCACCACCACCTCGATGGTGCGGGCGCCAGCGTCCACGCTGTTTTCCGCGAGTTCCTTCACCACCGAGGCCGGGCGTTCGATCACCTCGCCGGCGGCGATACGGTTGACCGTTGTTTCCGGCAGGCGGCGGATCGTCATCGCGCCATCGCCTTGAGTTTTGCCTGGGCGCGCACCTTGCCGTCCTCGACCGCCGGCTGACCGAACGGATCGATGCCGATCAGACCGGCGGCCAGGATCGTCTCCAGCATGAAGTGCGCCATCAGGGCGCCGATTGCCGCCTCGTCGATCTTGTCCAACAGGAAACGGCGCAGCGGCACGCCGGCGGCGGCCAGCGAGTCCACCGTCGCTTCATGCTCGGCAGCCATCAGGTCGCCCAGCGTGCGGCCTTCGAGGTAAGCGAGATCGCCGTCGCCTGCGGTATCGATCACGGGCCCCTCGCCCGCCGTATCGCGGCCCAGGATGGTCATCCACTTGTCGCGCGGTCCGTCGAGCCAGAGCTGCAGCTGGCTGTGCTGATCGGTGACGCCGCGCGCCGGCACCGGCGTCGTGCCCTTGCCCGCCTTGCCCAGGCTCTCGGCCCAGATCTGCGCGTGCCAGGCGGCGAAGCGTTCCAGCCGGTCGGCATAGCTGAGCACGACCTGGCTGGATTTGCCGCGGTCGCCGAGCGCCACCGCCAGCGCGGCACCTTGCCCGGGCGCGCTGCCGGCGGGATCGTCGGCAAAGGATGCCAGCACCGTGGCGGCCCCGCCGCGCACCGCGGCGGCATCGAGGCCGGCGATGAGAACCGGCAGCAGACCGACGCCGGTCAGCGCCGAGAAACGCCCGCCGACATCGGGATCATGGTCGATCACAAGACAACCCAGACGGTCGGCGAGACGCCGCAAGGGGCGATCGCCGGGTTCGGTCACGACCGTGACCTGGGCCGCTGCCTGCGCGGAACCCAACGCGTCGTCCAGATACGCGACGGCAATCAGGGCCTGGGCCAGCGTTTCCGCCGTGCCGCCAGACTTGGACACGGCGAGCACATGGGTCTGACGGGCATCGATCCCGGCAAGCGTCTCCTGCCAAGTAGCCGGATCGACATTGTCGATGAAGTGCAGGTTCGCGCGATCGCCGTGACGCGTCTCGCGCAGGGCCAACAGCGTCTGGCCGCCCAAGCTGGAGCCGCCGATGCCGAGCACCAGGACATCGCGGCTGGCGGCGGCGATGTCGCCGGCCCGCGCCGCCAACATGTCGAGATCGTCCTTGCGGCGCGCGACGGAAAGCGCGGGAAGACTACAGGCCTCCAACCGTTCGGCGGTCGTGGCGGCGACCGCCGCGAGCCTCGCGCCCATCGCCTGCCATGCGGCCTGATCGAGACCGCACGCCGCGCTGTCAAAGACCTGTCGGTAAGGCATCGCCTCCGCCGTTCGTTAGGTTGGCGAACCTACCAGACTTGCGGGCCTCATTCGACCGCGGTTGTGGACACAACACCCTCGGGACGGCCGGCGACGACGATCAGCAGGTCGTCAGGCTTGAGGAGCTCGGCGGCCAATCGGTTGACATCGTCGAGCGTGACCGCTTCGATAAACCCGTTGCGCTGCTCCAGATAGTCGGGACCCAGATCGTTGAATTGCATGGCGACCAGCATGCGCGCGATCTCACTATTGCTGTCGAGCCTGAGCGGGAACGATCCGGTCAGATAGTCACGGGCGTCGTTCAGCTCAGTCTGCGTGATGCCGTTGGCGGCGATGTCGGCGAACACATCCTTGACGACATCGATCGTCTCACCGGCCCGCGCATTCTGCGTGCCCACCGAGCCAATCAGAAGGCCGGCGTGATCAAAGGGCGTCAACGATGTCGACGCGGAGTAGGCCAGACCACGTTTCCTTCTGACCTCTTCGAACAAGCGGGTATTCAGTCCGCCGCCGCCAAGTACCTTGTTCAGCACGGTCGCCACGTAATAGTCGGGGTGATCGCGCTTCAGCCCCGGCAGGCCGAGAAGAATGGCGCTTTGCGGAACGTCCATGTCGACGACAACCGTCTGACCGGTCGTCGGCCGTATGTCGGCGGTGTCGAGCGGAGCGCCATTGGCGGGAAGTCCGGCAAACACACGATCGACGAGCCCGGCAAGACGTTCGGCGTCGATATCGCCGACGGCCGAGATGATCAAACGGTCCCGCGCGAACGCATCGGTCACGTAAGCCTTCATGTCGTCGGCGGTGATTGCGGCGATCGACTCAAGCGTTCCCTCGTCGGGCCGCCCATAGGTATGATCGGGGAACGCCGTCTTGGCCCACGTACGCCAGGCGACCCGGTTCGGATCCTCGGCGCTATAGGCCAGGCGGACGGATATCTGTTCGCGGATGCGCTCGACCGGCTCCTCGTCGAAACGCGGATCGTTCAGCGCCATCGCCAGGAGATCAAAGGCTTCATCGACATTATCGGTCAAGGTTGTCATGGAACCGAAGAACGCATCGCGTCCGCTGTCGAACGCGAACCGCACCGACAGTTCGTCGAGACGGTCCTGGAAGGCCTGGCTGTCCAAATCGCCCGCCCCTTCGTCGAGCAAGCGTGTCACCATGTTGGCCAAGCCCTCGCGCCCGTCAGGCTCCAGGGTGGACCCGCCGCGAAACGCAAAATTCAACGCGACAATGGGAATGGCGGGTTCGCGCTGCAGCCAAACCGTCAGTCCGCCTGGCGTTTCAATGACCTCGATCTCAGCAGAGGCCGACGACGCCCATACGACCAACAGAACCCCAAGGCCACCAACCAGCATGCGGCGACAGAGGAAGAGAAACGTCATGATCTCAAGACTCCTGATCGGGTTCTGACGGCAACAAGATACCGGTGACCGAGGAGTCGTCGATCAGCACGGATCTGGCGGCCGCGTTCACCTGATCGACGGTCACGGAATCGATACCGTCTGGCCACGCAGCGATCTCCTCGACCGTCATCCCGGCAGTCAGCTGCGTGCCGTACCAGAACGCGATGTTCGAAACACTGTCGCGGGCATAGATCAACCGGGCCTTGATGCGCTGCTTGACCCGCTCGACCTCCTCATCGGTGACGCCATCGGCAAGCAACTGCTCGATCTGAGCGCGTAGCGCAGCCTCCGCATCCTCGTGACTGACGCCATCGGCCGGCGTGATCCAGAAATCGAACTGACCGAGATCCAGGCGATCGCCCGCGTACGCCGCACCGGCCGATACCGCGATGCCCTGTTCGACCACGAGATCGCGATAAAGCCTGCTGGTCGTCGATCCCGACAAGATTTCGGCCAGAACATCCAGCGCGAAGGCTTCCTGGGATGCCGTGTTGTAGCTGGGCGCAAGATAGCGGATCGACACCGCCGGATGGGGCATGCGCGGGTCGTCAGCCACGACACGGCGCGCGGCAAGTTGTGGCGGTTCCTGAGGCCTGAGTCTCTCTGGCACGTCCGATGGCGGGATGGCCCCGTAGTATTGCTCGGCCAGGGGCCTAAGCTCCTCGGCCGTCACATCACCGGCAACCACCAAAACCGCGTTGTTCGGCGCATAGTGCGTTCGATAAAACTCGAACACGTCCTGACGGGTTAGGGCTTCGATTTCATGCTGCCAGCCGATTACCGGCCAGCCATAGGGGTGAACGAAGTACTGCGCCGCACGAATTTGTTCGCTCATGACCGCGCCGACATTGTTGTCCACGCGTGAGCGCCGCTCTTCCAGAATGACCTGCCGCTCCGTCTCGACATCGTCTTCGCTCAAGACCAGGTTCGTCATGCGGTCGGCTTCGAGCTCCATAACGAGTTCGAGACGGTCGCGCGCGACGTTCTGGAAATAGGCGGTGTAATCGTAACTGGTTATCGCGTTCCCGGTGCCGCCGTTGCGCGCGACGATGTAGGAGAACTGGCCGTCGGGAACATTGGACGTGCCCTTGAACATCAGATGCTCAACAAAGTGCGCCAGACCGGAGCGGCGCGGCTCCTCGTCGGCGGAGCCCACCTTGTACCAGACCATGTGCGTCACGACCGGCGCGCGGTGATCGGGAATGACAACAACCTGCATGCCGTTGTCGAGGATGAAGGTCTCGGCGTTGAAAAGATCGGCACGCGACGGCCCATCCGGCAACAGGAGGGCGACGATGAAGAAGGCGGCCAACACGGCGCCGATACGGTGTCGTCGGGTCATGAATACTCCAGGGATCCGCTTTTCTGGGGAGCTAGCTAATCTTCCGTTCGAACGGCAACACCTGCCCGCTCCCGTGAAAACGGAAAATTAGCTAGCCATCAAATGTGACGGACGCAAGGCATCACACGGGTCTGTGATGTCCCACCGCCGTCAGGATTACGCCAATCGAGCGATAGGGTGGCCGCCGTCACAGTGCCCGACGCGACAGCCGGCCGATAGCGTGACCTTCTAGAACCAGTCTTCAAAGAACTCGAAATCGCTCTCATCGTCGCCAACCCCTTCGCGAATGACGACTTCCTGAACCGCTTCATCGTCTTCTTCGACGGTCACATCGCCGCCTTCGGGGTAGGTGCCGAACATCAGGGCGTCGACGAATTCGGGGTTGCCGACAAAAATCGCGTTGTCCTGATCCAGCAACCGGCGAATGTTCGGGTTCGCGCTTTCCACGTTTGAACGCGACAGGATGATCTCCTCGCCCAGCGTGATCGTGTCGTTTTGCACGATCACGATCTCCTCCTCCTGCGACGAGACGATGCCAAAACCTTCAGCGGTCTCGTCAATCGGCTCGGGTCTGAGGCCGAAATCCGGCGGCACGGTCAAGGGCAGCAGCTCGGCCGACGTGGATTCGCCGGGCACACGGTAGCCGACGCCCGGCAACAGCTCCTCGTTCGAACAGGCTGTCACCAGAAAACCGCCCAGGACGGCAGCGGCGACCACGGAAAACCTGGTGCGTTTGACCGTCATGGTCAGAAGATGTCCTCAAGGATGGCCTTCTCGCGCGGCTCGACGACGACGCCCTCAAACTCACCTTCGTTGGCGGGCACGCCGAGCGCGGCGTTGCTCTGCAGGCGGTCGGCCTCCTTCTCGGGATCGATCAGCAGCGCGGTCGGATCCTGTTCGTCCTTCCAGAACAAGACATCCTCGACCCAGTCGTTCTCCTCCGCGTAGAGCTCGGCATACTCGCGATCGATGGTCTCGCGGATGTCGTCGACATCATCCTCGGTTTGGGCGGCGATCAAAACCGACTGCTCGCCCGCCGAAAACGTCGGCTGTTCACCGGTGCCAAGCGGACGGCCGAACAGCGCTGCCTGGGCATCCTCCTGCGGCTGCAGTTCCTGCGGTCGCGTCTTTCCGGGACTGGGTGACGGCAAGGCGAAGGTTTCGGGCACAACCAACGGCGCGCGCGACACGATCTTGAATTCATCCGGCGGGTTCTTGCCCAGGCCCAGCGACTGCCGTGCCTGCTCGCAGGCGCTCACCGTGCCGGCAAGCAGTACAATCGAAACCAGCATAAACGAACGTCTTAGCGTCATGGCCGGGGCAATCCTCATGCAGACACCTTCGGGTCGGGACGGCGATTGAACAAGGTATCAAAAAGCAGAAGCACAACGCCGATTGTAATCGCAGAATCGGCAATATTGAAGGCCGGCCAATGATAGCCGCTGACATGGACATCAAAGAAGTCGGCGACGGCGCCGTAGAACAAACGATCCAGCGCGTTACCGACGGCACCGCCGGCGATCAGGCCGATCCCGACGGTCAGCACCGGTCCGCCGGCCCGGCGCGACCAAACCAAGAGCGCGACGGCGACGGCCAGGGCAAAGGCCATCAGGACCCAGCGCATCATGTCCGAACCCACGTCCAGCATGCCGAAGCTGACCCCTTCGTTCCACACCATCACCAGGTTGAAGAAGCCGGTGACTTCGATCGGCAGATAGGCGTTGGCTTCCATGATACCGAGCAGCCAGACCTTGGATAGCTGGTCAAGGACCAGGACCACGGCGGCAATCACAAGTGCCAAACGGAACACGATGCCTAGCCGCCTACTTCAACCACATGCGTGACCGACGCGACCGCATCGGCGCAGCGCGCGCATAGCTCCGGATAGATGGGGTCACGGCCAACGTCATCCAGGATCATCCAGCAGCGCTCGCATTTCTGGCCGTCCGCAAAACCGGGCACCACGCCAATGTCGACGACATCGTCCAGGCGGAAGGCATCATCGGGCGCGGTACCCTCGATCAGAGTTGCCGATGATGTGATGGCAATTTCGGCGAGATCAAGGCCATCGAGGGCGGCAATGTCCTCGGCCGTGGCATAGACCTTGGGATGGGCCTGCAGGCTGGCGCCAATCCGTTTCTCGCGCCGCTCGACCTCCAACGCGCCGGTCACGACACGGCGCAGACGGCGCACGCGCTGCCATTTCTTGGCCAGCGCGTCGTCACGCCATGTTTCCGGCACGTCGGGGAAGACACGCCGGTGCACGCTTTCGCCCTCGCCGGGGAAGCGCGTCAGCCAAGCTTCCTCGGTGGTGAAACAAAGGACCGGCGCCAGCCAGGCGGTCAGGCAATCGAACAGCACGTCCAGCACCGTGCGCGCCGCGCGCCGGCGCACCGAATCCACGCGGTCGCAATAGAGCGCGTCCTTGCGGATATCAAAGTAGAAGGCCGAGAGATCGGTCGCACAGAAGTTGTGCACGGCGACAAACAGTTCATGGAAATCGAAGTTGTCGCAGGCGTCGCGCACGACCTTGTCCAGCTCGACCAGGCGATGCAGAACCCAGCGCTCAAGCTCCGGCATCTCGGCGGGCTCCAACCGTTCGCTTGCATCGAAGTCGGCGAGATTGCCGAGCAGGAAGCGGAGGGTGTTTCGAAGCCGGCGGTAACTGTCGGCCTGGTACTTCAGGATTTCGCCGCTGATCCGCAGGTCCTCGGAATAGTCGGCGCTGACCACCCAGATGCGCAGGATATCGGCGCCGTACTGTTCGATGACCTTTTGCGGCGCGACCACGTTGCCGAGCGACTTCGACATCTTGCGGCCCTCGCCGTCCATGACAAAGCCGTGGGTCAGGACCGCGTCATAGGGTGCGCGCCCGCGCGTGCCGCAGCTCTCCAGGAGCGAGGAATGGAACCAGCCGCGATGCTGGTCGGACCCCTCCAGATAGAGCGAGGCCGGCCACGCCAGATCCTCGCGCTGCTCCAAGACGAAGGCGTGGGTCGATCCGGAATCGAACCAGACGTCCAGAATGTCGTCGACCTTCTCGTAGTCCCCGGCCTTATGGTCATTGCCCAGGAAACGCTGGGGATCGCCGTCGAACCAGGCATCCGCGCCCTCCTCGGCGACGGCGTCGGCGATACGGTCGATGACCTGCTGGTCACGCAGCACCTCGCCGCTTTCCTTATGGACGAACACGGTGATCGGCACGCCCCAGGCGCGCTGACGGCTCAAAACCCAGTCGGGCCGCTCCTCGATCATGCCGCGGATACGGTCCTTGCCGGACGCCGGCACCCAGCGCGTCGCGTCGATCGCCGCCAGCGCGGTCTCGCGCAGCCCCGTTGTCTCCATCGACACGAACCATTGGGGCGTGTTGCGGAAGATCAGCGGCGCCTTCGACCGCCAGGAATGCGGATAGCTGTGCACCAGCCGGCCGACACCCAGCAGATGGCCGGTTTCCGCGAGCGCCTTGACCACCGCGCCGTTGGCGTCGCCCTCCTTGCCGTCAGCGGTCAGCACACGCTTGCCGGCAAACAGCGGTACGGTGTCGTAATAGGCGCCGTCCTCGCCAACCGTGAACGGCACCTCGATGCCGTTTTCGATGCCGAGCACCCAGTCGTCGGCGCCATGACCCGGCGCGATATGGACGAAACCGGTGCCCTGTTCGGTGGTCACATGCCCGCCGGCCAGAAGCGGCACGTCGAAGTCATAAGCCTGGCCGCGCAGCGGATGGGACGTCACCGTGCCCGCGAGATCGGCGCCTTTCAATTGGGCGACCTCCTTGTGCGCCGTCACGCCGCATCGCTTGAGCGCGTGCTCCATCAACTCGGCGACGAAGACCAGACGGTCACCCGGCTTGGCGCCCGACTTCTCCGTCACCTCACCAACCTCGACGACCCGGTAGTCCATGGACGCGCCAAAGGCGATCGCGCGGTTGCCGGGAATGGTCCAGGGCGTCGTCGTCCAGATGACGATCGCCGCGTTTTCCAGTTCAGGCACCGAAGCCTTGATGACCGGGAAAGCCAGATCGATGGTCGTCGACTTGTGGTCGTCATACTCGACCTCGGCCTCGGCCAGCGCCGTCTTCTCGACACACGACCACATGACCGGCTTGGAGCCGCGATAGAGCGAACCGTCCATGATGAACTTGCCGAGCTCGCGCACGATCTGCGCTTCGGCATCGTAGCTCATGGTCGTATAGGGCTTCTTCCAGTCGCCGATGACGCCGAGCCGCTGGAACTCGTCGGACTGCACGGTGATCCAGTGCTCGGCGAAGTCGCGGCACTCGCGGCGGAACTCGACGATCGGCACCTCGTCCTTGTCCTTGCCGGCGGCGCGGTACTGCTCCTCGATCTTCCATTCGATCGGCAGGCCGTGACAGTCCCAGCCGGGGACGTAGTTGGCGTCCTTGCCCAGCATCTGCTGGGACCGGTTGATGACATCTTTGAGGATCTTGTTGAGCGCGTGGCCGATATGCAGGTGGCCGTTCGCATAGGGCGGGCCGTCATGCAGGATGAACTTCTCGCGGCCCTTGGAGTCCTCGCGCAGCACGCGGTAGAGATCCATGGCCTGCCAGCGCTCCAGAAGTTCCGGCTCGCGCTTCGGCAGGCCCGCCTTCATGGGAAACTCGGTTTTTGGCAGAAACAGCGTCGACTTGTAGTCGGCAGTCATGACACGCAACCTTTGTCGGAAAACTTTCGAACGGGAAAACGGACGGTATCCCGGCCCTTAGATCAGGACCGGGCCGATAATTCGCGCGGGCTCTAGAGCAGATCCTGTTTTGATGAAATCGCTTCGCGATGACATCAAGACGGGTGAATCTGCTCTACTCATAGATAGAGAGCGGATTCACATGGTTAGATGGAACCGTCACGCGGTTCCATCTAACCATGATCCGCTCTAGGGCCAAAGGCGCGCGCCCCGTTATGAAACGTTCGGCCGGCATGGCGCGGGTTTTACCAGCCCCCAAGGGGCAAGTCGAGGCGCATCAAGCCGCCCCCACCGGCAGGCCCGAGGCCTCCGGCGACCGGCCGGCGAGCCCGGCCAGAACGTCGCGGGCCCGGCTGCAATCGTCGTCCATCTGGCGCGCCAGATCGTCCATGCCGGTAAACGCCATGTCCTTTCTGACCCGCTCGACAAAGGCGACACGCAGCCGCCGGTCGTAGAGATCGCCGTCGAAGTCGAACAGATAGGTCTCCAGAACGACCGTCTTGCCGTCGAAGGTCGGCCGGGTGCCGATGTAGGCGGCGCCGTCATACCAGGTGGTGCCGCTGTCCCAGCCCTCGGCACCGGCTTCGGCCAGTCCGGCGCGCACGGCATAGATGCCCGGACCCGGATGCAAACGCCCGTCCAGTGACAGGTTGGCGGTCGGGAACCCCATGGTGCGGCCGCGCTTGTCGCCCGGCCCGACCCGGCCCTCGAACTCCCATAGATGGCCGAGCAAGGCGTTCGCCCGGTCGACCTGACCGCGGCGCAGCAGGACCCGAATCTCGGTCGACGAGACCTTCTTGTCCTGATCCAGATAGGTCTCGATCTCGGTGTAGCCGAACCCCTCCATCGACGCCATGTGAGAGAGGACATAGCCGTTGCCGCGCCGGCCCTTGCCGAAGACAAAACCCGGCCCGGTCACGACATGCGCCAGGCCCAGACCGTCGACCAGGACATCCATCACGAAGTCCTGGGCGGTGCGTCCGGCCATGTCGCCGGCGAACGGCAGGTTAACCATCACGTCGATGCCCAGGTTGTTCATCAACCGCGCCTTCTGGCGGAACGGTGTCAGCCGGAAGGGTACCGAGGATGCCTGGAAGAACTCACGCGGATGCGGCTCGAAGGTGATCACGCCCCAGGGCCGATCCTCGGCGCGGGCCAGCGTGCCGGCCGCATCGATGACCGCGCGATGGCCGCGGTGCACGCCATCGAAGTTGCCCAGCGCGAAAACGCCGCCGCGCAACGCATCGGGCGTCGCATCGATTTCGTGCTGAATGATCATGGCGCCTGTCCTAACCGTATGGCGCCGGGGACACAACCGGGTCGCTACGTTAGGCGGGGGCGCCCTTCTCCGTCGCCTTGGCGTCTTCCGGCAGCGGCAGCATGACCAGCGCCTCGCCTTCAATGACGGTCTCGTCGCCGACGGTGCAGTTGGTCGTCAGAGTCAGTCGCCGCTTTTCCGGATCGATCGCTTTGATCGTGACCGTCGCGGTCACCGTATCGCCGGCGCGGACCGGGGCCCAAAACGTCAGGTTCTGGCCCAGGTAGATGGTGCCGGGTCCCGGCAACCGGGTGCCGATCACGGTCGAGATGTAGCTCGCGGTCAGCATGCCGTGGGCAATCCGGCCGTTGAAGACGGACTCCGACGCGTAGATTTCGTTCAGGTGAACCGGGTTGTCGTCACCGGAAACGCCGGAAAAAAGGACGATGTCCGCTTCCGAGATCGTCCGGGCGTAGCTCTCGGTCTGGCCGACTTGGAATTCGTTGAAGTGGTCCGTCACCGCTTGATCCATCGATCAGGCTCCTTGCGTGTCTTGTGCAGTGCACAATAGATCGATGCCGAGCGGCCTGCAAGGGGCCTGGCCGGGCACTTTTGGGCAGGTTGCGGTGCAAAAGGCTCGGCGCGCAGCGCCGGCCTTGGCGAAGTGCCAGACTAGCTCCGGCGTCGGCTGCGGCGCGACCGGGCAGGGCGCTCGCCGTCGTCGACGCCCGCCGCGCGGTTCAGGCCCAAGGTGTCGCGAATGCCGTCAAGATCGGGGGCATTGCCGGGAACGTAACCGTCCAACGCCTCGACAATCGCGCGCACATGGTCGGGCGTCGAGCCGCAGCAACCGCCGATGATCCGTGCGCCGGCATCGCTTGCCATCCGCGCATAGGTCTTCATCAGTTCCGGCGTCCCGGAGTAACGGATCTCGCCGTCAACGAATTCTGGAATGCCGCAATTGCCTTTGGCGACCAGCACCGGGTCGCCTTTGGTGCCGGCCCGATGCATGCCGGCCACCGCGGCGATCAGTTCACCAAAACCGTTGCCGCAATTGGCGCCGCATGCAGCCAGGCCGGGCTCGTGGTCCCGATAGAACGTGATGGCCTCTTCCGGCGTCACGCCCATCATGGTGCGACCGTTGGTGTCGAAGGTCATCGTGCAGATGATCGGCAGGCCGGTGCCGCGGCTGGCCTCGATCGCCGCTTCGGCCTCTTCGCGCGACGACATGGTTTCGATCCAGATCATGTCGGCGCCGCCTTCGGCCAGCGCTTCGGCCTGATCGCGGAACGCGGCGACGGCGTCCTCGGTGGAAAGCGCCCCGATCGGTTCCATGATCTCGCCGGTCGGGCCCATGGAACCGGCAACCAGCACCGGCCGACCGGCGGCATCGGCGACCCGGCGGGCCAGTTGCGCGGCGGCTCTGTTCAACTCACCGACACGGTCCTGCGCATCGTGCAGCTTGAGCCGGTGGCGCGTGCCGCCGAAGCTGTTGGTCAGGATGATGTCGGCACCGGCCGCCACCATGCGGCCATGCAGGTCGATCAGGCGTTCGGGGTGATCGACGTTCCACAATTCCGGCGCATCGCCGGTTTGCAGACCCAGCGCGAACAGGTTCGTTCCCATCGCGCCGTCGGCAACCAGATGGGCTTTGTTCGCCAGAAGAGTTTGAAGGCGATCACACGCCGGTACGGAATCAAAAGACGCGAGAAGAGACATCCCGTCACAGTCGTCAAATGTGGGCGGCGGCAGCGACGTTGTGTCACGAACACACGCCGGCCGCAACAACTGTGACGGACGAGAGTTCCTAGCTGGTCGCCGCGTCGTTGACCGCTTCGGAGATGTCGGTGAACATGTTGCCGACGTCGCCGCCGACCAGAACGACGATGGCAATGAAGGCGACCGCGATCGAGGCGGCGATCAGGCCGTACTCTATCGCCGTCACGCCGGAACGCTGGTTGATCAGCTCTAAGAGCCACCGATTCAAACGCATGCGCAACCGTTCCGTCATGCGATCCCTCCTCGCGCCGCTGCAGGCGCATCATAGTCAAAAAGGCCGGAATCTGCCACCGGCAGGGCCTTGATCGAAGGTCAGTATGCCGAATAGCCCTTTAGAAAGGGTTAACGGCCATTTATGGCGTCTGAGAGCACCATGCGGACCAGAAATGGCGCCAACGTCACCAGGAGCGCGATCCTGATCACGTGATGGGCGCTGACAAAGGCAGGATCGATATTCTTGGAGAGCGCGATCAACGTCATTTCCGCCAATCCGCCGGGCGCATACGCCAAGAGCAGCGCATCGAAACTCAACCCGGTGACCAGAGCCAGACCGAGCGAAAAGCAGACGGCCACGGTTAACAAAATGACGAGGGCGCCGAGCGCCAGAACGATGGCTTTGAGGACGACGGCCGTCGCCGTGCCGGCAAAGCGGCAGCCGATCGCCGTGCCCAGGACGATCTGGGCGATTGCGACCGCCTCGACCGGCGGGACCGATCCGGTAAGGCCGGCCAGATGGACAACGGCGCTGAACACCATAGGGCCGAGCAGAGGCGCCGCCGGCAGTCTGAGCCGGCGCGCCGCGACCACCCCGGCAACAGCACACCCGGTCAGGATCAGCATGTCCTGCCACGACAGGTCGGCCAAATGGGTGCGATCCGGCGGCGCGCTCAACACGGGGTCGTAAGGCGCGGCGATCTGGAACCAGACCGGGATGACCGAAACCACCAGCAGGATACGCGCGGCATGGGCCAGGGAAATCGCGCGCGTGTCGCCGCCCATGGCCGTTCCCACGAAGACCATTTCGCTCAGACCGCCGGGCACGCCGGCGAAGAAGGACGTCACCGGACTGTACCTGGCGACAGCGCGGAAATAGGCGTAGCACAGACCCGTGGCGATCAGCAGGTAGGGCACCAGACAGGTCAGGCTGATCACCCATTCGCCGGCCTTGTCCAGGATCTCCGGCGAGAACGAGCTGCCCAGCATGACCCCGATCACCGCCAACATGACCGTGCGCAGGCGAAGCGGCAGATGGACCGGTGCGCGCACGAGCGCGGCGATGGTCACGATCACCATGGCGCCGAGCATCCAGGCGAGCGGCAGATCCAACCGATAGAAGACCGCCCCGCCCAGGCTGCCCAGGGCCAGCGCGAACAGGGTGGCTGGCCAGATCAGACGCGGATCGCGCGCCGTGGGCCCTTTTGGTTTGTCGACCGTCAACGAAAGCGCCCCCGGTCCGCCAACGTTTTGGAAAAGGTAGGAACACCGTCAACCTAGATCAGATCCGGCCCCGTTTGAATTGCCGGGCGCCGTCGGTCGATGGGCGGGATGGCGAGAGCACAAAGAAAAGGCGGGATTGCCATTTCTGGCAATCCCGCCCTTGCAAGGCCTTGACCGGTTCGGGCGGCCGCCGCCGCAATCCGCGCCCGCCCCGGTCGGGGCCCTATGGCTTACTGGATCAGAGGCCTCAGCGCGTTGAACACACCACCGAAGGGCGACATGGTCTGGTTGCTGGTCTTAACGCGGCGCGAGTCGCGGCCGGCCTCAATGATACGCTGTTTGGTTGTGTTGTTCCGGGTAGCCATCATACTTCTCCTTATCAAAATGCTGCCTTCGCGGCGGCTGCGGCGGCCGGACGAACCGGCTCGATCTCTTGTCTGAAGGGAAAAATAGGTTGACAGCGGCCGCTCCGCAAACGACATCTGCTCACAGGAGATATTAGGAAATCTTATTCAACCATGACCGCCCGCAAACTCCCTCCCCTCAACGCGCTTCGCGCCTTCGAAGCCGCGGCGCGCCATCAGAGCTTTACCCGCGCCGCCGAGGAGCTGAGCGTCACCCAGGCCGCCGTCAGCCATCAGGTGAAGGCCCTGGAAGACCGGCTCCAGCTTCGTCTGTTTGAGCGCCACGGACGCGGCCTGTGGCTGACCGACGAGGGCGAACTCTATCTGCCGTTCCTGCGCCAGGCCTTTGACCTGATCGCCGACGGCACCGACCTCGTGCAGAACCATGAGGCCCACGGGCCGCTGTCGGTGACCATGCTGCCGACCTTCGCGGTGCGCTGGTTCATTCCGCGCCTGGGCAGTTTCCAAAAGGCGCACCCGGATATCGAGGTTCGTATCGCCACGACCGAACGCAGCGTCGACTTCTCCCGCGAAGACGTCGATCTGGGCATCCGCTACGGCAAGGGCCAATGGAACGATCTGGAATGCGACAAGCTGTTCGAGGACCGGTATGTCGCGGTCTGCAGCCCCTCCATGATGCGCAGCGAGACGCCTCTGGAACGCCCGGAAGATCTGCGCCATGTCTCGCTGCTGCACGACGGCGACAGCGAAGACTGGCGGTTCTGGTTGACGGCGCTCCACGTCAAAGGCGTCGACAGCACGAAGGGTCTTTTTTTTGATACCCACGATCAGGCGCTCGAGGCCGCGGCCGCCGGCCTGGGCGTTGCCTTGGGCAGCCGCGTCATCGTGCAGGACGACCTCGACGACGGCCGGCTGGTCATGCCGTTCGGCGACCTAACCGACGAGAACCTCTCGCACTACCTCGTCTACCCGAAGGGCGCGTTGCGCAAGCCGAAGGTCGCGGCGTTTAGGAGCTGGTTGATGGAAGAAGCCGAGGCCGCCAGCGACGCACTGGCCATCTAGCGTGTTTTCCGATCAGACCGCTCTACCGGCCCACTCCCCCGCCCGGCCACCCTTAGGATGCTGCCATGGATGGCCGGGCGGGGGAGTGGGCCGGCACCGATTTCGTAAGAACAGAGGAGGCGCTGGCGGCTAGACTGGCCTCACGCGGCGCGATGGGCCCTGTTGTCATTCTCCGCGCGATCGACGCCCGGCGATGTCCAGGCCAAGCCGGCAACCGCCAGATGGGCCGAGGCGGCCTGGTGGGCGACCGCCGGGATCGACCCGCGGCTGATGCCGATGTCGCGCAGAGAGTGATTGTCGAGGACGGCAAGGGCACGTGCTGTAGCCCGCGCCTCCCGGGCAACCATAATGGCGCGCCACAGGCGCCGGGCCAGATCGACGAGCCCGGTGCTGCCGACAAGTCCCTCGCCGCGTGAGCCCTGGTAGTGCAGGGCGGGTTCACCGCCGAGGGGGGCGGGGCCTGAGACATGACGCAACAAGTCTCGATCCAATGACGTATGCATGTTATTTTTCCTTTTCCGATCAAGATGCCGCGGCGTCGGCTCCTGACGTAAGAAATAGGTGAGTTTGGAAGCGCGGACGAACGATATGTTCTCAGGCATTGATTTAGAATTTCTAAGCCGAAAGAGATCGTCATGACGCTTGCCCAACTGCCCTTGAACGCGCTCCGGGCGTTCGAGGCGGCAGCGCGCCATCTGAGCTTCAGCAAGGCGGCCGAGGAACTGCACGTCACGCCGGCGGCGATCAGCCATCAGATCAAGGGGCTGGAGGAGCGCTGGGAGTGCCAGCTCTTTATCCGCAGCAACCGCAACCTGGCATTATCGGATGCCGGGCGCCTGATTCTGCCCGATGTCAGCGAGGGTTTCGCCGCACTCGATCGCGCGATGGCGCGCCTGGAAACCGAGGAGGACCCCCATGCGCTGGTCTTGACCGCCTCGCCCTCGGTCGCGGCCAAGTGGCTGCTGCCGCGCCTGAGCGGCTTTCAGGACTCCCATCCGGAGATTGACGTGCACATCTCCGCCAACAACCAGGTGGTCGACTTCACCAAAGACCGTGTTGATGTCGCGCTTCGCTACGGTCGCGGACCCTATCCGGGCCTGCATGCGGAGGTGCTGCTCGAAGGCGATCTCTTCCCCGCATGCAGCCCGGCCCTGATGACCGGCGACCACCCTCTGCACGAGCCGGGCGACCTCAAGCACCACACCCTGCTGCACGACGACAGCTGGGCTGTCGGCGGGCCGACCCTGGACTGGGAGATGTGGCTGCGCGCCGCCGGTGTCAGCGATGTCGATGCCCGCCGCGGACCGCATTTCGATACCGCCGGCCTGGTGATCGAGGCCGCCATCATGGGCCGTGGCGTGGCGCTCGTCACCCGGTCGACGGCGGGCGACGACATCGACGCGGGCCGTTTGGTGCGGCCGTTCGACATCAGCCTGCCGCTGGACTTCAAGGTGCATTTCGTCTGCCCGCCAGGGGCGCTGGAGCGCCCGAACGTCCGCGCCTTCCGCGACTGGGTGGTGGCCGAAGCCGCGGGCCAACGCGCGGCATAGCCGGGTTCCAGCCGAAGCCGACACCCGGAAGTTCTATTTGACCTGCAAATGCATAGGAGCTGAGCGGCTTGAACGTGGCGACGACCACGGAGAAAACGTCAGGCGCACGCTGAACACCCTCTTCATCCACCAGTAAGTATCGCGGGCCAGCTTCCCATCCCTCGCCGTCACGACTGACGCCAAGCGCACGCGAGTACATGGCGGAAAAACCTCGGGATTCCGGCGTCCATGGGTGTTCGTGTGGATACCGCCAAAGACCTCGCGCCTTACGACGCAGCGTTTGCTTGCATACAACTAATCACCTACACTCAATGAAAGGTTGCCGCCGCCCAGACCTGAGCAAATCACACCCATTGGAATGAGCAATGTGTGTATTGGTGCCATTCTTTGTCCGAAGTACGGCACTGGTTGCGTTTATGCTGGCGCTTTTGTCATGCATTGACACGCCGCTTGCCGATGAGACGGCTGATGCGCCCAACATTATCGTGCTCCTGTCCGACGACCAGGGGTGGGGTGACGTTGGCTATAACGGGCATCCTGTTCTGCAGACACCCAACTTGGATGAGATGGCGTCCGCGGGCGTGCGGTTTGATCGGTTTTATGCTGCCGCCCCTGTCTGCTCTCCAACCCGGGCAAGCCTGTTAACGGGGCGGCACCCCAATCGCATGGCCGCGTTTACTTGGGGTCACCCGATAAGGCCCCAGGAGCTTACGATCGCTGAAATCCTGCGCGAGCATGGATACGCCACCGCCCACTTCGGCAAGTGGCACATCGGTTCGGTCCTGCCAGACAGTCCCGTTAATCCCGGCACGTCCGGTTTTGATGACTGGGTTTCAGCGCCCAACTTTTTCGACTTTTCCCCGCTGCTCAGCGATGAGGGAGAAGTCGTGGAAACGAACGGAGAAGGCTCCGAAGTTATCGTCGACCTGGCAATCGACTACTTGGAAAGCCGAGAGAATAAAGATGAACCTTTCTTCGTCGCCATCTGGTTTGGCAATCCGCATAAGCCACACCTTGCCGGCGACGACGACACGCTCCTTTACTCGCAGTTTCCCGAAGACGTGGCGAACTTCTACGGTGAAGTTACAGCGATGGATAGGGCGATCGGAACTCTGCGCGCCTACCTGAAGCGTGATGCGCTGAACGACAACACAATCGTGTGGTATCTGGGCGACAACGGAGGGCTTCCCGAGAAGGGGAATAACGGAGGCCGCGCCGCCAAAGGCAGCATCTACGAAGGCGGTTTGCGGGTTCCATCGATCATCGAATGGCCGGCGGCATTCCCGCACCCGCACGTCGTCAACACCCCGGCCAGTTCATCGGACATCTTGCCGACGCTTCTCGACGCCGCAGGTGTGGCCTACCCGGAGGCGCGGCCGTTGGACGGTGTCTCGCTTCTGGAGACGATAGCGAATGATGACACCGGCCCGCCGCGTTCGCTAAGCTTCTGGAAGTTCGCAGACGTTCGCGGAATCAGGGTCAGCGGCGATAGAATCATGTCGATCGTCAAAGACGACAATCAGCACGAAGACATCGACTTTTTTCGGTATGCGGATGCGGCCGTTCTAAAGGACGAGTATGACGAGGACTTTCGCGCAGGCCACGCCGCTATCTTAGAGTGGCCATGGAAGTTGCACAGAATCGAGAACTCAGCGTGGTACAACTTTGTCTGGTCTAGTGAACCAACGATAGAGCTGTACAATCTGGAAGAAGACCCTCTGGAAACAACAGACCTGGTCGCTAACGAAGAGCGTATCGCCGCGGATCTGTTGGCTGCGCTGGAAGAGTGGCAAGCCTCGGTGGTCAGAAGTCTCAACGGCGACGATTACTGACTGACGGACTTGTCGTTCCCAACACCCTCGTCTTACAAGGCGCATGCCGACAACAGGCGTCGAGGTCGACACGGGCAATCGTTGTTTCCCGGACCTAGCGCGCCTTCGCCGCCTCGGCCGCGCGCGCGTGCCGGGTGACGTGGTCGACGATCATCGGCGACAAGCCGCCTTCCAGGTCGTGACCCATGCCCGGGATCTCGATCAGCCTGGCGCCGGGAATGTGGGCGGCAACGTCGCGGCCGTGCTCGGCCTGCACCAGGCTGTCGTCAAGACCATGGATCACGAGGCTCGGCACCGTGATCGTCTTGAGCCGCTCGACACGGCTGCCGTCGCCGCGCACTGCCGCCCACTGACGCTTGACGCCTTCGGGCGCCCAACAGCGGTCATAGGCACGGCCGATAAGGTCGGCGCGCTCGGCATCGTCGAAGGGATAACCTGGACTGCCCCAGACGCGGTCGGCCTTCAGCGTGAAGGCGATGACGCTTTCCCGGTCGTTCGGATCGTCCGGCTGTTGCAGGAGAAGCTCACGCGCCTCCGGTGTGCCGAGCGGAATGTCGGGATTGCCGGAAGATGACATGATCGAAGTCATGCTGATCAGGCGGTCGCCGTGATGGACGGCGGCGAGCTGCACGATCATGCCGCCCATGGAGATGCCGGCCAGGTGCGCGCGATCGATGCCGAAGCGGTCGAGCACGGCGATCGCGTCATCGGCCATGTCGCGCACGCAGTAAGGCGCGTCGATCGGCTCGCCCGCCTCCAGTTGGCGCTGCACCGCCTGCTCGTCGATCACGCCCCAGTCGTCGAATTTCTGGCTGAGGCCAGCGTCGCGGTTGTCGTGGGTGATGACGAAAAAGCCGTTGGCGACAAAACCGTCGATGAAGGCGCGCGGCCAATGGACGATCTGGCTGCCCAGGCCGCGCACCAGAATGAGCGGCGTGGCCGTCGCGTCACCGTGGGTCTCGACATAGAGCGAGATGCCGTTGGCATCGATATGGGGCATGGGCGTTCCTCCCTTCTGCCGGAGACTAGTCAGCCTTGGTTCGCGCGCAAGCGTCTTGCCTGGGCCCCACCGGGCGCACCACTATGGCCGGCGCGAACAGGGGAAGACCGGCCATGCGTATCACCGATGTGACGACCTTCATTCTCGGCGCCCGTGACGCCCGGTCGGTCTCCGCGTCCGACGGGCATCTTCTGGTCAAGGTCGAGACCGATGACGGCCTGACCGGATGGGGCGAAGCCTTCACCGCGCCCGCCATCATCCAGATGATCATCGAGGCCGGCTACGCCCGCGAGCGGCGCAGCGGGCTGAAGGCGCTCCTTGTCGGCGAAGACCCGCTGGACACCGACGCGCTTTGGCATCGCATGGCCGAAGGCACGCTCATGCTCGGCCGCGACGGCGTCGCCATGCACGCCATGGCGGCCATCGACCTGGCGCTGTGGGATATCAAGGGCAAGGCGGCCGGCCAGCCGGTCCACGCGTTACTGGGTGGCGCGCGGCGCGACCGCGTCGCCTGCTACGCCACCCACACCTTGGGCGACACCCTCGACGAGACGGTCGGCCATGCGAAGGCGTTGGTCGAGCGCGGCTTTCGCGCGGTCAAGTTCGGCTGGCTGCCCAAAGGCAACGGCGCCGATGAGGACGAGGCGGTCGTCAGAGCGCTCCGTCAGGCGGTCGGGCCCGACATCAAACTCCTGATCGACTGCGGCATGTACTGGGATGTCGACACCGCGCTCGAGCGGACCCGCCGGTTTGCCCCCTACGATATCTATTGGTTCGAGGAGTCCCTCAGGGCTTACGACGTCCAGGGTTATGCGCGCCTGCGCCGGGAAAGCGATCTCAAGATCACCGCCGGCGAAATGGCCGCGACAGCGGGCGAGTTGGGCCGCCTGGTCGACGCGGACGCCGTCGACGTCCTGCAGATCGAATTGACGCAGACCGGGCTGACGCCGGCCATGGCGATTGCCGCGGCGGCCAACAAACGAGGCATCGCGATCGTCAATCATCATTACGTTCTCGACGTGAACCTCGCGGCCTCGCTGCACTTCCTGGCAGCCGTCGACGCCATCGACCTGTGCGAAACGCCGGGCAACCAGAACCCCGTTCGCGACGCCATCGCGCGCAACCCGCCACGGCCCGATGCGGACGGCATGATCGCCGTGCCCACGGCACCAGGTCTCGGTATCGACATCGACGAAGCGGCGGTTCGCCGCTTCGCCGTCGGCGACTAGGCCACCGATTTCCCGATTAAGTCTCGTTTGCGACGGTGCTGGCCCGAACGGGCTACCGGTCTCGGTGACGGCACGCTAAGACGGAGGTCTCGGCAAGGGATCGGACAGCCAAGGGATAAGAGACGTGTACACGCTGTATGGAAAGACCTTCACCATGTCGATGGTGCCCCAGGCGGTGCTGGACGAAATCGGCGCACCCTATGACCTCGTCACATTGACAGAAGAGGGCGCGGTTACCGATCCCGACTATCTGGCATTGAGGCCCGACGGTCTCGTGCCGACCCTGGTCGACGACGGCATGGTGCTCTACGAAGGTTCCGCAATCGCCATGCATCTGGCGGACAAACACCCCGAGACCAATCTGGCGCCGCCGGTCGGCGATCCCAGGCGCGCCGCCTATTATCAGTGGCTGGTCTATCTGGGCTCCATGGTCCATCCGCTTGTGGCCCAGGAGTATCACGCCGACTGGTATGCCGAGACCGAGGCCGGCATCGCGGAGGTGCGCGAGAACGCCATGCAGCGTGCCGACAAGGTATGGTCGGAGATCGAGACCCAGATCGGCGACGGCCCGTGGCTGCTGGGCGACCAGTTCACCGCCACCGACATCCTGTTCTGGCTGCAGGCCAACTTTCACTACGACGCGCCGCGCATGATGGCGGAGAACCCCAAGGTCGGCGCCTTGGTCGAACGCATTTCGGCGCGCCCGAAGATCGCCGCCTTGATGCAGCAGCATGGGTTGAACTAAGCGGAGCGGGCGTCATGGCCAAGACCACGTCCTGCTATGTCGAGGTCGCGCCCGGCGTCGATCTGTATGTCGAGGAGACCGGCGACGGCCGGCCGCTTGTCTTCGTGCCCGGCTGGACCATGACGACGGAAGTGTTCGCCCGCCAAGTGCCGCACTTCGCCGACCGCTATCGCGTGGTGACGTACGACCCGCGCGGCCAAGGCCGGTCGACAACGACCGTGAACGGCAACAGCTATCCCCAGCACGGTGCCGATCTGGCCTGCCTGGCCGACAAGCTGGGCCTCGACGACGCGGTCTATCTGCCCTGGTCCTATGGCTGCCTGAAGGTCTGGCAGCTGGTCCGCGACCGCGGTGTCGACGACATGGCGGGCATCGTCTTCATCGACGAGGCGCCGAAGCCGTTCCAGTCCGATCCCGACGTCTGGGGTGAAGGCGACGGCCAGTACATGGTTGATTTCCAACGGACGATGGCCGACCACCATCGCGAGGCGACGCGCGCGTTCTGTGCCGGCATGTGGCAGGGCTCGCCGCCACCGGACGAGCTGGATTGGGTCGCCGACCAATCCATGATGACACCGAAGTTCGTCGCGCAGATCCTGGCCGCCGACGGTGCGACCAGGGACTATACGTCTGAGGCCGAGGCCATCGACGGCGCCCTGCCGGTCATGCACATCGTCTGCGAGGAGAAAGGCGAGCACGCACGCTCCTGGCTTGCCCGGCACTCTCCCAAGGCCCGCTGTGAGGTGCTGGGCGAACACTTCATGTTCTGGGAGTTCGCCGACCGGTTCAACGCGCTGGTCGACGACTTCCTGATCACCGACAAGCTTTAGGGCTCACGGCGATGGCACGCGAGAGATCGGGACGACGAGGGCGGCGCGGCGCCGGCGGCGCGGAACGCAAGGCCGGAACGATCCACCAGCTGCCGTGGCGTGAGATCGTCAACCCGTATCGTCCGTTCGACATTCTGCACGACGAACAGGTCGAACGCCTGCACCAGGCATCGCTCACGATCCTTGAATCGATCGGCATGGAGGTGCTGCACACGCCGACACGCGACATGCTGAAGAGCGAGGGCGCGGATGTCGTCGGCGACCTCGTCAAGTTCGACCGCGCCATGATCGAAGAGAAGATCGCTCTGGCGCCGTCGGAGTTCACGCTTCACGCGCGCAACCCCGCGCACAACGTGACGCTGGGCGGCAATCGCATGGTCGTCACGGGCGTCGCCGGACCACCCTATATCAGCGACCTGGAAGGCGGCCGGCGGGTCGGCAGCTTCGAGGACATGTGCAACTTCACCCGTGTCCTGCAAAGCCTCAACATCGTGCATCAGGACGGCGGCGGCGCGGTCGAGCCGCAGGATCTTCCCGCGGCGACACGCCATCTCGACATGTACCGCGCGCTGATCACCCTGACCGACAAGACGTGGCAGGGTTATGCGCTGGGCGCCGATCGCGCGGAGGACGCCATCGAGGCGACCTGCATCGCGCTGCAATGCGATCGCGAGACCCTGGCGGAGAAACCGGCGGCGATCACCATCATCAACACCAACTCGCCGCTCAGGTTCGACGTGCCGATGGCCGAAGGCATGACGGCCTATGCCCGCTGCGGTCAGCCGGTCACGATCACGCCTTTCACGCTGGCCGGCGCCATGAGCCCGGCGACCATTGCTGGTGCGCTCGCCCAACAGAATGCCGAGGCGCTGGGGGTCATGGCGATCGCTCAGTGCATTCGTCCGGGCACGCCGGTGGTCTATGGCGGTTTTACCTCGAACGTCGACATGAAGTCGGGCGCGCGAGCTGACAACCGGCCAGAACCGCCTTGGCGTATTCCGGTGTGCCGAAGGCCGGCGCGCC
>JANQGO010000449.1 GCA_028277285.1 Alphaproteobacteria bacterium | reverse complement strand
GCCGGGGATGGTGGTGACGCGGGGGGCAGCGATGCCGGCGGCGATGCCGGTGGCAGCGATGCCGGCGGTGATGCCGCTGGCCGAGGCGCCGCCGCCGCTATCGCCTGCGCCGCCATCTCCGCCATCGGCATCACCGCCGGCATCGCTGCCACCGGCATCGCCGCCGGCATCGCTGCCCCCGGCGTCACCACCATCGCCGGCACCGCCGTCGCCCCCGCCATCGGCGTTACCGCCACCGTCGCCACCGTCGCCGCCCCCGGCGTCACCACCGTCGCCGCCATCGCCGCCGTCACCGCCGTCACCGCCGGCATCCGCCTGGGCAAGCAGGAGGGCGCTTTGTTGGGGCGCGTTGATCGTATCCATGCCGCCGATCGAGAGTTGACCGGCATGGGCGGTCCCCAGTCCCAGGGCGGCGGCACTGACACTGGCCGTCAGAAGTAAATCTTTGAGGCGCATAAATTCATTCCTTCACTGCGGTTCGCTGGAAAAGACGACAGGCCGCACCGTTCGGATTCGTTCACCTGGCGATGGGTTGGCTCGCTGGGCGACAAGGCTGACTGGTGCCAATCGCGTTGATGCGACCTGTCACCCCATGGAGTGCGCGTCGTCGCCGTCTATTCCTGAGCCGCGCCAAAAGAAGTTCAGATGCAACGCCGATCGAAGACGCATAGGAAAAGAACAGCGGGCGCGCTTTGCCGCGCATCGTCTGGTCTTGACGCGATACGTGCGGTCCGCGCGTTAGCGCCCTCGCGCCAGCGAACTTTCTTTTTCGGGAATAGAGTCGGCGCCATTGCGTCACGGCGCCGCGGCAAAAAAAGTCGCGGGTTCGACCGTCCCTGCCACATTCTCCACCCAATGCCGGACGAAGCTATCGGTACGCCAACGCTGGGGAACGGGGGCAGCTTTGCAGTCTTTGTCCGACGAACTTCGCAGCAGCATCGCAGGGCTTCGCCGCTACGCGCTGTCGCTGGTCGGCAACAGCACCGATGCGGACGACCTGGTGCAGGAGACCTTGCAGCGCGGGCTGGCGGCGATTCGCGACGGCCGCAAGATCCGCAACATGCGCGGCTACCTCTTCACCATCCTGCACAATGTCAGGGTGTCGCAACTGCGCTATGGCCGCGAAGGCGATCACGTCGCCATGGAAGACCTGACCATGGAGTTGCCGACCGCCGCCAATCAGGAACACGCGGTGCAGCTCAACGAACTATTTTTGGCGATATCGCGACTGCCCATGGAACAAAGGGCCGTGATTCTACTCGTATGTCTGGAAGGGTTCAGTTACCGGCAGACCGCCGACATCCTGGATATCCCGATCGGAACGGTGATGTCGCGGCTGTCGCGGGCGCGCCGGGCGCTGATGAACGGCATGGACAAGGCCGAACGGCCGAAGCTGGCGGAGATCAATTGATATGGACACTGGCGGTAGGGACGCGAACCGGGGCGGCAAAAAGGTGCCGTGGGGCGACGGTATTCTCGACGCCTATCTGGACGGCGAACTGGACGATGCCGAACGCGAGGCGGTCGAGCACCATCTGCTGGCGGACGCGGAGGCGGCGGCCTATGTGCGCAGCGGTCGATTGATCCGTCAGGATCTGCATCGCCTGTTCGACAAGCGGCTGGAGGCGCCGTTGCCGCCCCAGCATGTCGAGCTGGGTCTGGCAATCGAGCGCGCCAACCAGGTCAATCGAATGCCGCAACAGCAACGCGGCGACTGGCTGCGGCTGCCCCTGCAGCTTGCGGCCGCCGCCGTCTTCGCCATCGTCATGTTGGGCGCCATCGCCGTGGGTCTGCGCGCGATCGTCGGCGGCCCTGCCGATCAGGACCTCTTCGCCTTGTTCTCGCCGGGCTCCGGCGACGACGCGCCGCTGCAACAGGTGGTCGACGACGGCGCGGCACCCGACGCGACGCTTGCCGCCGGCGGGGCGGTGACCACGCTGGACGACGGGACAACCGAACCGGCGGCGCCAGGGCACGGCGCGCCGGACTTCAGTGTCTTCGGCTTCAATCTTGTCGGCGCCCGGCTCTTGTCGGAAAGCGACGAAAGCGCGATGCAGTTGGTCTACGAGTCGGAAGCCGGCCGGCGGGTCGAACTCTTCTACAGTCCGGATGCGGAAAGCAGCGAGACGAGCCTGACGGTGATGGAGGAGGGGCTGGTCAGCGCGCTCTTCTGGCGCACGGCTGGGCGCTCCTACAGCCTGATCGGCGATGTGCCGCGCGATCTCATCCTCGAAATGGGCCGTGTCGTCGACGGCGAGTGGACCGTGCCGCTGCCCGGCGAAGCCGCCGGGAGCACGAACGACGGCGCCGGCCTTGGCGGCGACGACGCCGGTTCCTCTGCGGCCACAGGCGATGGCGAAGCCGAGGACATTCCGGCCGCCGGCGGCGAGAGCCTCTAGGAACACCCGCCAGCAAACTGGGCATTCTATGCCCTCATGGTGTCGCCGGCGGCATTTCGTGCGATCATGACTCCCGGTCGTTCAACACCGACGGGGGGCCCTGCCGATGTCCGATCCCTTGCCGTCATGGCAAGCCGCGAGCGCGCCGGCTGCCGTGAAGAATGAGATGACGGCGTTGCGCGCCGAGCTCGACGCGACGGTGCCGCCAAAACGCCAGGCCGACCGCAACCTCCTGATCGCGACGTGGAACATCAAGGCGTTCTCCTCGCTGACCCGCAAATGGACGGCGTCGGGCAGCGACAGCCCCAAGCGCGACTTTCGCGGGCTGTGGGCGATCACGGAGATCATCTCGCGTTTCGACGTGATCGCGATCCAGGAGATCAAGGGCAATCTGCGCGCGCTGCGCACCATGATGAAGACGCTGGGTCCGTCGTGGCGGTTCCTGATGACCGATGTCACCCGGGGCAGCGCCGGCAACAGCGAGCGCATGGGGTTCGTCTTCGACACCACGAGAGCCAACCTCTCCGGCCTTGCCGGCGAACTGGTGGTGCCGGAAGAAGAACTGGGCGCGGTCGGCGCCGACGCGCTGCAGCGCCAGTTTGCGCGCACGCCCTATGCGGTGAGTTTCCAGGCGGGGTCGGAGACGTTCACGCTGGTCACCCTGCATGTCGACTTCGGCAAGTCGTCCGCCGGGCGGGTACCGGAGCTCAAGGCCATCGCCGAATGGCTCGACCGCTGGGCCAAGCAAGCCAATGCTTATGGCCAGAACTTCATCGCGCTCGGCGATTTCAACATCGACCGCAAAGGCGACAAGCTGTGGCAGGCCTTCACCAGCACGGGCCTTGAGGTGCCCGAGGCGTTGAACACGGTGAAGCGGTCGATTTTCGCCGATGACGACGACACCGAGCTTGAGAAGTACTACGACCAGATCGCCTGGTTCACCTCGGGCAAGAGACGCCGGCTCAACATGACCTTCGACAGCGCCGGCATGGTCGACTTCGTGCCCTTCCTCTATCGGGACAAGGGTTTTTCGAAGTCCGTCGTCCAGCATCGCCTGTCCGACCACTACCCCCTGTGGGCGTCGTTCGACTGCCGCGACTAAGACACGAGACGCGCGTCATGTGCCACGCCGGTGCAGCACCGGCCGGGTCCTGTACGAGATAGGGACGGGCCCTAGAAGAAGAGGAGCGAGGTGATGGTGATGTTGACGACGGTGATCCCGGTGGCGATCAGGCTGTAGACGGCGAGTTCCCGCCAATCTGGCGATCCTTGCTTTTTTTGTTTCATGACCCTGGACCATCCTGCCGGGTAAGGGTTGTCGTCACCGCTATCCTTAGTGCAAGTCACGTGCCAGGCAATTGATGGCCGTCACACTTTCTCCTGACAAATCAACGCTTAACCCAAATTCCTTAATATACTACTAACGGAGTAGTCGCCGGCCGCCCGGCCGGTTCGGGTCGTTGGTACCGCTGTTCTCGGCGGCGATCCCGGCTAACCTTCCGGCCTCTCGAGACCTAGGGACATCCTGATGACGTTGATGCAGCGCTACCCTTCCGTGGCCGACCTGGAGCGCCGGGCGCGGCGCCGTATCCCGCGGTTTGCCTGGGATTATCTGGTGGGCGGTTCGGGCCAGGAGCGTCTGGTGGCGCGCAACCGGGAGGCATTCGACCGGGTCTTGATGACGCCGCGCTTCTTTGTCGATATCGCCGACACCGACCTTTCCATGGAGGTCTTCGGCACGCGCTACGCGATGCCGGTCGGCGTGGCGCCGATCGGTCAGGCCGGCCTGGTGTGGCCGGGGGTCGAGGCGATGTTGGCCCGCGCGGCCAAAAAGGCCGGTATTCCCTATGTCCTGAGCACCGTGTCGACCGCGGTCATGGAGGAGATCGGCGCCATCGGCGGCGGTCACGCGTGGTTCCAGCTTTACCCGCCGGCCGACCGGGCGATCGAGAGGGATCTGATTGCCCGCGCCCAGGCGTCCGGCTTCGGCGCGATGATCGTCACCATCGACGTGCCGGTACAGGCGCGGCGCCTGCGCGACATACGCAACGGCTTTTCGGTGCCGCCGCGCATCAACTGGCTGAACTTCGTCCAGGCGGCGCTGGCACCCGCGTGGTCGGTCGCGACCCTGCGCCACGGCCTGCCGTACTTCCGCACGGTCGAGCCTTATGTCGACGACAAGGCCGACATGAAGGAGAGCGTGAAGTTTCTGGGATGCCAGTTCACCGGCCCGATGTCGCGCGAGCACTTCGGCGAGATCCGGCGCCAGTGGCAGGGGCCGCTGATCGTGAAGGGCATCCAGCATCCCGACGATGCGCGCCTTGTCGTCGACCTGGGCGCCGACGGCATCATCGTCTCGAACCACGGCGGCCGCCAGCTCGACGGCGAACGCGCGACGATCGACGTCCTGCCCGAGATCGTCGAGGCGGTCGGCGACAAGACGACGGTGATGGTGGACAGCGGGATCAGAACCGGTCTGGATGTGGTGCGCGGATTAGCCCACGGCGCCCGGTTCACGTTCAGCGGTCGCAGCTTCATGTTCGCCATCGCGGCGCTGGGCGAGGCCGGCGGCGACCATGTGATGGAGATCTTCCGTCAGGAACTCTTGCATGTCCTGGGGGAGCTTGGCTGTCCGCGTGCGGCGGACATGGACGCGGCGTGGCTCACCGCGCCGTCGTCAGGGGACACCTAGGCTTTTTGTTTGGTGTCACTTTCCATCGCCTTGATGTCGCGCGAAACGCCGACGGACTCCCTCTCCCCAGCGAGGGAGAGGGCCGGGGTGAGGGGGCTGCGCGCGGTAGCGCGCATTATGGAGAAGGCGCCATCTGTCGCACCGTACCCCTCACCCAACTTCGGCTAGGACGCTGACGCGACCAAGCCTGCGTATCCCTTGCATGTTGTTGATGGCCTTTATGGCGTAAGCCTTGAGGGCGATCCTCGGGGGGTGGCCACCCCCCGAGGACCGGATGGGCGGGACCGAGCAT
>JANQGO010000423.1 GCA_028277285.1 Alphaproteobacteria bacterium | reverse complement strand
GCAACGGCGGTCACCAGCGCGGAGCCCAGGACAAACCCCGCGATGTCCCCTTGGCGGTCGTGCTTCAGGTAGCGCGGTATCAGGCGGACCGCCGCCATGTTGAGACCCAAACCGGCGATCAGCACGACGATCCGGATGAGGTGAAAGGCAAAGGCGTAGGCGCCAAGGTCCTCGACGCCCATCCAGCGCGCGAACAGGAGCGCCATCACCGATGTCGTGACGAAGTTGCCGACATAGCCCGGCAACGCGCCGACGCTGCGCCGTCTGACAAGGCCGCGAACGTCGTCCGCCGTCTGGTTCACGTCAACCTGTCCCCATCACCATGCGCGCCATGCCGTCTTTGCCGAATCTGGTCGGCATGCGCAACCGTGTTGAGAACGGCGGGCTATCGGAGGGTGCCGGTTTGGTCTATCACGCGCAGCGCACAGGAGGGACGATACGATGGCATCCCAGACAACAGACCGCGACGCCTATACCGCCGCCAACCGCGCGGCCTGGGATCATTCGGCGGGGCATCACCGGGACAACGCGGAGGCAAGGCGTCTGCGCGAAGGGTTCGCGACTCCCGGTTTCTCGTGCCTGGACGAGGTTGAGACCGAGACGCTGAACGCGGTTGGCGTCGCCGGACAGAGTGTCGCGCAAATCTGCTGCAACAACGCGCGCGAGCTGTTGTCGGTGAAGAACATGGGCGCGGGCCGTTGCGTCGGCTTCGACCAGTCCGAACCGTTCCTGGAGCAGGGCCGCGAACTCGCCGCCATCGCCGGTCAGGAAATCGAGCTGGTGGCCGGTGACATCTACGCCATCGACAGGAGCTGGGACCGGTCCTTCGACGTCGTGCTGATCACCATCGGCGTGTTCGGCTGGATGCCGGATCTGGCCGCGTTCTTCGCCATCGTCGCAAGGTTGCTCAATCCGGGCGGCCATCTTGTCGTGCATGAAGAGCACCCGGTGATGAACATGTTCGAACCGGAGGCCGAACGGCCCTTCGAACCGGCGAACGACTACTTCCGGTCAGAGCCGCTGTTGGAGGAGGGCGTGCTCGTCTATGACGGCAAGGGCGACAAGGAAGGCAACGAGCACTACTGGTTCTTTCACACCATGGGCGATGTGTTGACTTCGGTTCTGGAAGCCGGTCTGACAATCGAGCGGTACGCCGAGTATGCCAATAACATCAGCACCGTCGAATTCGATATCTATCAGAACCGCGCCACCAACATGCCGATGAGCTACATTTTGGTCGCACGGCGGTGAGGCGCCTTGCGTTGGCGCGACGCGGTTGACACAGTGAGGTTCTGAAACACACCGGCAAACTGGGGGCAACAGTTGGCGGCATCGAAACCGATCGACACGCGCCGCATCATCACAGGCGGTGCCGTGGGCAATGTGCTGGAGTGGTACGACTTCGCCGCCTATGCCTATATGGCGCCGATCCTGGGCAAGCTGTTCTTTCCAAGCGACGATCAATTCAGTTCTTTGATCGCCGCCTTCGGCGCGTTTGCCGCTGGTTATGTATCGCGGCCGGTGGGCGCCGTCATCTTCGGTCATGTCGGTGACAAGCTCGGTCGCCGGAAGATGCTTGTGATTTCAGTTGCGATGATGGGCGTCGCGACGACGGCCATCGGCGTCTTGCCCGTGGAGAGCCAAATCGGCTGGGCGGCGGCGGCTCTGCTGGTCGTGCTGCGCGTGTTCCAAGGCTTGTCCGTTGGCGGCGAGTATGGCGGCGCCCTCACGTTCATGGCCGAGCACGCGCCGCCCCGCCGGCGCGCGCTGTTCACGTCCATGGTCAGCTGCGGCGCCAGCGCCGGTTTTCTGGTCGGCGCCGGCGTCGCCGCGGCGGTGACGGCGCTGGTCGGTCAAACGGCCATGGAGTCTTGGGCCTGGCGGCTGCCGTTCCTCGTCGGTGGCTGCGTCGCGGTGCTCGCCGTGGTCATGCGGCGCGGCCTCGCCGAGCCGCCGCTGCCGGAGGGTTACAAGCCGTTGGAGGGCATGCCGCTGGTCGTCGCCGTGCGCGATCACTGGCGCAGCATTCTTCGTGTCGGCGGCCTTTACCTGGCCGTCAACGCCGGGTTCTACCTGATCTTCGTCTACGTCATCTCGTATCTGACGGACATCATGGGGATGACGCTGCAAGCGGCCATGGACATCAACCTGGTTTGCGTTTTCATTATGTCGGTCTTGCCGCTCGCATTTGCCTTCCTGGGCGAGAAGATTGGCCATAGGTCCATGCTGATCATGGGCATGGTGGCGCTGATCGCGTTGACCTATCCGTTGTTCCTGTTGCTGCATCATGCCGCGGTGGTCCCGGTCCTGTTGGGACAGCTCGGCTTCGCCCTTGTGTTCAGCTGGATCTTCGCCGTCAATCCCGCGGCCCAGGCCGAGGCGGTGCCACGTCATGTGAGGGCGACCGTGCTGACGCTCGCGAGCAATGTCTCCATGGCGGTGTTCGGCGGCACCATGCCCATGGTCGCCGCCTATCTGGTCGAACGGACCCATGATGACTTCTCGCCCGCCTACTACCTGATGGCGCTGGGCGTCATCTCGTTGATCGCGGTGCTGACGACGCGCGAGATGGCCGGCAAGCCGTTGCCCTAGAGCAGATCGCACGTTATCTGAATCGCTTGCGATCCAGATAACGTGCGTGAATCTGCTCTAACTATTTGATCAAGAGCGGATTCACGCGATTAGTCAGAGCCGCTCAGTGGCTCTGACTAATCGCGATCCGCTCTAGCCGGTCCGGTCTGGCCGTCGTCACGAGACTCGCCTAAGCTCGCGCCCAACGACAACAAGCCTAACCGTGGAGCCCCCCGCCATGGATGACGATCTCCATCACATACGCGTCGATCTCGCCGCCGCCTACCGGCTGGCCGTCAAGCAGGGCTTCAACGAGGGCATCTGCAATCACTTCACCATGATGGTGCCGGAAAGCGACGACCGCTTCCTCTTGATCCCCTATGGCCTGCACTGGTCGGAGGTGACCGCCACGAACCTGATCGAAGTCGACTTCGACCGCAACGTCATCACCGGCGACGGCCCGGTGGATCCGACGGCGTTCTGCATCCACGCGCCGGTTCACAAGGCGCGGCCGGACGCGCGTTGCCTCCTGCACACCCACATGCCGTGGGCGACGGCGCTGACCATGCTGGAGGATTTCCGCTTTCCCATGGCCAGCCAGAACGAACTCGGTTTCTACGGCCGCATCGCCTATGACGACGACTATACCGGCCTGGCGTTCAACACCGCGGAGGGCGACCGCCTGGCCCGGGTCATGGGCGACGCCGATATCCTGTTGATGGCCAACCACGGCGTCATGGTCGCCGGTCGCACGATCGCGGAAGCCTATGACGACCTCTATTACCTCGAGCAGACCTGCCGGACTCTGGTATTGGCGCTCTCGACCGGCCAGCCTCTGAAACGTGTGCCCCAGGACATCGTCGCCAAGACCGCGAGCCAGATGAACCGCCAAAGCGGCGGACGCGAAGGCGCGCACGCCCACTTCGCCGCGCTCAAACGCATCCTGGATCGCGAGCAGCCGGATTACGCCGTCTAGACGCCGTTGACGGTCTTGAGCGGCTGGGCAGCCGTGTCCAATCGCTTCAGCAT
>JANQGO010000419.1 GCA_028277285.1 Alphaproteobacteria bacterium | reverse complement strand
GGATAGAGCGCCAGTGCGCAGTACGCGAGGCCATCGGCGCGAAGGGAATGGAGACGATCAAGTCGAGCATCAAACACACCGGCACCGCCAGCGCTGGGCCGTAGATCGCGCCCAGCCCCGGCGCCATGATCATGACGCCGCCGAAACCGGAGAAGCCGCGCATCAACCCGGCGACCAGGACGACGGGGGTCGCCCATAGGAGTTCGCTGGTGAAGAGTGCCGTCATAAGGAACCGGCCTTGACGCCGCCGCGCCGTGCCCGGCGTGGTCCCGTCGGATTAATGCGGCAACGCGACGTATTGCGGCAGGTCGTCTTCGATGGCGTACCAGACGGCTTTAGAGCCGGTGTAGATGTGGTCGTCGGCGCCGCGGCCGGGATCGTCATCCAGCGAGCCGAACGGGATCGCGGTGTAACCGGCTTCCTTGTTGATGCGCGGCATGGCCGAGCCGCAGCGTGAACAAAAGGTCTGGGCGAACGCCTTGGCCTCCGGCAGCTTGTAGGTGACGAGCTTGTCCTCGCCGCGCACAAAGGTCACGCCGTTGGCTGAGGTGAAACCGTTGGTCGTGTGGGCGGCGGCGCGTGCCTTCTGACAGCGCGTGCAGTGACAGTTGTGGACGGTCTTGATCGGTTCGGTCACCACGTACGCGATATCGCCGCACAGGCAACTGCCGTGCAACACGCTGCCCTGAGCCACGCCTTGCGCCGGACGATCGACGTTCGGTCCGTCGTCCGGGTTGGGGTAGGCGTCGTGGCGCGGCAGGTCGTCGCCGATGATGTGCCAGGACGCTTTGGTGGCCGCGAAGATGTGCGACGTCGGCCTGACGCCGGGCTCACCATCGAGAACGCCGGCGGGGATGAAGACATGACCGTCGTCGTCCGCCGGGTCGGGCACGACGGAGCCGCACCGGCCGCAGAACGCACGCAGGAAACCGGGTGAGGACTCATAGGTGGTGATCGCCTCTTCGCCGCTGAGCCAGCGGAAGTCGCCGGATGCCGCGCTGACATAGGTCGCGAAAGGCGCGCCGTGGGCTTTGCGGCACATGGAACAGTGACAATGGCTCATGGTGCCGAGATCGCCGTCGACCTGCCAACGCACGGTGCCGCACAGACAGCTTCCTGTGATCATCTGGGTTCTCCTTGTCAGCTACGTGGCGCGGCGCGTTCGATCGGATCGGACGCGGCACAATCTATGGCAGCCGTCAGAGAACTTCCAGGTTGTCCGGGTGGAGTCGCGGTGACGTGATGACAGGGCCGAGCGCCTATCGGAACATGCCTTCGCGCAGGTTGACGCCATGTTCCAGGTAGGCCTTCATGGCGCACAGCATCTGCATCCAGCCGCCGCAATTGCCGTAGGACGATCTGAGGCCCGCTTCGTTGCGCCGCCAGCCTTCCTCGGCGATGGAGACGAGGGTGCGGCCATCGTCGAGCGGCTCGAAGCGCATGGTGACGGTGGTGTCGTAGGGTCCGTCGGGGTCGCCGGTCGTGTCGTCGGCTTCCCATTGCAGGACGATGCGGCGATTGTGTTCGACTTCGACGACCGTTACCGGAATTGTCCCCGGGAAATCGTGGAACTTCCACGACACGGTGGCGCCGGTTTCAAGCCGCCCCTCGGCGCCGCCGGTCGTGAAATAGCCGGAGAGTTCGGCCGGGTTGGCGACGGCCTCGAACACCTCCTCGATCGGTCTGTTGATTCGACCGCTGATCTCGAACTTGAGCTCCATGGCGTCTCTCCTTGTGTGCGGACTCAGTATGTTATAATTTTATAACATGTCAACGATCACTCATGACGACAAGGTCTTCAAGGCGCTGGCCTCGCCCATCCGGCGGCACCTGCTCGACGCGCTGCGGGACAATCCGCAGACGACGGGTGAGCTATGCCAACGGTTCGATAGGTTGGATCGCTGCACGGTGATGCAGCATCTGCGCGTTCTGGAAGACGCTGACCTCGTCATTGCCAGGCGGGTCGGCCGGCAGCGCTGGAACTATTTGAACGCCTTGCCGATCAAACACATCCACGACCGCTGGATCGGCGCCTACGCATCGGACGCCGTCGATCTGTTGGACCGCATGAAGACCGAGATCGAGAAGCGGCCGGGCAAGAGGAAGTCCCTTGCCCGGGCCGGTTCACAGTCGCGCTGAGTCTATCGTTCAGGCCGCGTGTTTCAGGCGGCAGAAGCAGGAGCTCTTGATCGGCACGTCGGCGCGGGCGACGGCGAGGTCCAGGCGTTGTTTGATCATGTTCGCCTCCTCGTCGCGGCCCAACCGGCGCAGGCACTCGTGATAGCCGTGCAGGCTCCAGACATTGTCCGGGTGCTGGCAGGCCCTACTTAGTGTGTCGTCGAGGCCGAGATCGGCGCGGTAGACCGCCGCCGCTTCGTCGACGCGGCCCTGTTCCATCAGGAGCGCGGCCAAGGCATGGCGCGTCGGCTGCATCCAGCCCCACGGTTCGTCGTAAGGGAGGTTGTCGTCGAGCTCGACGGAGTTGCGCAAATGGGCGAAGGCAGCGTCGTGATTGCCGCGCCGGTATTCGATCTCGCCCAGCATCATCTCGCGCGCGACGGCCAGGATGTCGAGGCAGGAATTGTTGAAGACATAACGCGTGTCGGGCACGCGCTTGACCGCCTCATCGAACAGCTCGGCTTCGCCTTCCGCCGACGGCACGTCGCCTGACGCCGCATGGGCGACCGCCTTGGCGTAGTGCATCAACGCGGTGGTGACGCAGTAGAGGTCCTTATTGGCCGGCAGCTCCTGCGCGATGATGTCGTCCCACAGGCCGAAGCGGATGAGGACGTGCTGTTTCATCGGCACGAAACCTTCCAGCCAATCAGCCATGGGCGGCGACTCCACGCGCAGGACATCCTCCGGCAGGGTCGCGACCATCTGGTCGGCGGTCTCCAGCGCGATCTTTGACTGACCCAGGAACATCGCGCCGTAGATCTTGAAGTGATAGTTGTGCACGCGATAGTTCGAATAGAAGTTGAACGCGCCTTCGCGATCCAGGAACAGCGTGTCGGCGTCGATCGCATCCTGGTTCGAGTCGACGACCGCCTGGTAGTGGCCGCACAGAACGTCGATATGCGTCGCCATGTGTTCGAGGTGGCCGGAGTCGGGCACCAGGCCGCGCAGACGGTCGGCGGCGACCTGCGCCTTCTGCGGCGTCGGCGACATTTCCATCAGGTGGATGTACATGTGCAGCAGGCCGGCATGGCGCGGCAGCTCTTCGCTTTCGATGCGCTCCATGGCGAGTTCCAGGATCTCCATGCAGTCGGCGGTGCGCGCGCCCTCCGCGATCTCGCCGGTCTTCAGATCCCATAGCGCCCACGGCGTGCGGTTCATCAGCGCGTCGGCGGCCAGCGTCGCGATGTCCGGATCGTTCGGGTAGCTGCGCCAGACGTCGTACATGCGGTTGGCGAACTCCTCGATCCACGGCGCGGTGTCGTCGCACGGCGTCGCGGTGGGGTAGCGCGAGGGCAGCGCGCGGATCAGCGCTGCCTCCATGTCCGTTACCTTGCCGGCCAGCGCGGTCGCCTTCAGCGTCGCCTCATGGGCGTCCGCCAGGGCGGACTTGAGCTCGACATCGTCGAACGCTTCCCAAGCCTTGTTGTAGTTGGGGCCGAGCGCGTAGGCGACGCCCCAGTGCGCCATCGCGCAATCGGGATCGGCGGCCAGCGCCTTCTGGAAACACGCGACGGCCTCGCCGTGGTTGAAGCCGTAGCACCACATGAGGCCGCGATCGAACCAGGTCTGCGCCTCCGCGGAACCCGTGGTGATGGCGAAGCTGTGGCCGCCCAGATCGTAATAGCCGTCCTTCATGATCGTTCTCCCCCGATAACGATTTGTGGTCTTTGTTGCACGATACGCCGCGTGGCCTCGCGGTCCAACGTGAGCATCTGTCTTGCCGGGACTACCAGACGTTGCCGGCCCCCGGCGTATAAGTCGACGCGATCACGGTATCCGTCTGCAATGTCGTGCATTTGACGACGCCGGAGGCCTGCACCATGGCGGCATCGAGGCTGACGACCGCTGCCGAAACGTCGACTTGCGCGGCCTTGACCTCGACCTTGGTGGGCGTCTCGATACAGATGCCGCTGGGTTCCAGTTTGATGCGGCTGCCGCTTGCGTCTTCGATGATCAGACCTTCCGGTGAATCGGTCAGTTGGACACGCTGTCCGCCGGCGGTTTCGAGACGCAGGGTGCCGCCGTCGGCGTTCTCGTCGAACACGACGCGCGTGCCGCGCGATGTCGACAGCACCTGGGTGTCGTAGCCCTGCTTGTCCGATGTTTCGGGCGGCCGATCGACGCCGTTCCACAACGCGCCGACGATATAGGGACGGGAGACGTCGCCGGCCTCGAAAGCGACCAGCACTTCGGTGCCGACCGCCGGCGTGAAGCGGGAGCCGTGATCCGGCCCGGCGCTGAGCACCGCATGGCGCGCCCATAGCGACGGCGCATTGTCATCCGTCAGCCACGGCAGCGTGACCTTGATCCGGCCCTGCTGTGCGGGGTCCTGGTTGTCGGCAACCGTCCCGGTATAGACGCCATAGAACAGGCCGCCGAGTTCATCGGATAAACGCTGATCGCGCGTGCGGAGAGTTTCTTTCGTTATCTCGTTCATCGTCCCAGGCCGCTCCTTCGGGCGTCAAATTCCGTGCGGTAGCCGTTCTCGGCATCGAATGTGTGGCGGGTCCGGCTGATGGCGTAGGTGCCGTCGAAGCGCGCGCCCGCGCCTTGCAGATCGATCTTGGCGCCGACTCTGAGTTCGGCCCGGCCGCGCGCCAGCGCGCGCAATGTCACGAACCGCCGTGACGCCGCGGCATAGGTCGTGTTGGCCAGGCTCTCCGTGTGTTCGATGTTGTCCGGCAGGCGATGCACGAAGCGCTGCCGGGGATCGGGACCGGGCACATCGAGAATGGCGAGCCACTGACCGCCGCTGACCTGGCCGGTTACCTCGTCGGCAATCGCCTCATAGTCGGCGGTCTCCGCAAGCGGTTGTTTGATGGCGGGGTCCCAACCGTGGACGGTGAGATCGCGGTGCTGATCCGTGAGGTCGGCATCGATGGCGAGGCTGAAGAGATCGCTGTTGGGGCTCACGGTGACGGTCGCGCCGGGACGTGCGGTGTGGTGACTGGCGTGCAAGGTGTCGCCGTCAAGCCAGAGCTCGCCGTCCAGATCGCCGACGAGGCGCGTCAAGAATGCAAGGTCGGTCTCGTTGGCCTGAACGAGCACCGCATGCGCGGGGCCGTCGAGAGCGATATCGGCGGCAAAGCCGTGGTCGGCAGCGGTCGACGCGATGACATCGGCGGCGGTCGTCTCCTCGACGTGGCGCGAGCGGCGCGCCATGGCGAGATCCCGCAGCCGGTCATGGGCTTCGGCGATCAGGCGCGGCCCACGGTCATGGTCCATGCGGCGGGCGAGCGCGAACACGCGGCCGGCAAAGGACGGTTCAAACGTGCCGCCACCGGACTGGAGCGAAACCGCGACGGCGGCGCCGAAATCGATCGACCGGTCGTTGTCGAAACGAAAGCCGCCCCGGCTACCGGTGTCGTCCAGCGTGATGACGCAGCGGGACGGGCGGTTGACGGATTCTTCGACGTCGAGCGCGACGAGCAGCGAACCGACATCGCCGGCCGCGCCAACGTCAACACGCGGCCGCGCCTGATGCGTCACATCCGGGCGATCGCCGCCAAGTGCCATTCCCTAATCCCCCAATGGCGTGGCGCTCGCATCCTGCATAACATAGATGGCGGCGCGACCCCAGGTTGGGCGCCGTTGAGACAGGATCTGCCCTAGTCGATCGCCGCGGCCATCGTCGCCGTGCTGTAGAGGACGACTTGGTCGTCGACCAGGTGGACCGCATTGTTGGGTGGTGAGGTCCGGTCTAAGGAATCACCACGAAGTCATGGGTCAGCGTGTCGAGGCGCGGCGCCTGGTCGCCGAAGGTGCACTCCGTGACATTGTCGTCCGCGAGCGTCACGGTGACCTGGTGCGCGCCGGTGAAGGGTGAACCGTCGGGCACGATTGTGAGGCCGGGAATGCATGCGCGCTTGGTGGTGCCTTCGACCACGCCGGTCGACTGATCCAGGGTGATCAGCAGGCGCGGGCGTTTCTCGCGATAGATCGGCGGGCCGAACGATCCCGGGGCGACCACCTCGATGGTCACGTCAAAGGGTGCGGTGGTGACATCCGGTGGTTCCGGGCCGACATCCTGCTGCTCGTAGCAGACATCCCAATTGACCGAAAAAAGGCGATTGCGCCGAATACCCGCCGAGGCGGTATCGCCGGCGGCCTCGGGATTCACCTCGATCGGTGGCTGAAGATAAAGCTCGACCCTGCTGGCGCCGTGTTGCGCGATACAGGGGTTGACGGGTTCGACCACGGGCTCTTTTTCGCAGCCGGTTAGTATGATCAGAGCGAGAATCGTGGAGCGCCGAAGGACCATCGTTTCTTGCTGAACCCGTGCTTTGTTGTTGACGCTCTGCGTGAAATCGGAGTGTTCGGTCGTGGCGCGGTCTCGAAACGGTGCCGCCCGTACACGTTACTCTATGTCGCTGACATTGCGGCACGATTTCAAGACTGCTTGAGGTGGGCATGGGACCGTCCGATCGCGGCGACGATCCACTCGCGGAAGGTCTCGGCATGGCGGCGCAGCGCCGAGCCGGCGTTGACGGTGATGTAGTGGTTCTCGCGCGCCGGCGCGGCGAGATCGAGCGGCGAGGCGATGTCACCGCTCGTGATCAGCCGCTCGCCCAGAAAACGGCTGCCGAGCGCCACGCCGGCGCCCGCGCGCGCGAGTTCCATCGACAACACATAAGAGTCGACCGCGTGGGAGAAGGCGGCGGGCGGTTTGAGGCCCAGGTGCTGGGTCCAGGTCTGCCAGGTGTCCGACGTGCCGACGGTGTGGATCAACGGCATGGCGACGAGGTCGTCCCAGGTCCTGATCCGCCTGGCCATCGTCGGCGTGCTGTAGAGGACGACATCATCGTCGACCAGTTGCAACGCATCGGCGCCGACCATTTCCTTCGTGCCGTAACGCAGCTCCACATCGGCGCGCGTGTGCAGGTAGTCGTCGGACCACAGCGCGCTCACGATCCTGAGGCCCAGTTCCGGATGGTCGCGCTGGAAGTCCGGCAGGCGCGGGGCCAGCCACAACTGGGCAAAGCTGATGCTGGCGGCGACATGCAAGACGGTCTCGGGCGCGTCCGGCGCGACAACCGAGAGGCCCGACGACAGCTCCGACACCGCCGCCGTGACGTAAGGCAGAAGCCGCCGGCCGTCATCGGTCAGCACGAGGCCGCGCGCCTTGCGGACGAAAAGCGGCTTGCCGATGCGCTCCTCGAGTGAGCGGATATGCTGGCTGACCGCCGATTGGGTGACGTTCAGCTCATCGGCCGCGCCGGTGAAACTCAAGAGCCGCGCGGCGCTCTCGAAGGCGCGGAGCCAGGTAAAGGGCGGCAGTGGCGTGGCCATGACAACTGATGGGTTGATAAGTCAGGCTAATAGCTATGCCTTCGAATTTTCTGTTTGTCCAGGACGGCATTGCGCCGCAAAGTCCGTCCGGCAGCACGGGAGATGGGCCCCATGGAGCATGTGAAGTTCACCCAGATGTGCGACGGCGACGTCGAGGACTATGCCTTCTTGCGCGAGCACGAAATCACCTACGCGGCCGGCACCGGCGAACGGCTGCTGGAAGCCATGGCGGGATTGGAAGACGGTTATTCCGGTTATCAGATCTCGCGGCTCGGCCACTCGCTGCAAACGGCGACGCGGGCCTGGTACGACGGCGCCGATATCGACTGGGTCGTCGCGGCGCTGCTGCACGATATCGGCGATCTCTACGCGCCCTATATGCATGGCGAGTACGCGGCGACGATCCTGAAACCCTATGTCCGCGAACAGTGCGTGTGGACCGTCGAACAGCACGGCGTGTTTCAGAAGATTTACTTCGCCGACAAGCTGGGCGAGGACCCGAACGGCCGCGAGGCCCATCGCGGTCATCCCTATTTCGATGACTGCGTGGCGTTCTGCGAGCGCTGGGACCAGGCGAGTTTCGACCCCG
>JANQGO010000321.1 GCA_028277285.1 Alphaproteobacteria bacterium | reverse complement strand
GATTTGCTCGACCCGGTTGTTTTCCAGGTGGTCCAGAAGGGCCTGGGCCTTGTCCTGTTGGCTATAGAGGTGATCCAGCAGTTCCCGGCTGGGCAGGCCGTCCACCGGCCAGCCGGCGGCCAGCTGCACCTCGCTGATCGCCTGGTTGGTCATGGGGCCCAGGATGCCGTCGACCGGGCCGGCATAGAAACCCAGCCGGCGCAGTTCGTCCTGAAGGTCGCGCACCAGGCTGTCGGCCTGGGCCTGACCTTGCTCGACACCGCTGGAAATGGCGTGTGCGGGGCCCGTGGCCGCGAAGGCCAGGCCGACCGCAAGCAAACATGCCCCGGCGAGCCTTCCGCAGGTCTGGCCAATCTGGCTAGGGGCGCGGCTCGATGGGTCGTTCGGGAACGTCATGTTTGTTATGTCGACCTCTGCTTGTCGCTGTTGGGTCAAGCAACCGTCAGCGCGTTAAGCGGGCAAATCCAGTGGCATCGGTTGTGATCTTCTAAGGCCCTGATGTCAATCGATCTATCGAGATAGGGTATGCTTGTCGTGATGACGCGCACATCTTGTGGATAAAACCGCACCGTTTAGAGCAGATCCCGTTTCGGTGGAATCGCTTCGCGATGCCATCGAAACGGGTGAAGCTGCTCTACTCATAGATAGAGAGCGGATTCACATGGTCGGGGGGAACCGTCAAACGGTTCCCCCCGACCATGATCCGCTCTAGGAGGGGTTTATGAACGTTAACGCAGGTGGCCGGACCGGTGAATTGGTTAACGCGGCGCGCCGTTTCGCCGCCGACCACGTGGTCGGCGCGGCGGCGGAGTGGGAGCGGGAACGGCGCATGCCGGTCGAGCTCTTCAAGACTGCGGCCGAGGCCGGCCTGCTGGGCCTGATGGTGCCGCAGGAGGCCGGCGGCCATGGCCTGGGCCTCAAACAGACCGCGGCGGTCGATGAGGTTCTGGCCGGCGCCGACATGGCGCTCGCCTTCGCCTTCAAGGTCCACGGCAATCTCGCAGGCAACCTGGCTCGCAACGGCTCGCCGGCCCAGATCGAGCGTTACCTGAAGGCGATGCTGGCGGGAGAGGTGATCGGCGCCTTTCTGCTGACCGAGCCCCGGGGCGGCAGTGACGCCACGGCGATCACCACCCGCGCCCGTCCCGACGGCGACGGCTGGGTGCTGGACGGCGAGAAAGCCTGGGTTTCCAACGGCGCGGTCGCCGGCGTCATGCTGGTCTTCGCCCAGACCGATCCGGACCGGGGCTGGCGCGGCATCGCCGGTTTCCTGGTCGACGCCGATCAGCCCGGCGTCATCCGCCAGCCCGCCTATCATGTGTTGAGCGGCCATGCGCTCGGCACCTGCGGCGTGACGTTCGACGGCGTGAAGCTCGACCGCGGCGCGCTGTTGCTGGAGCCGGAGGCCGCGTTCAAAGGCGCCATGCGCGGCACCGACATCGCGCGCATCGGCGTTGGCGCGATGGCGGCGGGCATGATGGCGGCAAGTCTGGATGCGGCGCTTGCCCATACCCGCGACCGCGCGGCGTTCGGTCAGACGGTCGCCGACTTCCAGGGCGTTCAATGGCAGTTAGCCGACGCGGCGACGGATCTGGAGGCGACCCGGCTCTTGACCGGCCATGCGGCGGATCTGTTCGATGCCGGCGAGAACGCCACCGTCGCCGCCGCCCACGCCAAGAAGTTCGGCAGCCGGGCGGCCGTGCGCACCATCGCCCAGCTCATGCAGGTGATGGGCGCGGTCGGCTTCCGTCACGACGCCGGCCATCCGTTGGCGCGTCATCTGGCGAGCGCCAAGATGGCGGAGTGGCTGGACGGCGCCAACGAGATCCAGAACCTCGTTATCGCACGCTCGCTGCTGCGGGACTGAAGGGCGGGAAGGGGACGCGTCAATGCCATCCCCTTCGCCTGCCTCACGCCAGGCAGGCTTTCAGATCCGCAATGATGGCTTTCGACTGCCGGCATTCGATCAGCCCGTTGCGGCAGATGAACTGAACGGGCTCGTCGCCGTCGGAGCACGACCCGCGAACGATCGTGATGGCGCTCAGCCCGCCGGCTGGGCCTTGGCCCGTGCGCACCAGACAATCAAGCTTGTTGTCCAGGATCAGCGCCATATCGGCCGTGCTGCTGGTGCTGCTGATGAAGTTGTCAAGCGCCGTGGAGTGGCGTGGCCACTTCTCGGGCAGCAGGCTCGCGGCCTTGGGGCTCAGGCCAAGCGAAAACTTGCGGGCGTTGAGGTCAGGCGCAATCGCTTCCGTCGCTTCTGTCAGGTCTTCCAGGGCGCGCGAGATCCTGGGGTAGTAGGTCTCGCCTTCCTCCGTCAGCAATAGGCCGTGGGGCAAACGGCGGAACAGCGCGATCCCCAGCGACACCTCCAGTTTCTTGACCTGTTGGCTCACCGCGCCCGCGGTCACGCCAAGCTCGTTCGCCGCGAGCTTGAAACTCAGGTTCCGGGCCGCCGCTTCAAACGCGCGCAGGCCGTTCAGTGGGGGGATTCTGTACGTCATCGTTTCCTCGGTGCGGAAAACACCACGCTTCGTTACGGCGCTCGACTCAGTTTTTCTAGGCCTGGGCGAGAGATCTACTGGTTTGCCGGGTGACCGGCGACGCGCCCAATCTCCGCGCCGACAATCGATATGGAACGGAGCGGTCCACGTGGTCACTAAACAGTCTAACCCGAACGCCAACACCCACGTCTACAACGCCATCAAAGATCGCGGCAGGATGTTTCTTGCGGTGTTCCGGGAACTCTCGAAACGTTACGGCGAGGCCGAAGCCGTTAGCATCATGCGCGATGCCAGCTACGCCTATGGTAAGCCGATTGGCAAATCCCTGGCGTGTTTCGCGCCACGTGATTTTGCGGGTCTGGTGGACGGTTACGCAAAAGCTCCCGACGACGGCGCGACATTCTCGCCCGATATCAGGCGGCTTGATGACTCGTGCCTGGAAGTCCAGATGATGACCTGCCCGATCAAGGATGCATGGGAAGATGCCGGCTGCAGCGATAAGGAAATCTGCACGCTCCTGCATTGCGCCTCTGCCCTTGATGAGGCGACGTGGGACGCTGCAGGTTTTGACTACCAGATCGAACTGTGGTCACCCGGCAAACGGGGTTGTTGCCTGACCAGGATCACCGAGAAAACCGGCGCGTGAGTCATCGCCCTGGGGATAGTTGACTGGACAACGGCGTGCCGGACCCGCACCTTCGCGGGCGATGACGCAGCGTGTCCGTGGCGGCTCTCTTCTGGGCCGCGTTGAAGAAGTCGCCGCCCGTTGGGGGGTCCTCGAGCAGCTGGCGCGGGCCAGCCGCTACGGTGAGGCGTATGAAGCCTGCCTGGCCTCGCGGGTCGAGGTCTCGGCGCGCGGCAAGCTCTATGCCGGCAAGGCCTACACGTCGGAAAAGCGCATTGTCCTGCACCGGGAACTCTTGCCGGCCGGGCGCGAAAGCGATCGCGACGCGACCTTCCTGCATGAATGCGCACACATCCTGGCCGACCTTCACTATGGCAAGTCGTGCAAGCACGGGCCCTTGTGGCGCGCGACCATGGTCATGATCGGCGAACTGCCGGTCGTGCATCACGACATCCCCTACCTGTCGCGCGAGAGCCAGGCTTCCGTCGTCTGGCGCTGCGTTGCCTGCGGCGAACTCTATCACTTCGTGCGCAAGCCGCGCCGGCGCATCCAGGACTGCCGCTGCAGCGTCTGCGGTGAAGAACGCGGTGTGCTGGAGCGCGTGCCCGTCGGTTAGGCGGTGCCGAACGGCGCGAGGTTGCCCAGGAACTGCTCGGCGCAGCGTTGCCAGGAATAGGTCAGCGCGTGGTCGCGGCACGTCTCGCGCGGGATCGTCAGCGCCTCGGCGGCGGCTTTCTTAAGGTCGTGATCCAGGATGCCGGCGCCGGACCCGTCGACGACGTCAAGCGGTCCGGGCACCGGATAGGCGGCGACGGGCACGCCGGCGGCAAGCGCTTCCAAGAGCACCAGGCCGAACGTATCGGTGCGGCTGGGAAAGACGAAGACATCCGCATCGGCGTAATGGCGGGCAAGCTCTTCGCCGTGCTTGGCGCCGGTAAAGTGAACGCTGGGATGATCGGCCGCCAACTGCTTCAACTGCGGCCCGTCACCCACCACCACCTTGCTGCCCGGCAGGTCCAGGGTCAGAAACGCGCCGATGTTCTTTTCGACGGCGACGCGGCCGACATAAAGGTGGATGGGCCGGGGCAATGACGCCAGCGATGTTGTCTCGCCGATCAGCTCGCGCGGCCTGAAAAGTTCCGTATCGACGCCGCGCGTCCAGTCTTTGATGTTGTCGAAACCGCGCGTCTCAAGGTCGCGCCGGATCGTCTGGGTTGCCACCATGATGCCCTCGCCGGCGCCATGGAAACGGCGCAGCAGGCGGTAGAGCCAGCTCGGCGGGATGCCGCTGCGCGCATGGACGTATTCGGGAAAGCGCGTGTGGAACGACGTCGTGAACGGCAGGCCGCGGCGCCGGCAGTAGCGCCGCGCCGCCCAGCCCAGCGGTCCTTCGGTGGCGATATGGATGGCGTCGGGCTGGGCCTCGTCAAGCCGCTCGCGCACGCCGCGTCCCGGCAGCACGGCCAGGCGGATCTCCGGATAGGTCGGGCAGGGCAGGTTGGTGAAGAGGTCGGGCGAGACGACCGTGACCGCGTGACCCATCGCCTCGACTTCTTGTTTGACGCGCGACAGGGTCCTGACGACGCCGTTCACCTGGGGAAACCAGGCGTCCGACACGATGACGATGCGCATTAGCCGGGGACGGGGATGTTTGTCGTGCGGCGCATGCGTGGTGGCTTGGCCGAAACATTCTGCGGCGTTGCCCAGTGAACGATCTCCAGCCGGCCGTCCGTGTGTTCGACAAGGGCCGAGCAGCTCTCGACCCAGTCGCCGTCGTTGCAGTAGAGGATGCCGTCGATCTCGCGGATTTCCGCTTTGTGGATGTGGCCGCACACGACGCCGTCGACATCGCGGCGCCGCGCTTCCTCCGCGACTACCTGTTCGAACCGGTCGACATACTGAACCGCGTTCTTCACCCGGTTCTTCAGGTAGGCCGAGAGCGACCAGTAACCGAAACCCAATCTTCGGCGCGCCGCGTTGAACACCACGTTGACGCTCAGCATCGTGTTGTAGGCCCAGTCGCCCAGCAGGGCGAGCCACTTGGCGTGTTTCACGATGCCGTCGAACTCGTCGCCGTGCAGCACCAGCAGACGGCGGCCGTCGGCGGTGGTGTGCACGATCTCGCCGGCGACATGGACACCGCCGAACTGGTGGCCGGTGTAATCCCTCAGCGCTTCGTCGTGGTTGCCGGGGATGTAGATGACCTTGGTGCCCTTGCGCGCCTTGCGCAGCAGCTTCTGCACCACGTCGTTGTGGCTTTGCGCCCAGAACCAGGACTTTTTCAGGCGCCAGCCGTCGACGATGTCGCCGACCAGGTAGAGATATTCCGATTCCGTATGACGCAGGAAGTCGAGGAGGAGCTCTGCCTGGCACCCCCGCGTTCCCAAATGAATGTCGGAAATCCAGATTGAACGGTACCGGCTCAGTGACCGATGGCCATGCATACCCCGAATCCGCCGCTTCCAGTTGAACAGGTCGACTCGTTGGTTGCCCGGGGTCTAACAAGACTTGGTGTAAGATTTGCGAAGGCAGCACCAAATCTCCTGATTTTGAACGATCTTTTCACGAAACTGTCACAGGACTGAAACTCCGGGGCCCGTCCCGTCCTCCCCGAGGATGCCGCCATGGGTGGCCGGGAGGGGTAACGGGCCGGCACCGGTGACGCGTTGGCAGAAGACCTAGACGGCGCGTGGCAGGGCGCTGTCGGCTTCGACGGCCGTCACCTTGACCTCGACCTTCATTTCCAAAAGGTCACTCCTGTCGCCGACGAATGTGCCCTGCAGGGGGATTGCCTGTTCGGGCGTGCGCGCGACGCCGACGCGGAACAGGTTGGCGCCGCCGATCATGCCATTCGTGGGGTCGAACTCGACCCAGCCGGCGCCGGGCAGATAGATCTGCGCCCACGCGTGGGTCGAACCGGCGCCACGCAGACCCTGGTCGGCGCCGCCGTCAAGGGCGGGATCATAGAGATAACCGGTGACAAAACGCGCTGCGAGGCCAAGGCTGCGCGCAGCCTCAATAAACAGTACGGCGTAATCGCGGCAGCTGCCGCTGCCAAGATGCAAGGTTTCGGTCGGCGCTTGAACGCCGTGTTCATCGCGCGCGATGTAGTTGAACTCCTCGCGGATCGAGCGGGTCATGGCGACCAGAACGTCCTGGGTCAGGCTCTGACCATGGGGATTGAGAAAACGGCGCGCCCAGGCATCGATACGATCGTCCGGATCGGGATAGTGGCGTTCCGTCGTGCGCGCGAGGTCGGGCAACTCGTCCTGGGAGTATGTGAACGGTAAGACCTGAGCGCTCGGTACGATCGGAAACTCGGTGGTCTCGACACCGTAGTGTTCCAGCTCGATGGTACTTTCGAAGCGAAGCTCGTCGGCGCGCCCATCGAAACTGGCAATGGTGATCGAGTTGCCGAAGACGTCGTGGTACCAGCGTATGTCCGCGGTCGGGGAGACGGTCAGACTGGTCTTCACCAGACGGAGATCGTGGCTGTCGCGCGGACGAAACATCATACGATGCTCGCCAAAGCTAACCGGCTTCGCATAGCGATAGGTCGTTACGTGATCGATGGTCAACCGGCGCATCGGGGCTCAACCAAAAGCGACTGTCCAGGGTGTAGGTTCGCCAACAAAAGGCTGGCGTCGCGGATCATAGGCGGCGCCCGTTGCCATTGCAAAGGACGCGGTTAAATCGCTGAAATATCTAAAGAAAGAAGCGCTCGCCCAGTTCGCTGGAGAAACTGTCGAGCTCCCGCTGCAGGTCGTCGATAAAGGCGTTGAGGCCCAGACGGCGAACCTCCTGAACGTTGCCGCCATGGATCAGATCCTGGAGCGGCGCCAGGTTGTCGCGCAGATCCTGGGCGGCTGTCAGCTTGGCCTTGGCCAGGCCGGCCAGCAATGTGTCGACCCGGTCCAGGCACGAGATGACCGACCGGGGAAAGCCGTCGTTGAAAAAGAAGAACTCGATAACGCGGTCCGGTTCGATGCCGCGCGGATGGACACGGCGGAACGCGTGATAGCCGGCGGCCGACCGCAGCAAGGCGTTCCACTGGGAAATGTCCGCGGCGACCTCGGCATCGCCGACCGGGTTGTCCAAAAGGTGAGACTTGATGTCGACAAGGCGCGATGTCTGGCCGGCGCGTTCGAGATGCTTGCCCAGCAGATAGAAGTACCAGACCTGATCGCGATAGAGCGTGCCTTGCACGATGCCGGCATGGGTCTGGCAACTCTCCTTGATCGTCGCGCACACCCGCGACAGGTTGTTCAGGCGGATGTCGCGACGGTTCAGTTCGGTGATCCAGCCGTGGAACACGTTGAGCTGCGTCCACATTTCCGTGCTGATGACATGGCGCATGGTGCGCGCGTTTTCGCGCGCGTGGACGACGCTGGCGATGATCGAACTCGGGTTCTCCCGGTCGATCGTATAGAAGTGCACGACCCGATCGGCGGCGGCCTTCTTGTGACGGCTGAAGAAGAGGTCCTCTTCGGCATGCAGCCTGACGATCGGCAGCCAGCTTTCCACCTCGCTGCCGCCGCGCGCGAAGGTCTCGTTGACGTCCAGGATACGCGCCAGATTTTCGGCGCGCTCCATGTAACGTCCGGTCCAGAACGCGTTCGCCGCAAATCGTGCCAGCAGGTTACGCAAGGACCCAGGTATCCTTCGAACCGCCGCCCTGGGACGAATTGACGACCAAGGAGCCGCGCGGCAGGGCGACACGCGACAGACCGCCCGGCAGCACCCATGTGTCCTTGCCGGTCACCGCGAACGGGCGCAGATCGACATGGCGCGGCTCCAGCCCGTCGCCGATCAGGGTCGGGCAGACGGAGAGATGCACCATCGGCTGGCTGATATAGTTGGCGGGGTCTTTCTTGACCGCGGCGCGGCACTGCGCGAGCTGGCGTTTGCTGGCGTGGGGACCGACGGTGATGCCGTAGCCGCCGGATTCGCCGACCGGCTTCACCACCAGTTCGTCCAGGTGAGCGAGCGTGTAGTCCAAACCCTCTTTCTCGCGGCAGATATGGGTTGGCACGTTGGCGATGATCGGTTCCTCATCCAGGTAGTACCGGATGATGCGCGGCATATAGGCATAGACCGCCTTGTCGTCGGCGACGCCGGTGCCGATCGCGTTGGCCAGGCCGACATGGCCGCGCCGATACGCCTCCATGACGCCGGGCACGCCCAGCATGCTCGCCGGATTGAAGGCTTCGGGGTCCAGGAAATCGTCGCTGATGCGCCGATAGATCGTGTCGACCCGCGCCGGTCCACCCGTCGTCTTCATGTAGACGCGATCGTTCTCGACGAAGAGATCGCTGCCTTCGACCAGCGGCACGCCCATCTCGCGGGCCAGGAAGATGTGCTCGAAATAGGCGGAATTGTAGACACCGGGCGACAGCAGCACGACCTGGGCCTCCTGCCGGCTTGGCGGCGCGATCTCGACCAGGGCCTGATGCAGGCGGACGCCATAGTCGGAGACCGGCAGGATATCGATGCCTTCCGACAGGTCGGGGAAGGCCCGCATCATCATGTGCCGGTTCTCGACGACATAGGAAACGCCGGACGGGCAGCGGCCGTTGTCTTCGAGAACGTTGAACTTGCCCTTTTCGTCACGCACCAGGTCGATGCCGCAGATATGCACATAGGTGCCGTGCGGCACCGCGAGCCCTTCCATCGCCGGCTGATAGTTCTCGTTGCCCAGCACAAGGTCCTTGGGCACGACGCCGTCCTTCAGGATCTTTTGGTCATGATAGACATCGTGCAGGAAAAGGTTGATGGCGGCGACGCGCTGCTTGACGCCGTTGTCGATGATGTCCCAGTCCTCGTGCGACAGCGGGCGCGGCACGACATCGAACGGCAGGATGCGGTCGATCGCGTTCTTGTCGGAGTAGACGGTGAACGTGATGCCCAGATTGTGCAGCTCGCGCTCGGCGTCGCGGGCGCGTTGCTTCAGGTCATTGATGTCGAGTGCCGAGAGCCGCTTTCGGATCAGCGCGGCGTGGCGCGCCGGGTGGCCGCGCCTTCCCGAAAGTTCACACCAATCGCTTCCTGCACTATACCCGCTTAGCAGGCCTCGCCTTCGCCCCATGGGATCTTTATAGCACACCGGAGCGGGTCGTGGTTAGGTGGAACCGATTACCGGTTTCACCTAACCATGTGAATCCGCTCTGTATCTATGAGTCGAGCAGATTCACCTGATGAATGGCATCGCGGAGCGATCCCAATGATCAGGATCTGCTCTTGGGGCGAAACACGAAGGAGCACGATGGCTCAGCGACGTCAGAAGCTACGCGACCGCTACAAGCTGGGTTTCGACCGCCTGGCGGTTGTGCTGTTCTGTCTGTTCGCAGCCGCGTTCGCGCTCTTGGCGTTGCTTGTCAACGAACCTTACGGCTTGCCGGAAGAGGGGACGCCGGCGCGGGTCCAGATCGACGCGGAAGTCGCCGCCGAATGCGCACCCGATCAGATCGAAGCGCTCGCGGCGTTCTGCGAGGAACGTGTCCTGGCGTCCTATCGATGGGCGCATTACGGCGACATGCTCGATGTCGACAGGCTGGGCTGGCTTTATACGCTGCTGCTGATCGCCATGGTGCTGTTGATCGCCGTGCCGGCTGCACGCTGGGTGCGCGCGGGCTTTCGCACGCCTCAGTCGTCGCGCGATCCCTTCAGCGGCAATACCGCGGACTCATAGAACTCATAAAGGGCGAGCGCCAACACGCCGACGACGATGACGCCGAACGGAATCGATCCGATGGATATGGCAAGGCCGATCAAAAAGGAGCCGATCAGCAGCATGCCGACGATACCCATGATCAGGTTGGCCCATCCGTTCTTCATGTGGCCTCTCCAGGAGGATCGATTTCCAGTTCATTTAACAACCAACGGGCAGTGCGCATCAACCTGACGTCGTGATAGCGCGCGCCGACCAGTTGCACGCCGATCGGCATGCCGCTCTCGTTGTGCAGCAACGGCAGGTTCAATGCCGGCACGCCCATCAGCGACCACGGCCGGTTGAAGGCTGAATTGCCGGTGCTTTCCAGGCCTGGCGCGGCGCCCGGCGCAGCCGGCGTAAGGACTGCGTCGTAGTCGCCGAAGAGCTCATCGAGCAGCAGGTCAAGGTCGGCGCGGCGGTTCTTGGCCTCGACATAGTCGACCGCGGCAATCGACCGGCCTTCTTCGACCAGCGCGGCGACGGACGGGGTCAGCTTGTCCTTGCCCGAGTCATACTCGCGCACCAGGCTTGCCGCGCTCTCGACGGCACAGATCGTCTGGAACGCGTCGTAAGAAGCCGCGAAGTTTGGGCCCAGGTCGATGTCGCTGACACGTTCGCCCAGGGCATCTTTCAATTCGCCCAGCGCTTCCCGGCATTTGCCGTCGGCCTGATCCCAAACAGGCGTGCGGACGAAGGCAAGGCGCGGCGGCATCGGCGGGGTTTCTCCGGACGCGGCGGCGACGCACGGCCTTGTTCGGTTGACCATGTCGGGATCGCGGTCGTCGTAGGCCATCATGCACTCGGCCAGCAGCGCGACATCGCCAAGCGAACGCGCGAACGCGCCCACCGTATCCAGCGTGCGCGAGATCCCCAGCACCCGGTGGCGCGAGATCAACCCAAAGGACGGTTTGTAGCCGTAGACACCGCAGAACGCCGCCGGCCTGATGACGGAGCCGGCGGTCTGCGTGCCGGTCGCGCCCGGCACCATGTAGCTGGCGACCGCCGCGGCCGAACCCGACGACGAACCGCCGGGACTGCGTTCGCGGTTGTGGGGATTGCGCGTCTTCGGCGAATCCGTGGATGTCGCGAGTTCCGCGGTCACCGTCTTGCCCATCAATACGGCGCCGGCGCTGCGCAGGCTCGCGACGCATGCGGCGTCATGGGCTGGCGTGCGCCCGGCGTGCAGCACCGTGCCGTCTTCCGTCGGCATGTCCTTGGTGTCGAAGATGTCCTTGATGCCCAGCGGCACGCCGTGCAGGGGACCGTGCTCCAGCCCGCGCCGATGCTGATCGTCGGCGTCGCGCGCCTGCGCCAGGGGGTGTTCGGG
>JANQGO010000287.1 GCA_028277285.1 Alphaproteobacteria bacterium | reverse complement strand
CCCGTCCGCTTAATCGCCATCTATGCAACTCCCACCGTTCAAACTAAGAGAATCACAGCAAACAACCATTACGCAACAGGCCCTCAAGGGGCGAGGGACACGCAGGCTTGGGCGCGTCAGCGCCCTAGACGGAGTAGGGTGAGGGGTGAGCGGAAACACCGGCGCCGGTCATCCACGCGCGCCGTCGCGCGCGGCCCCCTCACCCCGACCCTCTCCCTCAAGGGGAGAGGGAGTTTGGCTCGAGCGAGATCCATGTTTGCTCTTGACGCCGAACGGAAAGGAGCGGGCCGGCAATACCGACCCGCTCCCTACAATCTGCTCGAACCAGCTAGAAGCCGGCCGTGACCTCGCTCCAGTCTCGTTCAATCCTGGTGTTGGTCTCCGGGCTGGTACCGGGAATGAACACGCCGGCCTCAAGGATCGCGAGCGGATCCTTCGACAAGCCTCGCGCCACCAGAACATCCTCCGGAACCGCCGCGAACGCTTTCTCATTCGAGTGACCATAGCCGTACTCTTCGATGAGGAAGATACCCGGCTCAGGCGCGATCAGGGCGTTGATGATGTCATGCGCCTTGTCGTAGTGCGGGGCATCTGCAGCCAGGACCATGCCGCAGACCCAGGTCAGAGCGCCTTCCTTCGGGTTCATGAACTTCACCGGTATGCCCTGATTGGTGAGCTCGAGCGGCGAGCTGTTCCAGGTCATGGCGGCGACCAACTCGCCCGTCGCAAGCGCCTGTTCGACAGTCGTCATGTCATTGTTGTAGAAGCGCAGCAAGGGTCTCTGCTGCTCGAGCAAACTGCGCACCCTGACGAAGTCCTCTTCGGTGACATTGTTGACGTCGACCCCGGCATAGATGGCGGCGCACCACCACGCGTCTTCCGCCGCGCCCATCATGGACAGTTTGCCCGCGTACTTCTCGTCCCACAGGAGCGCCCAGGAATCCTCGTCGACATCGACGAGATCGGTGCGATAGGTGATCGACGTCTGTCCCCAATCGAACGGCGCGAACCATTGCTCGCCGTCGAACTGGGTGCCCGTCAACGACTGCAGATCGGGGAAGACATCGCCCCAGTTTGACAGCATCGAAGTATCGATCGCCTGGATGATGCCGGCATCACGCCAACGGCCGACGTGGAAGCTGCAGGGATGGGCGACGTCGACCTGGAAACCGGACTTCATCTTGATGAAGGTTTCCTCGTTGTCGCCGAACAGCGGCGTGTCCGGCGGCGCGCCGTGTTGCTCGAGATAGGCCGGAAACAGTTCGGGAATGTCGTAGCCTGCCCAGGTGAAGTAGATCGCCTGGTCCTCCGCGCTCGCGGTCGCCGGTATCAGCGGCATCGTGACGGCGGCCAGACCGGCCGAGGCAAGCGTCTTGTTCAGGTCGCGACGCGTCAGCGTGCCGGCCGCCAGCCTGTCCTTAAACTCGCTAATCTCCATGAGTATCTCCCTGTGTTCGCAAAATCGTCGTCGCACAGGCGGGCACCTTGAAGGGTGATCGACTCCCATCAGTCGACGACGGCCGTTCTCTCGCCTTGAGACGGGTCATGTCCTGCGTTCATCCGCGCCGCCACATCAACGGCTCAACCAACCCCGAACGGCGCGAACCCTGGACACAACCAGTCCCATCGCGTACCAAATCACGCTAACTGACTGACTGGTCAGTTACAAGATGGGATGGCAATGACGAATGTAACAAGGCCGCGCGCATGGCAGTAAGTCAGCCGACAACCGACCGACGCCGGATAAAGGGCGAGGTCAGCCGAAAGGTGATCATCGAGGCTGCGATCGCCTGCATCGCCAAACGCGGTCTGCGCGGCAGCACCGTCGACACCGTAGCCGAGCAGGCCGACGTCTCGCGCACACTGGTGCTGTTCCACTTCAAGTCCAAGAACCAGCTTCACATCCAGGTCCTGCGCCACATCGGAGCGCGGTTCAGCGCCGGCTGGGATGCCGCACTCGCCGACAGGAGCGGCAGCACCAGTGACCGGATCTTGAGACTGCTAAGCTACGATGTGGGTTTCGTCTTTGACTACCCACAATACGTCTCGGTCTGGCATGCTTTCTGGGGCGAGGCGAAGGGCAGCACGCTTTACCGGGAGATCAGTTCGCCCAGGGACCGGCGCTACCGCAACGACGTGCTGCTGCTGCTTGAAGGCCTCGTCGACGAAGATGGCGGCTACGATGTCGACCTGACCGCGGTGAACGCCGGCCTTGAAGCCATGCTGTTCGGCCTCTGGCTGGCCGAGCACCTGAACCCCTGCCCCAACCGGCAAGCCGAAGCGATGCGGGCGCTCAGTGTCTACCTGAACGCGTTGTTTCCACGACACTTCACCGTCGATTGACCGGCTAGAGCAGATCCTGTTTTGATGGCGTCGCCTTGCGATGCCATCAAAACAGGTGAATCTGCTCTACTTATGGATGGAGAGCGGATTCACGTTGTTAGGTGGAACCGGTGAACGGTTCCACCTAACAACGACCCGCTCTAGCCGCTGCGCTTGCTCTTGGCGCCCATCAGGCGGAACAGGAGCCAGATCGGCACGACGATCACCGCGCCCATGATGATATAGGTGATCGCCCAGCTCGCGGCGTTGACCAAGGTGCTGAACATCGCCTCGAAATTGTCGCCGAGGTTTTGGATCAGGCTGAGCGGCGTGACGTTCACCATCGCCATCACCAAGCCGACGACAAGCGAGGCGATCACCAGCTTGACGACCGTGTTGAGCGCTTCCCGGTTCATGGCTGATGCCCCGTGTGCTGCATATCCTCGATCTTGCGGTCGGTCTGGAACTGGCTCAAGGCGTAAACGGCCCACAGTGCGGCGGGAATCCAGCCGATCAGGGTGATCTGCAAAATCAGGCAGATAATCCCGGCCAGCGGGCGTCCAATAGTGAAAAACAGCAAAAACGGCAGAAAAATCGCGATGATCAGGCGCATGGCGTCCATCAGGCAGCTTCGTTCACCTGCACCATGTGATATCTAGGTGCCCGTCGCGCAACTCCCTTGGCCATAGCCCCCGGCGGACACATGGCGGACATGATGAACACGCGCGAGGTTGCGGCCTATCTGCGCATCAAGGAACGCAAGGTCTATGACCTCGTCAAGACCGGCAAGATCCCGTGCACGCGGGTCACCGGCAAGTGGCTGTTCCCCAAGACCGTCATCGACCTGTGGGTCGTCCAGAACCTCGCGCAGAAGGGCGAACCGGAAGTGCGGCAATCATCGCCGCCGATCATCGCCGGCAGTCACGATCCCCTGCTCGACTGGGCCGTGCGCGAGTCCGGCTGCGGCCTGGCGTTGATGTTCGGCGGCAGCCTGGACGGGCTGCGCCGCTTCGCCGACGGTGAAGCCATTGCCTGCGGTCTCCATGTCTTCGATCCGCCAAGCGGCGATCACAACCTGCCGACGCTGCATCGCACGCTGGCCGGCCGCCCGGTCGTCGCCATGACCTGGGCCTGGCGCGATCAGGGACTGATCGTCGCCAAGGGCAATCCGAAACAAATCTCCGGTCTGCCGCCTTTGAAAACGGACCAGCCGCGGTTTGTCGACCGCCAGCAGGAAGCCGGCAGCCGCCTCCTGTTCGGCCATCTGTTGAGCGAACAGGATCTCTCGATCAGCGACCTCAACATCATCGCGGCGCCGGCCTTGAGCGAGACGGAAGTCGGCCTGGCCGTCGCCGAGGATCGCGCCGACGCGGGTTTCGGCGTCGCCGCCGTCGCCAGGCAGCTTGACCTCGACTTCGTGCCGCTGGCCCGCGAACGCTACGACCTCGTCATCGGGCGCCACGACTTTTTCGACAAACCGTGGCAGGACCTCCTGTGGTTCACCCGCGCCAAACGCTTCAGCGAGCGCGCCAGGCAGATGGGCGGCTACGACGTCGCGGAAACCGGCCGCATCGTTCTGAACGGCGCCTGACGCAACCCCATCGCGTCCCGGGCTTGACCCGGGACCCAAGAACACGAAAGCAGCACACGTGGCACCGGGTGCGCCCCTTGCTTCTCGTCCCTTGTTCTTGGACCCCGGTTCAAGGCCGGTGTGTGGCAGCGGTGTGAGTTGCTAGGTGAGCGTCCTGAACAGCCCGGTCAGCAGTTTCGCGCGCGGGACCAGCGACGAATAGAGCACGTGCTCCTCGTGCGTGTGTGCGCCGTCGCCCATCAGGCCCAGACCATCCAGCGTCGGGATGCCGAGCGCGCCGGTGAAGTTGCCGTCGCTGCCGCCGCCGAAGCTGCCGTGTCCGGGCACGAAACCGATCTCGCCCGCGATCTTTTCGGCTTCCGCGTAAAGCGCGAGCGTCTCCTCGCTCGGCTCGAACAACGGGCGCACCGGACCGGCCTCGACGTCGACGGTGCATTCGGGATTAATCGGCGAGAGCGCGGCCATGTTGGCGCGGATTTCGTCCATGGCCTCGGCGAACGGCGCAACGCACAAAACCTGGGCCGAACACGCGATCGGCACCACGTTGACGAACGTGCCGCCTTCGACCACGCCGACGCTATAGGTGATGCCACGCTCCCGGTCGGTCATCGCCTCGATGGCGAGGATTTGTTGCGCCATCTCCGCGATGGCGCTGCGTCCCCGGGTCAACTGCGCGCCCGCATGGGCAGGCTTGCCGCACACCCGCACGATAAAGCGCAGGAACGCGTAACGGCCGGTGACCAGCATGCCGGTCTCGCCCTTGGCCGGTTCCGGCACCAGGACGTACTTGTGCTGCTTGGCAACGGCCTCGATGCGCACCCGGTTCGACGGGCTGCCGACCTCCTCGTCGGAGACGAACATGAAACTCACAGGAAGCTCCGGCGTCTCGCCGGCGCGCAAGAGCTGGCGCAACGCGTAGTAGGCGGTGAACATGCCGCCCTTCATGTCATAGATGCCGGGTCCGTAGACCCGATCGCCATCGCGGCGGAACGGCAGTTCGTCATCGAGCGTGCCGACCATGTGAACGGTATCGAGATGACCGAGCACCAGCACGCCCGGTCCTGGCTGGCGGCCGTCGATGCGGCCGATGACGATGTCGCCGTAGCCGTCGATGCCGGGCAGACGCTCGATGCTCGCACCAAGCCGCGTCATCGCCGCCTCGGCCTTGTCCATCATCCGGTTGACGCCCTCGATGTGGACGGTCGGGCTCTCGGTCGTCACCCAGTCCCGGATGCCGTCCAGAATTTCATCGGCATCGTAGGTCGGCTGATTGCGCGGCACGTTCACGACACCATCCAGCTGCGCTCTTCGCCGTCATAGAGCGGGCCCGGATTGCCCCACACGGTCGTGCGCCACATGACGCGGTCATGCCGCTCGGCGTCGAACCACGTGGCGCAGTGGATGGTGCAGCGGTTGTCGTAGACGATGAGGTCGCCGGCCTCCCACTCGTGCGCATAGGCAAAGCGCGGCTGGGTGAAATGCTCCATGAGTTCGTAGAGCAGTCTGGCGCCATCGCCGTGGATACCCGGCTCCATGCCGACCAGGGGTCCTTCGACCCAGTCCATCTGGCCGGCCTCGCACAGATAGAGCGCCTTCTGACCGGTCACCGGATGCACGCGCACCACCGGCTGGCGCTGCGGCGCCTCGCGCGGCTCCAGTTCGCGCGGTGTCTCGCCGGCGCGCACCGCGTACTCCGCGCGCCCGCTGCCGGGGACGATGTGCAGGCCCTCCAGATCCTCAATGCGCGCCTTCATCTCGTCCGACAGCGCCTCGTATGCGCCGATGCCGTCGGCATAGAGCGTCTGCCCCTGCCCTCTGGGCGCGGGCACCAGCGCGCAGAAGAGCGAGATATCCGGCGGCGGACGGCGGAAACTCTGATCGGTGTGCCAGCCCCGTCGGAGGGGAAACTGCACCGGCAGGCTGCCGTCGGGCAGCAGGGCCGGCTCCGGTTTCGCCGGCGGCTGTCTGTCGCACGGCGGCAGGTTGGTCAACACCAGGATTTCCGGATGATCAGCGTGGATGCAGTTATCATCCGTCGTCGTCAGCCGATAGTTCTCGACCTCTTCGCCGAACAAACGGCTCAGCGCCACCAGCAGACCGGGATCGTCCGCGATTGCCCGAAACCCCTTCAACAGCAAGAAGCCATGGCCGTCGATCATGGCGTTCAACAAGGCATCGGGCGCGGCCTCGGCTGCCGCGACAAACGTGCCGATGTCGCCGACATCGATGAGACCGCCGAAACTGGCACCCGGCAGCGGTTGAACGTCAAAGGCAGTTGGGTGTGCCATGGTCACGACCTCGGCCAGTAACGTGTCGTCGACCAGCCGCCGTCGACCGCGATGACCTGGCCGTTCACATAGCGGGCGTCATCGGAACACAGGAAGGCGACGACGCCGGCAATGTCGTCCGGCTGACCGATGCCCATGGGTGCGTTTTTGATCATGGCCTCATGATACCAGGGATCGTTGTTGATGCTGTCGACGGTCATCGCCGTCTCGATCACGCCCGGCGCGATCGCGTTGATGTTGATGCCGTCGGCGGCATGATCGGACGCCATTTGCCGCGTGAGCTGTGCGACCGCACCCTTGGCGGCGGCATAGGCCGGCGATCCCGGGAATCCGACCAGCCCGAAGACCGAACTGATGTGGACGATCTTGCCGCCGGGACGCGGCAGGTGCGGTAAGACCGCCCGCGCCATGCGGTAAACCGACGAGGCATTCATATCGATGACCGCATCCCATTGTTGGTCGTCGACATCGCCGCCACCACTGCGGTTGCGCCCGCTGATACCGGCGTTGTTGATCAAAATGTCCACCTTGCCGAACTGCGCGATTGCCTCATCGACGATCGCCTTCGGCACCTCTCTGTCGGTCAGATCGGCGATGAGGGGATGAACGTGACCTTCGTCCGCCATGGCGACGGTTTCGGCCAGTTCGCCCTGCTTGATGTCGACCGCCAGCACACACGCCCCGTCGCACGCCAGGCGCAACGCCGTCGCCCTGCCGATACCGCCGGCGGCGCCGGTCACGATCGCGGCCTTGCCGGCAAGACGCGGCGTTCCCGAAGACGGCTCAGTCATCACGCGCTAGGCACCGTCGCCCGCCTGCGCCAGCCATGCCTCGGCGACCTCGCTGCCGGTGGCGAACCAGACGCTCGGGAATGTCTTGATCCAGGCGATGAACGTGCGCAGCAGCGCGATACGCGACGGCCGTCCGATGATCTGCGGATGCATGACCAGATCGAACAGGCCGCCCCACTGGTAGATCTCGCGAAACTCCTCCTGCCAGACCTCCAGGATATGGCTGTTGGTGAAGACCGGACGGGGATTGCGGATCGAAAACAAGAGGTAGATCGCGTCGTCCAGGCTCCAGTGCCACGGCACCTCGACGACACCGGGCGAACCGTCCGCCAGGACATGGCGATAGGGGTTGATGTCGTCCATCATGGAGCTGTCGTAAAGGAACCCGCGATCGGTCAGGAGCCGCACCATGTTGTCGCTGGTCTCACCCGCCGGCGACCGGTAGCCCTTCGGTGTCACGCCGACCGTCTTGGCGAGCGCCTCCAACCCCTTGTCGAGTTCGGCCTCCTCCGCGGCCGGATCTTCCGGGTCAATCCACTCGTGCAGATAGCTGTGGTGGCCGACCTCGTGACCCGCGCCGACGATCGCCTCGACGCGGTCGGTGTGGTTTTCCGCCGTCCACCCAGGCACGAAGAACGTCGCCTTGATACCGGCGTCCTCCAGCGTCTCGAGGACCTTCGGCACGCCGAGCTTCGCGCCGTATTTGCCTTGGGACAAGATGCCCGGCCGCTTCCAGTTGGCGCGGTCGCGGCCGATCCACAGAGTCTCGGCATCGAAATCGAAACTCAGCATGACCGCGCATTGGGCGCCGCCCGGCCAGGCAACGGCGGTGTCGACAAGCGGTGTGCTCATGGTCTCCCCTTCCTGGCGTCCGCTAGGCAGCGGTCGCGTCGTTCGCCTCTGCCTCGCTGACGGCGATCGGCACGCGCCGCAGGGTCCGTGCCTGGCTCTGGTCGAAGTCGGTCCGCGCATGCTGCAGGGTCATGTTGTTCCATAACAGCACGTCGCCCGGCGACCAGGTGTGGCGGTAGCCGATGGCCGGATCGTTCAGATAGGGCATGAGGTCGGCGAGCAGCGCATCGACCGCCTCGTTGTCGAGACCATGAATGGCCGCGGTCGTGTGTTCGTGAATGAACAGGACGTTCTCGCCCGACACCTCGTCCGTCTTGACCAGCGGGTGATCACAGCGCGGCGCATCCGTCGGCGCCTCGTCGAGCAACGTGCGGCGATTGTAGTCGCCGGTGTAGTCGAACAACTGCACCGAGGTGAGGCCGTCAATGCGCGCCTTCAGGTCTTGCGGCAGGTTTTGGTAGGCCATGATCGCGTTGGCGAACAGCGTATCGCCGCCGGAAGACGGGACGTCGATGGCATAGAGACAGATCGCCTTCAGCGGCCGCGCGAAGAACGTGTGGTCGGAATGAAAGTGCAGTACGCCGCCACCCAGAATGCCGTCGGGCCGCACGTTGGACACGTGGGTCGCCTGGCGGTCCTTCATGTAGACACCACGGTGCGAGACCGGCCCGAACAGGGTCGCGAAGGCGACCTGCTGCTCCTCGGTGATGTCTTGGCCGCGCAACAGCAGAAGATGGTGTTCCGCCCACGCGGCGCGCAGCCGATCGGCCATTTCGGGTGCGATCGGCCGGGCGAGGTCAAGGCCCTCCAACGCGACGCCCAGGGCGTCGGCCAGAGGTGTCAACGTGATGCTCACGGCCCCTCCGCTGCCGTTTCGATAACCGGCAGTCTCGAACGCCGACTCAGGCCCGTCAAGAAACGCAAACCGGCGTGGGCGCCGGCGTACGATTTGGATGGATTTCGCCTGGCAAATCGCGCATAAGCCCCGCCGCAATTCTTTGGGGTGCCGCGATCATGCTGGCTGCCGTCGTCTCCATCTGGGCCCTACTTGTGGGCATCGGACTTCTTATGCTGGGCGCCGGACTGCAGGGCACTCTGCTCGGCGTGCGTGCGACGCTGGCCGGGTTTCCGACAGAGGTCACCGGCATCGTCATGGCCGGCTACTTCGCCGGCTTCCTGATCGGCTCGACCTTGACACCACGCCTCATCACGCGCGTCGGTCATATCCGTGTCTTCGGCGCCATGGCGTCGATCGCGTCGATCGCCCCGCTGATTCACGCTGTCGCGGTCGAACCGGTCATCTGGACGCTGATGCGCGTCTTGACCGGGTTTGCCTATGCCAGCCTCTATATCGTCGCGGAAAGCTGGCTCAACGACCGCTCGACCAACAAGACCCGTGGCCAGCTGCTCTCGGTCTACATGGTGATCATGCTGGGTTCCATGGCGCTGGGACCGCTGCTGATGAACACCGCGAGCCCGGACGGTTTCGTGCTTTTTATCATCTCGGCCGTCCTGGTCTCGCTCGCCGTCGTGCCGATTTCGCTCACCGCTTATCCCGCACCGGAGTTCCAAGCTGCCGACAAGCTGGGCTTGCGGCAATTGGCGCGGATCTCGCCACTGGGCGTCACCGGATCCATGCTGCAGGGTGCGGCGGCCGGCACCATGGTCGGTCTGGGCGCGGTCTATGCCCAGGAAATCGGCATGTCGCTTGCCGATATCTCGCTCTTCATTACCGCCATGGTGCTGGGCGGCATGATCCTGCAATGGCCGATCGGCCGCCTGAGCGACCATTTCGATCGCCGGCAGATCCTGACGGCGGCCAGTATTCTGGCCGGTCTCGTCGCTGTCGCGGGCGCGACGCTCGACATGTCGAGCGCGCCGCTTCTTCTCACCATCGGCGCGCTGCTGGGCGGCCTGTCGTTTCCGATCTATTCGCTCGCGGTCGCCCACACCAACGACTTCCTTTCGCCCAAACAGATGGTCGCCGCCTCCAGCGGTCTGCTCATGGCGGGCGGTATCGGCGGCATGGCCGGCCCGGTGATCGCGGGTTTCGCCATGGCTCAGTTCGGTCCGGCAGGTTTCTTCTGGTTCCTGGCCGCCGCGCATCTTGCGCTCGGGCTTTTTGCCTTGTTCCGCATGACGCGCCGCGCGTCCCGGCCGACCGAGGAACAGCATCCTTATGTTGGCGTGCCCCGAACATCCACGGTCGGCGCGGCCATTGCCATGAAGACAGTGCGCGACCAGATGGACCGCGACCTCGCCGAGAGCAGCCGGCGGCACTAAGGCGCTTCGTCGTCAGCGCGCGTCGCCGACCTCGCAATAGACGTTGCCGCCCCGCTCGAAGATGGTCAGGCGGTTGGCGGGACGCAGTTCGGCGGTACAATTCGGTGTGCCGGACTGATCAAAGGCCCAGGTCTCCACACCGATCCGCACGGTGTTGACGTCAACGGCAACACATTGCTCGGGACCGATGCGCAATTCATTGGTCGTCGCCTCATGCACGTTGGCGCGAAGGGAAAAAAGCAGCCGGTTCTCGATCATGATCTGGAAACCGTCATCGTCAAGCGACGGGCAGGATTCGCCGATCAGGCCGATCGATCTCAGCCCAAAGAAGGCCACGACCACCAGCGCGACCACCACGACCACCATGGAAACCAAGAACCGCATTACCGCGCCGCCACGCCAAATCGTCCCATCGAGGACCCCGGCACCAGTATTCCGCCAAGCCGCCTCCAACGCAAAACATGACCTGACGGCAGTTCGTGAAGCGCGCGGCGACTTGGCCTATTCTGTCTCTGACGCCACGACGGTGCGGACCTCATGATCCTGTTGTTCACAGATTTCGGTTTGGAAGGCCCCTATATCGGTCAGGTCAAGGCCAGGTTGTGGCGCGAGGTTCCCGATACGCCCGTCTTCGACCTGTTTTCCGACGCCCCGGTCTTCGCCCCACGCGCCTCGTCCTACCTCCTGGCCGCCTATACGGACGTGTTTCCGCACGATTCGGTCTTTCTTGCGGTCGTTGATCCGGGGGTCGGGACGGCGTGGCGGCGGCCGGTGATTGTCAGGGCCGGCGGGCGCTGGTTCGTCGGTCCCGACAACGGCCTCTTCAACGTCGTCATGCAGCGCAACGACGATTGCCGGATGTGGGATATCACCCACCAGCCCAAAACAATGTCGGCGACGTTTCACGGACGCGACCTCTTCGCGCCGGTCGCGGCCTGCCTGGCGCGCGGCGAGCACCCTCCGGGCGACCCGGTCGACCCCGAACACCGGGTGCACCATGACTGGCCGGACGACCTGCCGGAGATCGTCTATATCGACCGCTACGGCAACGCCATGACCGGCATGCGCGCCCAATCGCTGCCGGCGGGAACGGCGCTTGAGATCAACGGCCAGCATCTCGAACGCAGCAGAACCTTCGGCGACGTCCCGGTCGGCGACGCCACTTGGTACGAGAACGCCAACGGCCTGGCGGAAATCGCCGTCAACCGCGGCAGCGCCGCCGAACGCCTGGGCCTGGAAGTGGGCGTACCGGTTCGTCTTGTTACCGTGCGCTAGCGTGCGCCTATGACACCGGCTTCTTGACTGCCGAACCCAAGAGCGCCATGGCCAGAAGGGCGTAGAGGACTGCTCCCGCAATCTCGAGGACGCGGCTGACGTAGACATCGCTGCCGTCGAGCGCCGAGAGCGCCAGCATCAGCATGATCATCGCCGGTCCCGACGCGGCACCGGCGAGTTTGCCACGCACGCCGCCCTCTTCGACCATCAGGCCCAGGCCGAGCGCCATCAGCGCAAGAACGATCACGCCGAACAACGGTGACGGCGTGATGAAGATCAATGTCGCCGCGACCAGCGCGATCGCGCCGCCCAGAAAGTTGGCGGCCACCAGTGCCAGCGCAACGGTCTCGGGTTTCGGCACGCGCAAGACCGAAATGACGGCAATCAGGATATAGAAACTGCCGACCTTGCCGGTCGACAGAAACCAGATGATCAGCGGCAGCAGGATCGCCGTGCGCATCAGCGCGTCGCGCACCGGGGACTCCGCCGGTTCGCCGGGAGGCTCAACGCCTGAGACGTCGGCGTTCGACGGCACGATGGCATGGGCGAACATGATCGCGATCATCGAAAACAGCACGGCGACCGGCAAAGCGTTGATGACGTCTTTGGCCAGCGGCGCAAAGTTTGCGCTCATCGTTCCGGCAACCACCATGACGACCAGGACCAACCCGACAACCGGTGTCGGCCCGGCCAGCGCGTCACGCATGAAGCAGGCGAAGATGCCGGCGGCAAAGAACAGGACCAGGACCGATTGGTGGTTTGAGAAGAAGTCGCCGATGCCGCCTGTCGCCAGTCCCGTCACCCATACCAGCAAGGCTATCACGGCGGCCTTTGTCAATGACGGCGCCGGCCCGTCCGGCGCGGCGAACATGGTGACGAACACTGGGCCCATGAAGACGACAAGAAAGTCGCCATGAACCACCCCGGCGACCATCGCCAGGACGACCGCCATCATCAGGCGAAGGCCGTGGCCCTCCATGGGATTGCTGCGGACGGCGGAAGCCGTATCAGTTGACATAGTTCCACAAGCTGGAGAGTCGGATCCTGATCCAACCCAGCATGTTCATCAGGCCGTTTTCGGTCGGATAGATGATGACGCTGGCGCGGGCGCCGAAACGAATACCCTCCGGATACGTGGAGTCGTTGAAGGTGATGCGCGCCGGGAAACGAAGATCGCTGCCCGTGACGGACCGGCCGGGCAGACCGGATGGCAGGTTGCCGCCGGTTGTCGTGTCGTCCATGGCAACACCCAGCCCGGTCGACTGCACGGTGCCCTCATAGATGCGTCCCGGCAGCACATCGAGCGCGATCTCGACACGGTCGCCCTTCCGGACCAGGCCCAGGTTGTTTTCGGTCAGATAGGAGACGATCCACACGTCTTCGACATCGAGAAACGCCATGACAGGCTGGCCGGCATTCGCCTGCTGGCCGGGCGCCAGTTGCAGGCCGGTCACGACACCGTTTGACGGTGCGCGGATTGTCGTGCGCAGCAGGTTGAGTCGGGCCATGTCAAGATCGGCCAGGGCCGCCTGCAGCATCGGATTGTCCTCACCGGTCGGCCCCAGCGCTTCCTGTGCCTGCTGCAGATTGGCCTCGGCCTCACGGACCTGGGCTTCCGCCGTCTCCAATTCTGCGTTGGCCGTGTCAGCCCGCGCCTGCGCGTAGACGCCCTGCTGAACCAACGTCAACACGCGTGCGGCCTGCTCCTGTACGTTGGCCAGGTTGGCCTTCGCCTCGGTCACACCGGCCTGTGCCGCGCTGACACCGGCCGTGTTGGCGCCGATCGACTGGCCGGCCTGGCCCAGTTGCGCTTCCGCCGCATCGACCGCGATCTCGAACTCGCGTCGGTCCAGGCGGAACAGAACCGACCCTTCCTCGACGCGCATGTTGTCGTCGACGGCGACGTCGGAGACCGTGCCGCTGACCTCCGGCCCGATCTCGACCAGATAAGTGCGCACATAGCCATAGGGCGAGTACGGCGTCAGCCGATCGGCGAAGATGAAGTAGATGAACAGGACGACAGCAACCGCCAGCAGGTAGAGCGCGATCTTGCGGCCTTTGCTCTTGGGCGTCTTGCCTTTTGACGCGGCCTTTGGCGCACTCGCAGCCGGCGTGTCACCGGCATTGATTGCCTCTTCTGCTGTCGATTTGTCGCTCACTGTCCCCATCCCCGGTCAATCAACCGCACGCTTCATCGTTCCGGGGATCAGTTCGACCGTCGGTTTGCAACCAACGGCGAAGACCGGCACCGGCGACAACAACGCCGTGTGTCATGGTGCCCCCAAGCACGCCCCAACGTACGGGAAAGTTTAACCACGTATGCCGGCTGGGGAACAGATCGCCATGGTAGAAGACGGGGACAACTGCAACGTGCCCTGTGTTTCAGGGCTCCAGGCGCCAAAGCGAGCTGGGATCGGCCGGATCCAGCTCGTGCAGCCCGTCGGACTCAACAGCATAGAGCCTGGCCGCCAGCGCGACATTGCGGCCGTCCGCGCCAAACCTGATGGGGCCGATCGGCGTCTCGACATCCAGCAGCATCAGGACATCGCGCAGCACCGGCCCGAAGGCCGTGCGCCCACGCGCGATGGCCTGGGCTATCGCCAGCAATGCGATCTCCGCGGCCAGTGCTGGCTCGGGCGCAGATGTCGTGGCATCGTTCCACCATAACCCCGTGCACAAAATGGCGCCGGTCGGGCGTGACTGACGCAACGCGATGGCGTCCTGGCATGCCGGTACGATGACAATGCCGCTGCCGAACGTCATGGTCGTTTGCCACTGCACCGGCGGATCGAGCAGCAGCACCACACTGCCGGTTTGTTCGTCCGGCTCGCCGGCGGCCTGCAAGCCCCAGCCGGCGGCGATCTTGCGCGCCGCATCGCGCAGCACGCCATCGTCGGCGATCAGGCCCAAGGACAGGTCTTGCGAGGCGCTGCCCTGCAGCCGCCGGACAAGAACGGCGAACGTGATGGCCGGCATCCAGCGGTCTTCGAGCGAAGGCAGTACCGAGAAATGGTAGGGCACCATGCCGCTTGCGCCTGACGCCGGCAGACCGAGGACATCGATCATCGGCCGGCGAAACTCGGCGCCGATCGGCGCGATGGCAAGGCCCGCCGAAGGACGCGACCCCGCGATGACAGCAGTGGCGTCGCGGCGCAAGATCAGCACGCGCGCCAAGGCGGCGGCACGCCGGTCGCTGCCTTGATCGTCAAACACCTCCAGGCGTACGGGCCGAAACACGCCGGCGACCTCGATGCCGCCGATACCGTTCAGTGCGTCCGCGGCACGCTGAAGACCGGCCAGGATATCTTCGCCGCTCTGGGCGCCCTCGCCGCTCAACGTCAGGACAGCGCCAATGACGATATCGTCCTCGGCCGCAGCCGGGAGCGTGGCCCCGGCGAGGAAGGACGCCGCGACGATCACCGGCAACAGAAGACGACGATATGACATGGTTGTCGACTGTGGGCGGCGATCCAGCCGCCGTCAAATCGGGCCAACCACAGCTTCGCGTTGCGGTTTCGTGTTGCGCGGCATGCGGCATCGGATGCTATGACTCCCGCCGATCACGATTTCAGGGGAGGATGGCCGTGAGCGAGAGTCTGGAACAAGCCGATATCGGCGCCGTGCGCGTGCTCACCCTGAACCGGCCGGATGCCCGAAACGCCCTTAACTTTGCCCTTGTGAAGGATCTGCAGGCGGCCTTTGCCGCCGCCAAGGACGATGCCGTCCGGTGTCTTGTTCTGACCGGCCGCGGCAAGGGTTTTTGTGCCGGCGCCGACGTCAAGGAGTGGTCCGAGATGGCCGCGGCGCGCGACCGGGGCGAGCCGGTCGAGGACCGCGACTGGGTCGGTGAGATGCACAAGGCGATCCTGATGCTGCACGCCCTACCGGCGCCGACGATCGCCATGATCAACGGCACGGCGGTCGGCGCGGGGCTCGACATGGCGCTTGCCTGCGATTTCCGTTTCGCCTCCGCCGCCGCGCGCTTCCGCTGTTCCTTCACCACCATGGGCTATAACCCGGATGCCGGGGGAACATGGTTCATGCCGCGCCTGATGGGTCTGGAGGCCGCCAAGCGGTTCGCCTTCAGCGCCGATATCTGGTCGGCCGAGGAAGCGCGCGACAACGGCATGTTGACCGAAGTCCACGAACCCGACGGCTTGGAGGCGGCGACCATGGCGTTTGCCGAGAAGCTCGGCAGCGGCCCCAGCGTCGCCATCCGCCTGACCAAGGCGCTCATCGACAGCGCGTCGACCCGCAGCCTCGCCGACCAGCTTGCCGAAGAGAAGAAGGCCGGCGGCGTCTGCGCGACAACCGAGGACGCGAAGGAAGCGATGGCCGCCGTCATCGCCAAGCGTGAGCCTGTCTTCAAGGGACAATGACCGCTGATCCGCCGTCAGCGAACAACAACAAGAAATGGAGAGACCGAAGCGATGTTCCAGCCCGACCTCTTGAAAGGCAAACGGATCCTCATCACCGGCGGCGGCAGCGGCCTGGGCAAGGCCATGGGCCGGCGCTACTGCGAGCTCGGTGCCGACCTCGTGATTTGCGGGCGCCGGCAGGAGGTGCTGGACGAGACCGCCCAAACCTTCGCCAGCGAGTTTGGCACTAAGGTCGCCACGCACAGCCTGGATATCCGCGACGCCGACGCCGTGGCGACGATGGTCGAGACGATCTGGCAGGACGGCCCGTTGCACGGCCTGGTCAACAACGCGGCCGGCAATTTCATTTCCAAGACAGAAGACTTGTCGCACCGCGCGGTCGACGCGGTGTTGAATATCGTGCTGCACGGCACCTGCTACGTGACACTGGCGTGCGGCAAGAAGTGGCTGGCGGCGGGCGATCCCGCGACCGTCATCAACATCGTCACCACCTATGCCTGGACCGGATCGGGCTATGTCGTACCCTCGGCCATGGCCAAGGCCGGTGTGCTCGCCATGACACGCAGCCTGGCCGTCGAATGGGGCGGTCGCGGCATCCGCCTCAACGCCATCGCGCCCGGCCCGTTTCCGACCCCGGGCGCGTGGGATCGGCTGATGCCCAAGAGCGGCCCGCTGGCCGATGAGTTCGGTGCGTCGAGCGTGCCATTGGGCCGTGTCGGCGAACACCATGAACTTGCCGATCTCGCGGTGTTCTTGATGGCCGACGGATCGGGCTACATCAACGGCGACGTCATCACCATCGACGGCGGCGAGTGGCTGCAGGGCGCCGGCCAGTTCAACTTCCTGCGCGCCATGTCGGACGACGACTGGGCCGCCATGAAACCGAAAAAGTCCTGAGGCGGGGTAACGTCATGCTGAACGAGACCCGTCGGCGCAATCTCCAGCGCACGCTCAACCCGCGCACGGTCTGTTACATCGGCGGCTCCTTTCTGGAGCACACGATCAACGCCAACCGGCGCATGGGTTTCAACGGCGAGGTCTGGGTCGTCAATCCCAAACTCGACAGCTTGGCGGGTTTACCGTGCTTCAAGTCGGTCGATGATCTGCCCGGCGCGCCCGACGCCACCTTCCTGGCGGTCAACCGGGAGATGACGAACGCCATCGTTCCCGAACTCAACGGCATGAACGCCGGCGGCGTGATCTGTTATGCCGCGGGCTACCGCGAGGTCGGTGGCATCGGTGTCGAACTGGAGGCCGAACTGGTCGCCAATGCGGGCGACCTGGCCCTGGTCGGCCCCAACTGTTACGGCATCAACAACTATCTTCACGGCGTGCCGCTGCTGGCGATCCCGTCGCTTGGCGACCGGGTCGAGCGCGGCTCGGCGTTCATCGCGCAAAGCGGCAATCTCTGCGTCAACGTCTGCAACAACCAGCGTTCGGCGCCGCTGGCCTATGTCATCTCCTGCGGCAACCAGTCGGTGTTGGATATCTCCGACTATCTGGACGTGCTGGTCGACGACCCCGCGATTACCTGCTTCACCCTCTTCATCGAGACCATCCCCGATATCGCGCGGTTCAGCCGCATCGCCACGCGCGCGCTGGAGGCCGGCAAGCCGATCATCGCGCACAAGGCAGGCGTCTCGGCGATGGGCAAGAAGCTCGCGCTGTCGCACACCGCATCACTCGCCGGCGACGACGAGATGTACCAGGCGCTGTTCGACCGCCTCGGCATCATCCGGGTCGAGGCGCCCGCCGACATGCTGGAGACGGCCAAGTTCATCACCCATACCGGCGTGCCCGAAGGCCGGCGCATCGTTGTCTACACCTGCTCGGGCGGCGATTCGGAGACGGTCGCCGACCTGGCCGAACCGTTCGGCATCGAGCTGCCGCAACCGGACCAGGAACAGTACGACACCTTGCGCAAGGTCATGCCCGACTTCGCCAACATCACCAACCCGTTCGACTACAACACGAACTTCTGGGGCGACTACGACACGCTCAGCACGATCTTCCCGGTGCTGGTCGACGACGAGGTCGATGCCGGGCTGCTGGTGATGGATACCAGCCCTGAAGACACCGGCGAAGCAGACGGATCGGACGCGGTTCTACGCGCGCTCTGCCACACCCAGGCGAAGACCGGTATTCCCATGGCGTGGACCACGTCGATGCCGGAGAACTCGACGCCCCGCCCCCGCGCCATCGCCCACAACGCTGGGGTCGCGGCCCTGCAGGGCATTCGCGAAGGTGTTCACGCGCTCGCCAAGACATGCCTGTTCGGCGAACGGCGCCGCGAGCTGATGGCGCGCGGCGACCTCGACGATCTGGTTGTGCCGGCGGCGCACGCATTATCCGGCGATCCGATCGCGCTGAACGAGGCCGATAGCAAAAAGGCGCTCGCGTCTTACGGCCTGCCGATACCGGACGGCCGCGTCGCGCCGATTGCGGAGGCTGGACAAATCGCCACGGACATGGGTTTTCCCGTCGTCGTCAAGCTCTTGAGCAACACGATCCTGCACAAGACCGATGTCGGCGGTGTCGCCCTGGGACTTGATAACGAGGCGGCCGTGCAGAGCGCCGCCGACGACATGGCGAAGCGCCTCGGCGTTACCGAGATACTGATCGAGCCGATGGCGCCGAAGCCGATCGCCGAGGTACTTGTCGGCGTCACCCACAACGACAGCTTCGGGCCGGTGCTTGTCATCGGCGCCGGCGGCGTGCTGGTCGAACTGTTCCGCGATGCCGTCAGCCTGCTGCTGCCGATCAACGACGACGACGTGCGCCGCGCGATCGCCGGTCTCAAGATCGCCAAGCTGCTGGACGGCTTTCGTGGCGCGCCGAAAGCCGACATGGACGCGCTGGTCGGCGCGGTGATGGCGATTGGCCGTTATGCCCACGACAACCGGGGGCGGCTTGCCGAACTCGACGTCAACCCGCTATTTGTCATGGCCGAGGGCGAAGGCGTCCTGGCGGTCGACGCCCTGATCCGCCAAACAGACGACAAGGAGGCTTGAATGAGCGACGTGGTCCACACCGAACGGCGCGGTAAGGTGCTCGAAATCACCATCGACAACCCGCCCGCCAACGCCATCGGCCGAAAGGTCAGCCACGCGCTGTCGGACGCCTTTGTCACCCTGCGCGACGATCCCGAGCTGATGGTCGGGATCGTCACCGGCGCCGGCGAAAAGTTCTTCTCACCCGGCTGGGATCTCAAGGAAGGCGCGGCGGAGTTCGACGCCGCCGACGCGGCGGGCAAAGACCGTGATGCGTGGGCCGATCAGCCTGAGGGCGGATTCGCCGGCATCACCGAGATGTTCGATCTCTACAAACCAGTGATCGCGGCGATCAACGGCTACGCGGTCGGTGGCGGCTGGGAGATCGCGCTGTCGTGTGACTTCGCCTATGCCGTGCCGCACGCCCAGTTCTTCATTCCCGACGCCCATATGGGTTTCATCGCCGATGCCGGTGCCGTGCAGATCATTCCGCGCCGCCTGCCCTTTGTCGTCGCCATGGATATCATGATGGCGGGCCGGCGCATGGGCGCGGAGGAAGCGCTCAAATGGGGTCTGGTCAATGAGATCGTCGCGCCGGACAAGCTGATGGACCGTGCCCGCGAGCAGGCCGACCACCTGGCCGAAGCCGGCCCCTTGGCCTTGATGGCGACCAAGGAAATCGTGCGCTACGCCATGCACCACTCGATCCCCGACTGCTTCAAGGTGCTGCACGACGAAGCGCTCCCGCTCTACAAGAAGATGCTGCATTCCGAAGACGCCAAGGAAGGCCCGCGCAGCTTCGCCGAAAAACGCAAGCCGGTGTTCAAGGGGTACTGAGCGGGGCGATGGAGCTCTTCGTTACGCCGAATTCACCCTATGCGCGAATGCCGCGCATCGTGATTTTGGAGAAAGGGCTCGGCGACCGCGTCACGGTGGTGCATGCGCGCACCCGCGAACGGGACAGCCCCTACTATCAGATCAATCCCTCCGGCCGCGTGCCCTACCTGCTCACCGATGACGGTCTGGGCCTCGAGGATTCCGCGCTAATCTGTGCCTATCTCGATCAGGTCGACGGCAAGCCCATGTTCTGCCGCCCCGACGATGAAACGGCATGGCAGAGCCAGCGCTTGGAAGCACTCGCCCACAGCCTGTTGGCCGGCCTTGCGGTCTGGACACGCGAAGGCTATCGGCCGGAAGACGAACGCTCGCCCGGCATCATCGAACACGAGCGTGAGCGTTGCCGCCGGCTGAGCGGCGTGTGGGAAAACGAAATCGACGATCCCCGCATGCAAGGTCCGCTGACCATGGCGCAGATCGTCCTGATCTGTGCGCTCCAACTGGAGCATACCAACCCGGATATCGATTGGCGGCCAGACCGGCCTCGCTTGTCGGACTGGGCCGACCGCTTGGCCGGGCGCCCATCGATCAGCGCGACGCTGGCAACGCTGGACGCGCATAGAGCGCATTGAGTTTCTCGATGTCGCGCTGGTTTTCGGCGAGCAGCCATTCGCGGAACCGAACGATCTTGGGAATGTCGGCGGAGGCCTCCGGGCACACGATGAAATAGCCGCGCTCCGACGTGAGCGAGATATCGAACGGCCGCACCAAGCGTCCCGCCAAGAGGTCCTGCGTCGCCAGCGCCCGCCGGGCGAGCGCGACACCCTGACCGGTGACCGCGGCGTCAAGCGCCAGGCTGGTCATGTTGAAGAACGGTCCCTTCTCCGCATCGACCGTGTCGGCGCCGACCTTATCCAGCCAGGCCGACCATCCGCGCGAACTCACATCGTGCAGCAAGGTGTAGTGACGCAGGTCGTTGGGTTCGTTGAGTGCGGGGCCACGTTCCAGGAGCGAGGGGCTGAGCACCGGATAGACTTCCTCGCGGATCAGCGGCGTCACATGCAGCGCCGGCCAGCGGCCGTCGCCGTGGCGCACCGCGACGTCAAGATCGCCCATCGCGAAGTCGATATGCTCCATGGCGGCGGAAACCCTGAGATCGATGTCCGGATGCGCCGCCCCGAAGTCACCCAGGCGGTGGACCAGCCAGCGCGCGGCAAAGTTGGGCGAGACGCTGACCGTCAGGATGTTCGACGAGCGCCGCTGGGTGATGTCGGCGGTACCGCGCGCCATGCGGTCGAAGGCGTCGCGCAGCACCGGCAGATAAGCGGCGCCCGCCACCGTCAACGCCAGACCACCCGGTCGGCGGTCGAACAGCTTGAGATCGAGCTGCTGTTCCAGGGTCTTCACGTGGTGGCTGACCGCGCCCTGGCTGACATGAAGCTCTTCGGCGGCGCGGGTAAAGCTCAGGTGCCGCGCAGCCGCTTCAAAGGCGCGCATGGCATTGAGGGACGGTAACCAGCGGGCCATGGGACCTCATGAGGAAACTTGATAGGCCCATCAGATTACATGGTTTGCGCTTACCCCAACAGGGCCCTAAATCGTCCTTCTCCGCCTCAATACCTTGGCCAGGAGCCCGCCGTGCCCTCTCTCCCTGCCCATCAAATTTTTTGCGGCGACAAGGTCCTCGAACACTTGCGCCAGAGCGACGGCCCGCAGGGCCGGCTGATCGCCGGCCTGCTGACCAATCTGGCCATCTGGACCCATCGCCACCGCAGCCGCCAAGCGCTGGCCCGGCTCGAAAGCCACGAACTCGACGACATCGGCATGACGCGCCGGCAGGCGCGCCTCGAAGCTACGAAACCGTTCTGGCGCGCCTGATCTTCGGCAAGCTCCTGATCTCGACGTGATCTGCTAGGGTTGATTCGCTATCCGACCGCGTAGCTTCGTTACAGGGGTTTGCCATTCATGGCCGAGAACGTAATCGTTGGCGGCGGCGTCTACGGCGTGGCCGCTGCCTGGGAACTGGCGACGCGTGGCGCCGATGTGCTGCTGCTCGAAGCCAAGCATGTTGCGTCCGGCGCATCCGGCGGGCCGGGCCGGCGTGGCGTCCGCGCCAACTATCGCGACCACCGCGAGCTACCGTTGATGGCGCGCGCGCGCGACATGTGGCCGTCGCTCCACGAGCGGCTGAACGCGCCGCCGCTGTTCGAGCAAACCGGGCACCTGATGCTGCTGGAGAGTGCAACGGATCTGGCCGCCGCCGACGCGCGGATCAGCATTCAGAACCTGTGCGGCACGCCGACAAAGCTTCTGTCGCGCGAGGCGTTGCTGGAGCTGGAACCGGGTGTCGCCCCGACGGTCCAAGGGGCGGTCTTTTGTCCGAGCGACGGCGTTGCCGACCACGGTGCGACGACCCACGCCTATGCCGCGGCCGCAAGCGCTGCCGGTGCTGAGATACGCGAGGGCGTCAGCGCAACGCGGCTGGTGACCCGCGACGATCGGGTCGTCGCGGTCGAGACCGGCGCCGGCGACACCATTCCGGTCGGCGGCGATCTGTTGCTCTTGGCCAACGGCGGTGTCCGCCAGTTGCTCCGCCCCTGGCTCGACCTGCCGGTATGGAACCTGCCGTTTCAGGTTCTGCTGTCCACGCCGCTGACAGACAACCCCGTACGGCATCTGATTGGCCATGCCAGCCGCACGCTGTCGTTGAAACGCGAGCAGGACTGCCGCCTGATGATCTCCGGCGGCCGACCCGGCCGTTGGGACGACGCGAC
>JANQGO010000224.1 GCA_028277285.1 Alphaproteobacteria bacterium | reverse complement strand
GATCAAGGTCAGAAGCTGGGAAATGGTAAAGGACACCGTTTTGCGATGATCTCTCTGCTCACGCCGCTTGCCCATCCGGTCTACCGCCGCCAGCAGGCCCAGCGCCACGGTCGCCAGCCCGGTGCCGAACAAGGCGACGACCTGGGCCGCCAGCAGGCGGCGGTAGACCGGATGGGCAAGCGGCGTGAGCAGAGAGATCATCGCAAAACGGTGTCCTTTACCATTTCCCAGCTTCTGACCTTGATCGTCCTTCCCTCGAAGGTGACGGGGTCGTCAATCTCGTCTTCGACCCGCCAGCCATGGCGTTCGTAGAAGTGGCGTGCGTCGTCATTGCCGACGATGCAATTGAGCCGCATCGTATCGCAGCCACCTGCAACCATTGTGGTTTCGGCAGCCGCCAAGAGACGGGCGCCAACGCCGCTACCACGGCAGCGCGGCTCCACAAAAAGCTGACCAAGATAGTTTCCTTGCCATGCGGCGAAACCGAGCAGTCGACTGTCACTATAGGCGACCAGTGGCGGTTCATCCCAGCCCGCGACACGTGCCTCAAAGAACCTTAACGGTCGGCTGGCAGCGACCTCTGGCGGTTCAAGGGCAGCTTGTGTCTCATGCCAGGTTCGCCAGTAAAGCACAGCCACCGCCATGCGTTCGTCGTCGCGGGCCGGTCGGATGTCAATGTGGGCCAAAGCGCCCATGGCGAAACCTACAGCGTCAGCGCCAGTTTGCGGGCTTCGTAAAACGCCATGGATGCGGTGCGCGGCGCGACCGTGTCGCCGATGGCATGCACGTCCGTGTCGTCCTCGGCGAACGCGGCCGTCAGGCTGTTCACCGGCCGGTTGGTGGTCGCCAGGACCAGGCTGTCGAAGTCGCGGGTTTCCTGATCGCCGGTATAGAGGTTCAGCAGGGTGGCGGTGTTGCCCTCCCAGGCGGTCAGGCCTGTCGCGGTCAGCACCTCGACGCCCATCTTCATGAACCGCTCGCGAGTGGTCTCGCCGGTCTGGGAGAGATCGAGCGCGGCGGCGGCCTGTTCCGACGCCGTCACGACCGTCACCATGTGGCGCTGCTCGGCCAGATGAAGCGCCGTGCCGCTGGCCGGCCACCAGCCATTGAGATCGTCCAGCAGCAGCACATTGGTGCCCGGCACGACCTCGCCCTCCAAGACATCATGAATTGTGCATACATTGTCCTGATCGGCGCCCGGCAGGATCTCGATGTGCGGGAAGGCGCGCTGAAAACCGCGCCGGTCGGGCTCCGAGCCTGTGGCCAGCACGATCGAATCGGGATCTAGCGCGCGGATCGCCTCGACGTCGAGATCGGCCCGCAGCATGACGCGCACCTGGAGCTTTTCGAGCTGGCCCTGGTACCAGGTGAGCAGGCCGCCGATCTCGCCGCGCTCGGGCTGCCCGGCGGCCAATCGGAACTGGCCGCCCAGCTCGTCCCGGCGTTCGGCGAGCGTGACGCGGTGGCCCCGTTCGGCGGCGACGCGGGCGGCTTCCAGCCCGGCCGGTCCGCCGCCGATGACGACCACGTGGCGCGGTTTCTCCGCCGCCGGCGGTTTGTCACCGTCCCATTCGCTCTCGCGCCCAGCCGCCGGGTTGACCAGGCAGGAGATGTGGTAGTCGCGCATGCGCCGGCCGATGCACAGCTGGTTGCACGAGATGCACGGGCGCACGTCCTCGGCCCGGCCGTCGCGCGCCTTGTTGGCCAGATGCGGGTCGGCGATCTGGCCGCGCACGATCGAGACCAGGTCCGCCTTGCCCTCGGCGATGACAGCCTCCGCATTCGCCGGTGTCTTTACCCGCGCCTCGGCGGTGACCAGCGCGTGGTTGGTGACCTCCTTAAACGCTGCGGCGTCCGGCGGGCCCAGCATCATGCCGTAGTGGAAGCTCGGCACGATCTTGGTGAACTGGTTGAGGTAACTGCCGGTGCCACAGGAGACGTAATCGATCAGCCCGCGTTCATCGAGCCAGGCGACGATCTCCTGCTTGTCTTCGATGGTCAGGCCGCCGGGATAGGGCTCGGCGCCGGAGATCGTCATGCCGACGATGAAGGTGTCGCCGCAGGCCTTGCGGATGCCCTCGGCGATCCGCGCGGCGAAACGCACGCGGTTCTCCAGGCTGCCGCCCCAGCGGTCGTCGCGCTTGTTGGTCAGGGGCGACCAGAACTGGTCGATCAGGCAGTTGTAGCCGGCGAAAAGATCGACGCCGTCGAAGCCGCCCTTCTGGTCGCGCTCGGCCTGTTCGATGAAGGCGGCGACCAGTTCCTCGATCTCGGCTTCCGACATGGCGTGGCTGCCCCAGGGGTCATGGAAGCTCGGTCCGCCCGACGGCGACCAATAGGGCGTCCACGAGTTGTCCTGATCGCCGTGCTGCCCGACGTGATAGATCTGGTGGACCATCACGGTGCCGTGGCTGTGGCATTCGTCGGTGATGCGGCGGAAGTGGGGGATGACGCTGTCGTCGTGACGCAGGTTGCCACGCGTCAACACGGCGGTCTCGTGGGGCGGCGTCGGCTCGACCACGATCATCGCCGCACCGCCGCGCGCGCGTTCGCGGTAGTAGCCGAAGTGGCGGTCGGTCGGCAGGCCGTCTTCGGCCATGTTGGCGGTGTGGGCGCCGAATACGATGCGGCACTTCAGTTCCTTGTCGCGCAGCTTGACCGGCGAAAACAGATGCGGAAAGGCCTGCTCGGCCATGGCGCCCTCCCTCGGACTTAACTGACGTCGCGAGCTTAGGTGTGCGCCGCCGTCATGAAAAGGCCGCCCTGCACCGCGCGCCGGTTGTCTGATGACCGTTGCCGTGCTGGTGTGTCGGTGAATCGAGGCACATCCAGCGAGGGGAGACAACGATGGGAACGGTCGGCAAGATCGAGAGCTTGTGGCGCTATCCGGTGAAGAGCATGCGCGGCGAGGAAGTCGAGCGGGTCTATCTGGGTTTCGCCGGCGTCTACGGCGACCGGCTCTATGCCATCGGCAGCGACGAAGCGCATAAGGGCTTTCCCTATCTGACCGGCCGCGAACAGCGCAAGATGGTGCTTTACACACCGCGCTTCCGCCATCCCGACAAGGCCGCCATGCCGCCCAATCTAATGGACGCCGAGAGCATCGAGCCCGGCATGACGGCGGTCTATCCCGATCGCGATGAACTGGCGGTCGACATTGAAACACCGGACGGCGAGACCTTTGCCATCGACGATCCCGCGCTGATGGAAAAGCTCAATGAGAACATCGGCCGCAAGCACGGGCTCTCCGTCCTGCGCTCCGACCGCGCCTTCACCGACTGCCGGCCGGTGTCGCTGTGTTCCCTGGCGACCGCCGCCCAGTTGGGCGAAGAACTGGGCAAGGATGTCGACAAGCGCCGCTTTCGCGCGAACATCTATCTCGATCTCGATGGCGCGCCCGGCTATGCGGAGAATGACTATGTCGGCAAGAGCTTGCGCATCGGCGACAAGGTGACGGTCCAGGTACTGGAGCGCGATCCGCGCTGCGCCATGATCACGCTCGATCCCGACACCGCCGATCGCGACCCCTCGGTGCTGAAGAAGGTGACCGACGACCACGAAGGTTACACCGGCGTCTATGCCGCGGTTTTGATCGAAGGCACCGTGCACGTCGGCGACAGCGTGGAACTGCTCGGCTAGGGTTCACCACTTCGCTGAACCGTTCGTCGGGGTCCCATGGCTGACGGGTTTTACAAGGACGTCTCCGGTCTGGTTCATCTGGTCGGTGGCCTGGAGATGCCGCTCGAAAAGCAGCAGGGGCTGATCACGCCGAATGCGGATTTCTTCATCTGCCACGACGCGCCGACGCCGATCATCGCCGAGGAAGGATGGAGCCTGTCCGTCGAAGGCGACGCCGTCACCAACCCACTGCGTCTGACACGTGCCGATCTTGAGGCGATGGAGCAGGTCACCCTGCCGGTGCTGATCGAATGCGCTGGCAACCACCGCCAGCTGTTCGAAGACGTCATGGGCGAACCACTCAACCGCCGGCCGCACCTCGTCGAGCTGCGTTGGCACCTGGGCGGCCTGGGCATGGCCGAATGGCAGGGCGTGCGGCTGGCCGATGTCCTGACCATGGCGGGCATCACCGATGAGGCCTATCACATCATGCCGGTCGGCCTCGACCGGGGCCGCGAAGGCGAGGACGGTATCCGCATGCCGATGCCGGTCGCCAAGGCCATGCATCCCGATACCTTGATCGCGCTTCGCATGAACGGCGAAACGCTGCCGCCCGATCACGGCTTTCCCGCGCGCACCATCGTGCCTGGCTGGGTGGGCACCTATTCGATCAAGTGGCTCGACCGCATCGAGGTGACGCGAGAGCACCGCTGGGTCGAACGCAACACCGAACGTTATGTCCTGATGGGCGAGGCCTGGGACAGCGCGGACTACGCACCGGCCAAAGGTCCGCTGATCACCAAGCACCCGCTCCGCAGCTCCCTGGCACTGCCCTGGCCGGCGCCGCTCGCGCCGGGTCCACAGCGCCTGCGCGGCTATGCGCGGGGCGCCGAGGAACCGATCGTGCGCGTGACATGGAGCGCCGACCGCGGCCAGACATGGCAGGACGCCGAGCTGCTGTCGCCCAGCGACCGTTACGCCTGGGTCGAGTTTGCCTTGACCTGGGACGCGACACCCGGCGAGCACGCGTTGATGACCCGCGCCTATGACGCGGCCGGCGAGGCCCAAGTGCTGGACCAGCCGTTCAACAACGGCGGCTATGTCTACGCCATGGTCCACCCGCATCCGGTGGCGGTGGCGTAGGTCCCTATGTCTCGCTCAACGCGGTGCCGCCGGTCCGCCGGATATCCGCCGCCATCTCGAAGCCGCCGTCGGGCGAGAAACGCACCGCGCTGACCCCGCCGAAGAACATGTCAACGCCGTCGAAACGCCGCTGCGGGACATCCAGTTGGTCGACCGGCACGCCGGCTTCATAGGCGACACACCACGTTTGATCGGCGGACAACTCGACATGCAGGCGCGGATGGTTGACCGCCTCCTGCAACGGCATGTCCAGATGCACGATGTTGGCAACCGTCTGCAGAATGGCGGTCGTGATGCGGTCGGCGCCCGGTGAACCGATCGCAAGCACCGAACCATCGCGGCTGCGCCCGACGGTCGGCGCCATGTTGGAGGCGACGCGGGTTCCCGGCACCATCGTGTGAAAGCCGCGCTTGTTGAGCTCGACCTCGCCCAGGCTGTTGTTCATCCAGATCCCCGCGCCGGGCGTCATAACGCCGGAGTTGTAGCCGGCAGAGGCGGTGACCGCGCAAGCCAAGCCCGCCGCATCGACCGTCGATGTATGGACGGTGGACGGTGAAGCCAGGCCTGCCGGGTTCGTGGCGGCGATCTCCAGGAACCGCGCGACGTCGGCGCCGAGGTCGTCGGAGATGTCGAGCCGGGTGCGGCGGTGGCCGATGGCGCGGGCCTGGACGTCGATCATCTGGCGTGTCATCTGCGGCGTCCAGCCATCGAGCTTGGTGCCGCGCAGCATCAACAACATGGCCGCGAGGACCGCGCCGCCGACGCTGGGCACCGAGACGGTCGCCACGTGCCAGTCGTCCAGGGCGACATCCAGCGCAGGCAACAGGCGGGCCTCGTAAGCCTCGAGATCGGCGAGGCCGAGCAGGCCGTCATTAGCCGCCATGTCGTCGGCGATGACGCGGGCGATGTCGCCGCGATAGAACGCGTCGACCCCGTCCTCGGCGATGGCCGCCAGCGTGTCGGCGAGGCCGTCGACATAAACCGTATCGCCGACATCCTTGATCGACCCGTCGTCCTTTTGCAGAGGTTTCAGGCTGGGCGGGTTCCAGCCGAAGACCCAATCGTAATTGTTGGCGATGTACTGGTGCGATGCCTTGGGCAGCGGAAAGCCATTTCTCACATGCCGCACCGCCGGTTCGACCAGCACCTTCCACGGCAGCGAGCCGAAGCGGCGCGCGGCGAGGTCATAGGCCGCAAGCATACCGGGCGTGCCGACGGAGCCGTAACCGACCGTGGTCGGCGCGCCGCCGCCGTAGGGCAGCATCACATCGATGGCGCCACGGCCGAACTGCTCCGGTGATGCGGCACGGCCGGGCATCTCGACCGCGCCGTCAATCATGACCGCGGCTTCGCCCGGCGGCGATATGACGACAAACCCGCCGGCGCCTAGCGAGACGACACCCGGTTCGGTCACCACTTGGACCAGGTTCGCCGCGATCGCCGCGTCGACGGCGTTGCCGCCGGCGGCAGCGATCTCGGCGCCCGCATCGGCGGCGATCTGCGAACTGGCGGCGATGGCGACGCGGGTCATGGCGGGATCAGGCGGACGGCATGAGAAAAGGTAAGCGGATATGACGATCTAGCACAGATCGCCGGCATAGGCAGACGTCGATCAGTCGGCGCCTTCGCGCTGTTCGCGCCGGCTCTCCAGGAATGGATAGGCGTCCTCCATCACGTCGGTGCCCATCACCTTGTCCCAGAAACGGAAGTAGAGCGCGAAGTTCTTCGTGAAGTCGCGGTGATGGATGTCGTGATGGGCGGCGGTGATCAGATGGTGGCCGATTGGCCCCTTCAGCCAGCGGTCCGGGATGATCTCCTGTCCGGAGTGGTTGAGCACGCTGGCAAGGGTCATCAAGGTCAGAATGAACAGCACCGCGGCGACGTGGATCGGCATGATGAAGATGAGCAGCGGCAGCAGCCACGCATAGACCAGGCTCTCGAAGGGGTGGAAGGAGAACGCGGCGAACGGGCTTGGCGGGCGCGAGCGGTGGTGTACCAGATGCACGATGCGGAACAGACGGGGATGGTGCATCAGCCGGTGGGTCCAATAGAACCAGGTATCCTGGATAAACAGGCAGATGAAGATGCTGACGGGCACCCAGACCCAGTCGATCGGCCGCCAGTCCGTGTAAAGCAGCGTGCCGCCGGCCTTCCAGGCCTCGATGACGATCACGCCGGGCAGCGCGTAGATCAGGGCGGAGATGAGCGACCAGCCGATTTCCGCTCTGACCGTCGCCGGGCGTGGCCGGCCGTCGGTCAAGAGCCGGGATTTGACCCGCGGCGTCTCGCGCGACCACAAGAGCCAGTAGAACAACCCGGCGATGGCGACGTAGCGCAGCGCCACGATGGCGACGAGCGCGCCATAGGTGAGCGCGAAGCCCGCCGGTCCGCCCAATGCTTGCAGTTCGTCCATCGTGTCCCGATGTCCGCCAATCCGTCTTGCCTGTCCGCGCGTAACAGGTCGATGAACATGGTAGGGTCTATCGATCAGTGTCGACAGCACATACGGGGACTTGGTGTCAACGGATCTCATCCTGGTCGGTGGCGGGCTGGCCAACAGTCTGGTGGCATGGCGGCTCAAGCAGCGCCACCCATCGTTGCGCCTCCTGGTGCTGGAGCAAGGCGACCGCCTGGGCGGCAACCATACGTGGTCGTTCTACGAATCCGACCTTAAGGCCAGCCAACACGCCTGGATCGACCCCCTGGTGGCCCATCGCTGGCCCCATTACGACGTCCGTTTCCCGGGGCTGGAGCGGCGTTTGCCGACCGGCTACCGCTCGATTCCCTCAGAACGGCTCGATTCGGTGGTCGGCGCAGCGCTGGGCGATGCGGTCCGGCTTAACGCGACCGTCACCGATGTCGACGCCGCCGGGGTCACCCTGGCCAGCGGCGAACGGCTTGACGCCGGCGCGGTTATCGACGGCCGTGGCGACCGCGGCGGCCAGCACCTGTTGTTGGGGTTCCAGAAGTTCCTGGGCCAGGAGGTCGAGTTCGCGGAGCCCCATGGCCGTGACGGGCCGGTCATCATGGACGCCACCGTCGACCAGCGGGACGGCTATCGTTTCATCTATACCCTGCCGTTCGACGAGCGCCGGATGCTGATCGAGGACACCTATTACAGCGACGGTCCGGTCGTCGATCAGGCGGTGTCGCGCAACACCATCGCCGACTACGCGGCTGACCAGGGCTGGACCATCGAGCGCATCGTGCGCGAGGAGATGGGGTCGTTGCCGATTACCCTGGCCGGCGATGCGCGGCGATACTGGGCCGACGCGCCGGAGAACGTCGCCCGTTCCGGCCTGGCGGCGTTGCTGTTCCACGCGACCACCGGCTATTCCCTGGTCGAGGCCGTGCGCTTCGCCGATGCGGTCGCAGCCCAGCGGTCGTTCGACGCGGCGACCCTGGCGCGCCTGTCGCGACGCATCTCGTTCAGCCTGTGGCGCCGCCAGGCTTACTTCCGGCTCTTGAACCGCATGCTGTTCCGCGCGGCGACGCCGGAAGAGCGCTGGTTGGTCCTGCGGCGCTTCTACGGACTGCGCAAAGGTCTTATCGAACGCTTCTATGCCGGCCGTCTGACGCCGTTCGACAAGCTTCGGATCGTCGTCGGCCGGCCGCCGGTGCCGTTCTTCCGCGGCGTCGCCTGCCTGAACCCCGCAACCGCCGGTGTGCTGCGATGAACAGGACCGTGCCGCGCAACAGGAAGGCCGCGGTGATCGGCAGCGGCTTCGGCGGCCTGGCGCTCGCCATCCGCCTGCAATCGGCTGGCATCGCGACGACACTCTATGAAGCGCGCGAGCGGCCCGGTGGGCGCGCCTATGTCTATGAAGACGCCGGCTTCACGTTCGACGCCGGTCCCACGGTCATCACCGATCCGACCTGCCTGGAGGCGCTGTTCGCGCTTTCCGGGCGCAAGCTCGCCGACTACGTCAATCTGGTGCCGATCCAGCCGTTCTACCGGCTCCAGTGGCCGGACGGCTCGACCTTTGACTACACCAACGACGACGACTGGCTCCTGCAGCAGATCGGCGCCATGAGCCCCGCCGACGTCGAAGGTTACCGGCGGTTCCTGGACTACGCCGAACGTGTCTTCGAGAAGGGCTACCTGGAACTCGGCCATGTGCCCTTCCTCGACTTCAAGAGCATGCTGAAGGTCGCGCCCGACCTGATCGGGCTGCAGGCCTATCGCAGCGTCTATGCCATGGTCGCCCACTTCATCAAGGATGACCGGCTGCGCCAGGCCATGAGCTTCCATTCGCTGCTGGTCGGCGGCAACCCGTTTGCCAGCTCGTCGATCTACACGCTCATTCACTCGCTGGAGCGCCGCTGGGGCGTCCATTTCCCGATCGGCGGCACCGGCGCGCTGGTCCGTGGACTGGTGCGCCTGTTCGAGGATCTGGGCGGCACCGTGCGGCTGGCGACACCGGTCGAGCGGATTCTGGTCGAGGACGACGCGGTCGCCGGCGTCGCCACGGCCGCGGGCGGTGAGGAGCGCTTCGACCTGGTCGCCAGCAACGGCGATGTGGTCATGACCTATGACCGCCTGCTCGGCCACCACGCGCGCGGCCGCCAGATGGCGGCCAAGCTGAAGCGCCGGCGCTTCAGCCCGTCGCTGTTCGTCGCCTATTTCGGTCTTGAGGGTCGATGGGACGATGTGGCGCACCACACCATCGTCTTCGGGCCGCGTTACCGCGGGCTCCTGAAGGATATCTTCGGCGGCGAGCACCTGGCCGACGACTTCTCGCTCTACCTGCACGCCCCGTCGGTGACCGACCCGTCGCTGGCGCCCGACGGCGCCATGTCGTTCTACGTGCTGTCGCCGGTGCCCCATCTGGGTCATGCGGCGATCGATTGGGACGAGGAGGGCCCGCGCTACCGCGACCGGATCTTCGACTATCTTGAGCGACACTGCCTGCCGGGCCTCAACGAGCGGCTGGTGACCAGCCGGATTTTCACGCCGGCCGACTTCAAGAGCGAGCTCAGCGCCCATCTGGGGTCGGCTTTCTCGCTGGAGCCGGTCTTGACCCAGAGCGCCTGGTTCCGGCCGCATAACCGTGACGACCGGCTCAAGGGGCTCTATCTTGTGGGTGCGGGCACCCATCCGGGCGCCGGGATTCCCGGCGTCGTCGGATCGGCCCGTGCAACGGCATCCTTGATGCTGGCCGATGCCGGTATCACAGTGGATGCGGAGGTAGCGTAGTGGACCGTGTCGTCGAGACCAGCCGGGAGACGATCCAGCAGGGTTCGAGCAGCTTTTCGACGGCCGCGCGGCTGTTTCCGCTGGAGACCCGCGAGAGCGCCTGGATGCTCTACGCCTGGTGCCGCTATTGTGACGACGTGATCGACGGTCAGACGCTGGGATTCGGCATGAGTCCGGCCGATACCGGGACCGCGCGCGAGCGCCTGGCGACCCTGACACGCCTGACCGAGCAGGCGATGGGTGACGCGCCGCCCGACGACCCGGTATTCACCGCCTTCCATCGCGTCGTCAAACGCCACGACATCCCCGCGCGTTTCCCGCTCGAGCTGCTCGAAGGGTTCGCGATGGATATCGACGGACGCCGCTACGACACGCTGGCCGATACCCTGAGCTACGCCTATCACGTGGCGGGCGTGGTCGGCGTCATGATGTCGATGGTCATGGGCGTGCGCGATCAGCCGACGTTGAACCGCGCCGCCGATCTGGGCATCGGTTTTCAGCTCACCAATATCTGCCGCGATGTCATGGAAGATGCCGGCGCCGGCCGGGTCTATCTGCCGGCCGACTGGCTTGCCGCCGAAGGGCTGACGCCCGAGACGGTCACCGATCCGCAGTCGCGCGCCGGTGTCCATCGCGTCGTCTGCAATCTGCTGGACGAAGCCGAGAGCTATTACGACTCCGCCCTTTTGGGCCTGCAGGCGCTCGACTTCCGTTCGGCCTGGGCGATTGCCGCGGCGCGCGGCATCTATCGCGATATCGGCCGGCGCGTTCGCCGCGAGGGCACGGAAGCGTGGGATGAACGCACGATTGTCCCGAAGTCACGAAAGATCTATCTCGCCCTTCGCGGCCTGGCGATTTCGGCGCGCACCAGCGCGCCCATGCCGCTTAACCGCGATGCCTCGCGGGCCGGCCTGTGGACGATGCCGGAGGGCCAAAGACCGCGTCACCGCTTCGTCTGCTGACGCCTTGGGGTGTCGTTAGTCGGCCAGACTGCCGACCGTCGTGCCGCGGGCCCGTAACTGGTCCTTCAGGATGCGCACCGGCGGTGCCCACAAGAACCCAAAGGATACCGCGCCGTGCTTGGTGTGCACCGCATGGTGCAGCCGGTGGGCCTGGATGATCCGTTTCATATAGGCGCTTTTGCCGCGGTAGGGATGTTTGACGCGGCGGTGAACGATGACGTCGTGGAAGACGAAGTAGACGACGCCGTAGCCGGCGATGCCCAGACCGACCCACAAAAGGTCCGGCTGACCGCCATGGACGCCGAACCAGATCAGGACGATCGACGGCAGGCTGAAGATCACCGCGAACAGGTCGTTCCATTCGAAACGCCCGGTGCGCGGCCGGTGATGGGACTTGTGGAGGACCCACAGAAAACCGTGCATGACCCAACGATGGGTCGCCCAGGCAACGGCTTCCATGCCGATCAGGGCGATCAGGAACAGGGCAACGTGTCTCAGCGTATCGTCCATGGCCGGCACTATACCAACATTCGCCTTGCCGCGGCACCGCGCGCCACGGCGAGGCCGATGGCGGCGGTTGCTGCCAGCACGGCCCAGGGCAGCCACAATTCGCCAACCGATCCGTCGCGCCAGAAGATGATCGCATAGGCCTCGACCGCCCAGCCGTTGGGCGTCAGCCAGCCGAGCTCGCGGATCGCCGGCGGCATCATGAAACGCGGCACCATGCTGCCACCCAGAGCGGAGAGAATAAGGACCGTAATCGTCGCGACGGCCTGGGACTGGCGCCTGGTGGTGGTAAGCGCCGCCAGCGCCAGGCCGACGCCCGAGGCCGCCAGGGCCGTCGCCAGGGTAGTTACAGCCCACAGTCCCAGGTGGTTCGGCAGGTCGACGCCGAAGCCGAGCCAGGCGACCATGAAGATGACCGTGCCTTGGACGAAGCCGAGCGCGGTCAAGAACAGAAAACGCCCGTCGATCAGCGGCGCGATGCCGGCGGGACCGGCAAGGACGCGCGACAGGATACCCATCTCGCGTTCCTCGTGGATGGCGACGGCGCCGTTGGCTGCCGTGAACAACAGGAACATCACCATGATGGCGCCGGCGTAATAGGTCACGCCGCCATCGTCCGGCCTGCCGGTGCCGGCAACGTCCTCGCGCGCGAACAGGCCGTCGATGGCAAAGCCGTTGGCGTCCGCGCGCATGGCCGCGAGCCGCTGATCGAGGTCATCCTGTTGGGCCTCGGACAGCTCGACGAGGTCGCCGCCGATCGTCGCCATGAACCGGCCGATGGCGACATCGCCCAGGTCGCTGTTCCAGGCCCTCTGCACGCGGCCCATCAGCATGCCGGCGGCGACGCCGCGCGCCGGTTCCACGATCACGACCAAGGGTGGGTGATCGCCGGGTTCGGCAAGATCGTGGCGGACGATCAGGCCGACATCGGCGTCGCCATCGGCGACCATCGCCCGCACGTCATCGGGCGCTACCGCCTGGCTGGCGCGTTCGATGGTCGGGTCGGCCTCAAGCGCGGCGACCAGACGCGCGCTTGCCTCGCTGGCGGCCGGATCGGCAATGGCGACCCTGAGGACCATGTTGCTGG
>JANQGO010000193.1 GCA_028277285.1 Alphaproteobacteria bacterium | reverse complement strand
CGATAGCCCCGCCAAGGCGCCCAAGAAGCGCAACGGCAAGACGTTCGAGAAATCGATCAACCTGGCGCTTCAAGGCGGCGGCGCCCACGGCGCGTTCACTTGGGGCGTGCTGGACCGGCTCCTTGAGGACGGCCGGATCTTCATCGAAGCGGTCAGCGGCACGTCCGCCGGCGCCATGAACGCCGTTGTCATGGCCGACGGTCTGATGCGCGGCGGCGAGGACGGCGCGCGCCAGGCGCTCGAGACGTTCTGGCGGGCGATCAGCGCGGTCAGCGCCCTAAATCCGGTCCAGCGCGGGCCTATCGACGTCTTCATGGGCAACTGGAGCCTCGACAACAGTCCCAGCTACGTCATGTTCGACCTGATCAACCGGGTGACGTCGCCCTACGATCTCAACCCGCTCAACATCAATCCGCTGCAGGCGATCCTGGAGGACAGAGTCGACTTCGACCTCGTGCGCTCGTGCGACAAGATGAAGGTGCTGATCTCGGCCACCAACGTGGAAACCGGCCGGGTGCGCGTCTTCAACCGCCACGAGCTGACCGGCGACATGGTGATGGCGTCGGCCTGCATCCCCTTCATCTTCCAGGCTGTCGAGATCGACGGCGTGCCCTATTGGGACGGCGGCTACATGGGGAACCCCGTGCTGTTTCCGTTCTATGACGAGAGCACATCCGACGATATCGTCATCGTCCAGATCAACCCGATCGAGCGTAAGGGGACGCCCCGCACGTCGCGTGAAATCTTCAACCGCGTCAACGAGATCACCTTCAACAGCAGCTTGTTGAAGGAACTGCGCGCCATCGACTTCGTGCAGCGCCTGCTCGACGACGGCAAGCTTGACCGCGAACACTACCGACGCCTTTTCCTTCACGTCATCGGTGCCGACGACGAATTGATGCGGCTGGGCGCCTCATCCAAGCTGAACGCCGAATGGGATTTCCTGCACCACCTGTTCAAGATCGGCCGCGAGACGACCGACCAGTGGCTCAAGACCGCCTACGACCAGTTGGGCGCGCGTTCGACGGTCGACACCCGCGCCCTGTTCCAGGGCCTGGGCGCCGAACACCACGGCTGACCGTCGCCCATGCTCTCCCTCTCCCCTTGAGGGAGAGGGCCGGGGTGAGGGGTCGCGCGCGGCAGCGCGCAAGAAGACCTCTATCGTCACCGGCGCGGCCATCCCCCTCACCCAGCTTCGGCTAAGGCGCTGACGCGCCAAGCCTGCGCAACCCTCTCCCCCACTTACGTGGGGGCGAGGGAGGAACAATTGGCGATAAATCCCCCTCTCCCGCGTGCGGGAGAGGGCGGGGCCCGGCGCGAAGCGTTGGGAGGGTGAGGGTTCGCCGCTACCTGAGCGCCGCGGCGATGTTGCCGCCGTCGACGGTGATGACCGCCGCCGTCGTCTTCTCGGCCAGCGCGAGATCGACAAAGGCCTGGGCGACGTCTTCGGCGGTGACCTCGCGGTGCAGCAGATTGCCTTCCATGTAGTCGGCTTCCGACACGCCGCGCGCCTTCGACCGCGACGCAATCATCTCGGGCGTCAAAAGGCCAGAGCGGATGCGGTCCGCATTGACCGCGTTCGACCGGATGCCGTCACCGCCATAGTCCAACGCATACTGGCGCATCAGGAAAAGGGTCGCGGCCTTGGGCAGACCGTAGGGCCCGAAGTCCTTGCCCGGGTTGACCGCCTGTTTCGACGTGTTGAACAGCAGGCAGCCGCCCTTCCCTTGCGTCGTCATGATCGCGACGGCCTGTTTGGCGACGTGCTGGTGACCCCAGAAGTTCAGATCAAAGCTTTTGCGCAGCACCTTGTCGTCGACATCGCCGATCCGACCCTGCCAGGCGGCGCCGGCATTCGACACCACGATGTCGACACCGCCGAAGGCGGCCGCCACCTTGCCGAACGCCGCCTTGACCGCGCTGGCGTCGGTGACATCGCAGGCAAGACCCAAGCCGCCGATCGATGCGGCGACCGCCTCGGCTGCCTTGGCGTCGCGGTCGAGCACCGCGACCACGGCGCCCTCGCCCGCCATGGCGCGCGCCGTGGCCGCACCGATGCCGGAACCGCCGCCGGTAACGACGGCGATCTTGCGCTGCAGCGGCTTTTCGGCTGATTTGCCCAGCTTCGCCTGTTCCAACGACCAGTACTCGATCTCGAAAATGTCGTGTTCGGGAATGGTTGTGTAGGGACCGTTGCGCTCGGCATCGGTGATGACCGCGATGTTGGTTTCGAACAGGTCGGCGGCGATGCCGGCGGCCTTCTTCGAAGACCCCAAGCCGAAGATGCCCAGACCCGGCACCGCGATCATACGCGGCATGGGATCGAGCGGCTTCTTCTTCACCGTCAAGACCGCGTTGTTACGTTTGAAGTAGGCCTCGTAGTCCGCGACATAGGCTGCAACCGCTTTCTCCGCGGCATCATGGAAACGGTCAAGCTTGCCAGCCTCCGGCGCCGGCACGATCAGGGGTTTGGCCTTCGTCCGTATCACATGGTCCGGCGTCACCGTTCCCTGCTGGCCATAGCGCGCGAGATCCTTGCCGCCTATGTAATCGCGGATTGCCTTCGACGTTCTGAAGTCAAAGATCAGCGGTTTGCCGTCATGGGTCGTCAGGCCACGCAGGATGGGCGCGACATCGCTGGCGCGCGCGATCCTGGCCGGCAAACGTTTTTGAACGAAACCCGTCTTACGGCCTTGGTGCGCGCGTTTCTCGGCCTCGGTCACCGCGCGAATCATGCGCTGATAGGCCTGTTTCGCCGTGTCGCCGAAGGTGAAGATGCCGTGTTTCAACAGGATCAGACCTTCGACGTCCTCGTTCCGGCGGAACACCTCCAGCGCCTTCTTGGAAAGATCGAAGCCCGGCATGATATAGGGCACGTAGCCGAAGCGCTCGCCCCAGAGCTCGCGGCAAATCGCCTCGCCGTCCTTCAGGTCGGTCAACGCAAGGACAGCGTTCGAATGGGTGTGGTCGATGAACGTGTGCGGCAGAAAGGCGTGCAGCAGCGTCTCGACCGACGGGTTGGGCGACGACGCATCCAGCAGGTTGACCCGCTGGGCGTTGACCATCGCCTCGTCGGAGAGCGCCTTGAGCCCGGCCATCTTCTGCAGCGGGCCAAGGCGCACGGCGGGCAGGCCGGCCGGCTCGATGTCGCCCATGTCCCAGCCCGACCCCTTGACGCACAAAACGTCGGTCTCTTCGCCCAAATGGTCCGGCATGACCGTCTTGACCGAGGTGTTGCCGCCGCCGTGCAGGACCAGACGCGGCTCCTGGCCCAGAAGCCGAGAGGTATAGACGCGCAGCGCCAGATCCGCGTTCACGCCGTCCTTGCCGTAGCGTTTGACGTAGCTGGCGGCCTCGCGGTCCGACCACATGGATTTCATCGGCTCTCCCCGTTCCTCGACTAGCCTTCTATATAGCGCCCCCTGGGACGTTGGTAAGGCAGAAAGGCTTGGGGGCGAGCGCTTACGCCTCGCTCAACACCCGGTAAAGCCAGATGCGGTGTTCGACCTCCGGCTCGCCCTTAGGCATGGAGTGGAAGGGGTCGCTCACCTCGACCAGCTCCCAGGCGCCGTCTTCACTCAGCGAATCCATGGCATCGGCATACCCGGGCGGCGGTTCGTCGTGGCGCAGCGTGAAGCTGATCAGCCCACCGGGTTTGACGATCCGCACGAGCTCGTCCAGGCACGACGCCGGCGCGTGGCCGGGCGTGAAGACACCGGAACTCAATACGCCGTCATAGCTGTCGGTGTCGTAATCCAGCGGTTCGCCCAAGACGCCGACGCGGATATCGCCATAGATGCCCCGCGCCTTCGCCTTCTCCAGCATGCGGGTCGACATGTCGACAGCGTCGATCGACATGAACCCGGCCCCGATGGCCGCCATACCGACCGTGCCGCTGCCCGCGCCCGCGTCAAGCAGGCGCGCGTCGTCGGCCAGATGCGGGCGGATGGCGGCGACCACAAGCTCGTGACCACGATAGCCATAGTCATCGACGATCTGTTCGTCATAGGCGTCGGCCCATTGATCATAGGCCGCGCGCAGCTCTTCTTTGGTCTTGGCGTTATAGATCACCGATAGATCGAGATGATCGACCATGGTGCTTAGCGCATCATGTCCGCCATCAGACGCGCGAAGTGCTGGGTCGCCGGGTCCCAGAAGGGCGAGAGCACACCGCCGTCGAAGCCGGGCGAATTCCTCGCCATCTGCATGTTCTCGACGATCTTGAAGTCCTCGGTGTTGAGCTCGTCCCACATGTCATAGACATCCTGGCGCTGCTTTGCATAGTCCGGCTCGCTCGCCGCGTCGCCGACAAAATACATGTGGATGTGCTCGACCGTGCGGTCGGGCGCGAGCGCGTGCAGCTGGAAAATCGCCATTTGGTCGGGCCAGATCTGGATGCAGGTGGTCGGAAACAGATGAAAGTACCACTCCGTCTTCTGGCCGGTCTCGTCCAGACCCGGATAGAACGGCATGCCGATGCCACGGCCTTCCTGAGGCTCGGTGATCAACGACGTGTTGTGGAACCACGGCCCCTCGGTCTGGACGCCGATGCGTTCGGTGATCGGCGTGAACGCCTCCAGACGCGGATGCACCGCCGGTACATGGTAGGCGTCATAAAAGTTCTCGTAGATCAGCTTCCAGTTGCCCTTAACGTCGAAGTCGAGCGTCGCCGCGTAGCGCAGTGCGCCGAAGTCATAGTCTTTCGTGCGTTGCGCGAACGGCGCCCAATGGTCGTCGAAGTCGGGCGCCTCACCGGATAGATCGACAAAGATCAGGTCGTGCCAGACGGCGTGGCGCACCGGCAGCATGTCCGACGTGCCGGGTGCGGGATCCGTGTCGTGCTTGCCGCCGCCATAGAAGTGGGGCCGGGACCTGAGCTTGCCGTCCAGGCCGTAGGCCCAGGCGTGATAGGGGCAGGTCAGCATGCGCTGGCCGCTGCATTTCTCCGGCACGATGACCGCGCCACGGTGGCGGCAGACATTGTGGAAGACCCGGATCTCGCCCGCGTTGTCGCGCAGGATGACGAGCGGCATGCCGGCCATCCAGACCGGGCTGGCATCGCCCTTCTCAGGCACATCGTGACAGAAACCGGCCAGCATCCAGGTCCGCGCGAAGACCTTGCGGTTCTCCTCGGCGAGCCACTGGTCACTTGTGTAGCATTCGTTGGGCAGGCCGGAGCCGTCCTCGGTCGCCACCTCGAACCGGCTCAAGACGTCATCGCTCAGAACCGGTTTCTGTGTCGGGACGTTCATCAAAACCCCCTAGGCCTCGCAGGATCCGGTTGCCCAAAATCATTCCACGAAGTCGGAGGTTGTACAACGGTTCAATAACCTGCCTTGACGGAATCGCGAGCGAAACGGGCCGTCTAGCGACCCGTTTCGCCCGCCGCCCCCACGCTTAATCCCCGGCTACCTTCTTGCGGTACATGCCCTGCGCGATACGGTCGATGACCATGGCGCAGACCAGAATGGCGAGGCCGCCCAGAATACCCTGCCCCTTGGCGGCGTAATGCAGGGCCTCCAGGATCAACGCGCCCAGACCTTCGGCGCCGATCAACGAAGCGATGACGACCATCGAAAGGCTCATCAGGATCGTCTGGTTGATGCCGGTCATGATCGACGGCATGGCCAGCGGTATCTCGACATTGCGCAGCAACTGCCACTTCGAACAGCCGAACGCGATCGCCGCTTCCTTGGTGGTCTCCGGCACACCGCGCATGCCCAGCGCCGTCAGGCGGATCACCGGCGGCATGGCGAAGATGATGGTCGCCAGAACGCCCGGCGGCTTGCCGGTGCCGAAGAACGCGATGATCGGGATCAGATAGACGAAGGCCGGCATGGTCTGCATGAAATCCAGCACCGGCTCGGCGAAGGTATAGGCGCGTTTGCTTTTGCCGAACCAGATACCCAGCGGAATGCCGAAGATGACGCAGAGCGCGGCGCCGGCGCCAATCAGAGCGACCGTGATCATGGAGATTTCCCACAAACCCATGAACGCCAGGTAAGCGAGCGACGCGGCGGTGAAGATCGCGACGCGCGGGCCGGCCAGGCGATAAGCCATGACCACAATGACCACCATGACGACCGGCCACGGCGTCTCGATTAAGACGACCTCCAGGCCGTCGAGCACGGCTCTGATCGCGGCCGTCACGCCGTCGAACACATTGCCGAAGTTGATCGCCAACCAATCGAACCCTTCATCGCCCAGTCTGGCCCAACTGGCGAAGAACTCCTTGCCGATCGGGAACTCGGTGATCGGGATCTCGCCGCCGAAGATCCCGCCGGTCAGCCGGCTCAGGATGGCGTCGGGGTCGGTCACGGTGAAACGGAACAGAGTCAGAGGCCAGATCGCGACCAGGAGGAAAACGCCGAATATGGTGCCATTCCGACTGAGGCCGGACTGCACCGAAGGCCTGGCGCGCCAACGCAGGTACTGTTTCTCGTAGACCATGTTGGCGTAGAAGCCTTCGACCAGCTTGAAGAAGACCAGAAGGCCGATACCCACCAGCAGGTAAGTCGTCGACTCGCCCGCCGCCGCCGCCGCTTCCGCCTGCGCGGTCTCGGCAACCTTTTTCAGGTTCTCGGCGACGGAAAGAGCGGTCTCGGCGGTCTCCGTGTCGCCCGCCGCCAGGGCTTCCTGGGCCTGCTGTTCGCGGGTTGCGATGTTGGTCAGCAAACGTTCGTAGCGGGCAAGCTGGTCGGCGCCCAGCTCACCCCACAGGCCCTTGCCGAGCTGTACGAGGGCGAAGAGTTCCAGCACCAGGAACGCCCAGAAGAAACCCCAGGCACCGCGCGCCGCGCCCCAGAGCGGTCCGAAGACGGCGGCCATGGTGTTCCACGACCACGGGAAGCCGGTGGTGCCCTGAATCTTCGCGAACTCAGCGGAATAGTAGTCGCTGTTCTCTTGCGCGAAGTCGCCGACCGAGCTGGAGAGCGCCTTGGGTCCGAGTTCGAGGCCGGTGTCGCTCATGCCTTGCCTCCCTGAATGCCTTTCAGCAGCGTCGACTTGCTGATCACGCCGACATCGACGCCGCTGTCGTTCTGCACCACGATCGGATGATCGGACTCGGTCGCGATGTCGATCAGGTGGTCGAGGTCGGTGTCGTGCGGCACGCGCCGTGACGCGCTGAGATCCTCGCCGTGCGCCGGCTTGTAGGTCGACAGGTCTTCCATGATCGAATGGGCGAACACCAGCTTCAGGCGCGAGATGCCCTCGACGAAATCCTTGACGTAATCGTCGGCCGGTTTGGTGACGATGTCTTCGGGCGTGCCGATCTGAACGATGCGCCCGTCCTTCATGATGGCGATGCGGTTGCCGATGCGGATCGCTTCGTCCAGGTCATGGGTGATGAAAACGGTGGTCTTGTGCAGTTCCGCCGACAGCGCCATGAACTGGTCCTGCAACTGGCGCCGGATCAGCGGATCGAGCGCGGAGAATGGCTCGTCCATCAGGAGAACCTCGGGGTCGGAGGCGAGGGCGCGGGCAAGGCCGACGCGCTGCTGCATACCGCCTGAGAGCTCGCGCGGGAAACGGTCTTCGTAACCGTCCAGATTGACCATGCTGATGCATTTCTGGGAGACGTCCCAGCGTTTCGACTTCGGTTCGCCGCGCACCTGAAGCGGGAAACCGACATTGTCGCGCACGGTGCGGTGCGGCAAGAGCGCCATGTGCTGGAACACCATGCCGATATGCATGGCGCGCATCTCGCGCAGGTCTTCACCGCCCAGGGAACGCATGTCCTTGCCCAAGACGGAGATCTTGCCAGCAGTCGGTTCGATCAGGCGGTTGAGGTGGCGCACCATGGTCGACTTGCCGGAGCCCGACAGGCCCATGACACAGAAGATCTCGCCGCGCGCGACCGAGAACGAGCAGTCGGCGATGCCGACAACGCATTCGTACTGTTCCAGAACTTCTGCCTTGGATAGACCTTTCTCTTCGACCGCGGCCATCGCCTCATCGGCGCGTTGGCCAAAGATCTTCCAGACGTCTTCTAGCACAATGACGTCTTCGCTCACGGAACACCCCCTCCTTGAGCAAGAAGCACCCCCTCGGCTGCGGCTCTTAGACGGCCCTTCGCCGGAAGTTGCGATCGATGGCGGCGCCCGCCAACGGGCGCCGCCATCTGTTCGATCAACTCAACGACGTCGGCCTATTTCAGCCACGAGTCGACGAGAGCCTGGTTTTCGCTCACCCAGGTCCGGGCGAACTCCTCGGGATCCTGCTTCTCGACAACCAGCGCATAGGTCATCTGGGACACGGTGTCCGTATCCAGCTGGACCTGCGACAGAAGCCTGGCAGCTTCCGGATAGCTGTCTTCCAGCTCGGCCGCATAGTGGATGTGCAGATAAGCCAGGTCCCAGGCCATCGGCGTGCTCGATCTTTCGAGCCACTCCGGATCGTCAGTCGGCTGGATCATGACCCAGTTCTCGGGATCATGTGCCGGCTCTTCCAGAACGACCAGATCATAGAGTGCGAACATGTGGTGCGGCGTGTAGCAGAAGAAGACGATGTTGGTGTTCTGGGCGATCGCATTGTCGACTTCGGCCAGCGCCAGCGTCTCGTCCATCTCCTTCAGGTTCATGGTCTCGTCGTAACCGTACGACTTCGCGCGGACCTTCTCGACATTGGTCGAGGCCCACCCGGACGCACCGATCCAGATCTCGCCCATGCCGTCGCCATCGGTGTCGAACTGGCCCGCCATGTCCGGATCGGTCAAGTCGGACAGGTTGACGATGCCCGTCGCATCGGCGGTCTGCTTGGTGACGCACATGCCCTGGAACGCCTCAACGCCGTTCGGGTTCTGGCGAACCGTACCTTTGTCCTGAACAAACGTCTCGCTTAGGTTCGCCTGGTTGGGCAGCCAGACTTCCGGATGCACGTGCATGGCGCCGGAATCCATGGCCTCGAAGACCACGGGGTTGGTGCCGTTCTGCAGCTCAACCTCAAGACCGAGATTGTCTTCCATAACGACCTTCAGGACGTGTCCGGTCACGCGCACGGACGGCCAGTTCGGCACACCGATGATCACATCGGCGGCCTGCGCCGCACCGGTAAACCCGATCAGAGACGCCGCAGCGGCGCCCAACAGAGTTTTCTTGAGTTTCATTGTTTCGATCTCCCAGTTCTTTGGTTTCTTACCCTCACTCGGGCCCGTTCCGAGGTTCGCTTGATTGAGCGATTGCCGGCCGAACCCAGCCTTCACGGCACTCCCAGGCGACGGTGACAAACCAGACTGCCCCGGTCCTTGATCGAGCACGCGGAAACCGCAAACGCGGTACGCACTCACCTCACCATCGATACGTACGGATCCTAATTTCCATTGCGGCACAACGTGTTAGCAACCGCCGAGACAAAATACTAACGGTGGTTGCACGCAATGAAAGTCGCTTCAATGAATCCGAAAGGACCCTTAAACAAAACCGCACTCCCTCCCCTCGACTGCCTGCCGGGCTTAGGGCCCGGTTTGTGTTTTGTTGTGGCCCTACAATGCTATGGCAAAGACCCGACCCACTTTAGGGCCAGCAACCGCATTACGTTGGGGCCAACGCCCCAAAACTGTCGACCGATCGTCGCCTACGCCGGTTGCTGGGGCTGCATGTCGGCGGCGTCGATGCCGGCGACCACGACCGGCTTCTTCATGGCATCGCGGCGGAACGGCTCGCCCAGTTCCTGGTTCAAGACGACTTCGATGAAAGTCGTCACGCCGTCGTCCTGGGCCTCGCAGGCTTCCTTCAACGCCGCGGTCAGTTCGTCTTGGGTCTTCACGACGACGCCCTTCAGGCCGCAGCCGTCGGCGGCCTTGGCGTAGCTCAGGTTCGGATTGAGCTCGGTGCCGACGAAGTTGTTGTCGTACCACAGGATCGAGTTGCGCTTTTCCGCCCCCCACTGGTAGTTGCGGAAGATCACCATGGTGACAGCCGGCCAGTCGTCGCGGCCGATCGAGCTCATTTCGCTCATCGAGATACCGAATGCGCCGTCGCCGGCGAAACCGACCACCGGCACGTCCGGACAGCCGATCTTGGCGCCGATGATCGCGGGAAAGCCGTAGCCGCAGGGGCCGAACAGGCCGGGCGCCAGATACTTACGGCCTTCCTCGAACATCGGATAGGCGTTGCCGATGGCGCAGTTGTTGCCGATGTCGCTGGAGATAATGGCGTTATCGGGCAGGCCGGCCTGGATGGCGCGCCACGCCATGCGCGGCGACATCAGATCGGCATCACGGGTACGCGCATCCTCGTTCCACGTCGTGCCGGGATCGTCGTCTTCGTGATCCATGCCACTCAGGGTCTGCAGCCAGGCGGATTTTGTCTGATGGATCAGAGCCTTGCGCTCCTCGCGACCGGCATCGCCGGCGGTCGGCGAAAGCGCGGCCAGAAGCTGCTGGGTGACCTTCTTGGCGTCGCCGCAGATGCCCACGGTGACCTTTTTGGTCAGCCCGATCCGGTCGGGGTTCATGTCGACCTGGATGATCGTCGCGTCCTTGGGCCAGTAGTCGATGCCGTAGCCCGGCAGGGTCGAGAACGGGTTGAGCCGGGTGCCCAGCGCCAGCACCACGTCGGCCTTGGCGATCAGCTCCATGGCGGCTTTCGAGCCGTTGTAACCAAGCGGACCGCAGGCCAGCGGATGGCTGCCGGGGAAGCTGTCGTTGTGCTGATAACCGCTGCACACCGGCGCATCCAGCCGCTCGGCGAGCGCGACGCAGTTGGGAATCGCGTTGCCGATGACAACGCCCGCGCCCGACAGAATGACCGGGAACTTCGCCTCCGACAGCAGTCTGGCCGCCTCAGCCACCGAGTCCTCGCCGCCGGCCGAGCGTTCGATGCGCACGATCTGCGGCAGGTCGATATCGATCACCTGGGTCCAAAGGTCGCGCGGCACGTTGATCTGGGCAGGCGCGGAGGCGCGCCAAGCCTTTTCGATCACCCGGTTCAGCACCTCGGCCATGCGCGAGGCATCCCGCACCTCTTCCTGGTAGCAGACCATGTCGCGGAACAGCGCCATCTGCTCGACTTCCTGGAATCCGCCCTGGCCGATCGTCTTGTTGGCCGCCTGCGGCGTCACCAGCAACATCGGCGTGTGGTTCCAGTAGGCCGTCTTGATCGCGGTAACGAAACCGGTGACGCCCGGGCCGTTCTGGGCGATCGCCATGCCCATCTTGCCGGTCGCCCGCGTAAAGCCGTCGCAGATCAGGCCGCCATTGGTCTCATGCGCGACATCCCAGAACCGGATGCCGGCCTGCGGAAAGAGATCGGAGATCGGCATAAAGGCCGATCCGATAATGCCAAAGGCATGCTCGATGCCGTGCATCTGCAGGACTTTGACGAAGGCTTCCTCCGTGGTCATTTTCATGGCGATACGTCCATTGTTTTCAACGGGTTAGGGCCGGCAACGGTATCAGACGTGCTGGTCCAGCGTCTTGCGGATCTTATCGATGATCTCGTCGACATGGGCGCGCTCGGCGATGAACGCCGGCGTCACGATCGCGCAGTCGCCGGTGAACTTCACATGGCAACCGTTCCAGAAGAGATCCTTCTGCACCTGCTGGCCGCGCCGGCCCGGCACGCCGTCGTGGTGCAGTTCGATGCCCGACATCAAGCCAATGACGCGCAGGTCGAAGACCATCGGGTGGTCCTTCAGGCTGAATACCGCGTCCTCGAAATAGGGCGCCAGTTCCGCGGCACGCTCGAACAGGCCCTCGCGGGCATAGATCTCCTGGGCCTTCAGACCGGCGGCGCAAGCGGCCGGATGGGCCGAGTACGTATAGCCATGGAAAAGCTCGATCGCGTTCTCGGCGCCGGAGTCGGTGATGGTCTCGTAGATTTCGTCACGCACGGCGACCGCGCCCATCGGGATGGCGCCGTTGGTCAGCGCCTTGGCCATGGTGACGATATCCGGCACCACGTCGAACTTCTGGCTGGCGAACGGCGCGCCCAGCCGGCCGAAGCCGGTGATCACCTCATCGAAGACGAGCAGGATGCCGTGCTGGTCGCAGATCTCGCGCAGGCGTTTCAGGTAACCCTTGGGCGGGATCAGCGTGCCGGTCGAACCGGCGACCGGCTCGACGAAACAGGCGGCGATGTTCTCAGGCCCATAGGTCTGGCAGATGCGCTCCAGATCCTCGGCAAGCTCCGCGCCGTGTTCCGGCTCGCCGCGCGTCATGCGGTTCTCTTCAAGCCAGGTATGGCGCATCAGCGCGACATGGGGGATCGAGGCGGCGAAGGCCGCGCGGTTCTTGTTGATGCCCGAAAGCGACACACCGCCGATGTTGACGCCGTGATAGGCGCGCTCGCGCGAGACGAAGCGGATGCGCTGTCCCTCGCCCCGGGCGCGGTGATAGGCCATGGCGATCTTCAGCGCGGTATCGACCGATTCCGAACCGGAATTGGTGAAGAAGACGCGGTTCAGCGGCTCCGGGTGCAGATCGGCGATGGTCTGCGCCAGGGCGAACGAGGTCGGGTGGCCAAGCTGGAAGGGCGCGACATAGTCGTTTTCCATCAGTTGCTTGTGGACCGCGTCGGCGATCTCCTTGCGGCCGTGGCCCGCCGGACAGCAGAACAGGGCCGACGAGCCGTCGATTACCCGGTCGCCGTTCTGATCCCAGCAATAGATGCCCTCCGAGCGGGTCACCAGGCGCGGCTTCTGTTTGAAGTCGCGGTTGCCGGTGAACGGCATCCAGTGGGCCTCCAGGGAATTGGTGAGCGGAAACTCGACCTCTGCGAGAGCTGATTTTGAACTCATGGCTCACCTCGAGACGGGCACCGGGCCGTTTTCGGCCCGCCCGGTAAAGATTGCGGATTCGTGCGAAATCAAAATACGATCGCTTGAGGTCTCCCTGTAAGGCCAGTTCGACCAATTGGGTAAGACCAAGAACCGCCATGCGCGACGCCCTGTTTCATATCAACAAGGACGAGCCGGCCACGCTGCAGGCGCAGATCCGCGAAGCCCTGGTCTCGGCCGTGGTTTCGGGCCAGTTGCCCGCGATGGAGCCGATCCCTTCGACCCGCGCCATGGCCAGGCGCCTCAACGTGTCGCGCAACACGGTTGTGCTGGCCTATCAGGCCCTGGTCGAAGACGGTTTCCTGTTGTCGCGCGAACGCAGCGGCTATTACGTCAATCCCGATGTGCTGCGCGGCATGGCGTCCGCCTCATCGTTACCCGACGACAGCCCAACTGCCGATGGCGTCGATTGGCTGTCGCGCCTGCGCATCAGCCCGGCCGGTCAGACCAACATCGTCAAACCAACCGACTGGCGGTCCCACCCCTATCTGTTCATCTATGGCCAGATGGACGAGGCCCTGTTCCCGATTTCCGAGTGGCGCGACTGCATGCGCCAGGCCATGGGCACCAAGTGGCTGGATCAGTGGACCGCCGACCGTTACAGCGCCGACGATCCCATGCTGATCGATCAGATCCGCACGCACATTCTGCCGCGCCGCGGCATAACCGCCCGCGACGACGAGATCCTCATCACCATGGGCGCCCAGAACGCGCTCTACCTGGCGTCGAGCCTCCTGGTCGGCGCCGATACGCGGGTCGCCATCGAAGACCCGGGCTATCCCGACGCGCGCAACATGTTTGCGTTGAGGACCGATAAGGTCACGCCGATCCCGGTCGACAAGACCGGCCTGGTGCTGGACGACCGCTTGAGCGATTGCCGTCTCGTGTTCGTGACGCCATCGCACCAGTACCCGACCACGGCGACCATGCCGATCGCGCAGCGCAAGGACCTTTTGGCGCGTGCCAAGGCGGATGATTTTGTGATCCTGGAAGACGATTACGAGTTCGAGACGAACTACGTCTCCGACCCTTGCCCGGCGCTCAAGTCGCTCGATAAGGAAGGGCGCGTCATCTATATCGGCAGCCTGTCTAAATCGCTGGTGCCGGGTGTCAGGCTCGGTTTCCTGGTCGCGCCGCGCACCTTGATCGAACAAGCGCGGGCGCTGCGCCGGCTGATGCTGCGTCACCCGCCCGGCAACAATCAGCGCGCCATCGCGATCTTCCTGTCGCTCGGCCACCATGACGCCCTGCTCGGGCGCCTGCACAGGGTCTACCGGGAGCGCTGGCAGATTATGGGCGATGCGCTGCAGGCCCATCTGCCGGGATGGAGCCAGAGCCCGAGCTTCGGCGGCACGAGCTTCTGGCTTGAAGGTCCGAAGGACTTCGACGCCAACCGCCTGGCGCAGGAAGCGCTCGACGCCGGGATCGTCATCGAGCCCGGCGACATCTTCTTCGCCGGCGACAATCCGCCGCGCAACTACTTCCGGCTCGGTTTCTCGGCGATCAGAACCGAACGCATTGCCGACGGTGTCGAGAAGCTGGCGGGTATCGTCGAGAAACTACCGCCCTCGACGCTGCACGCCGCCGAGTGACGCCTAGCGCATTCCCCGCTTACGTGGCATCAACGGCTATGCTTTCCTCCCCGCGCACCGGGCTTGACCCGGTGCCCAAGCACACGGACGGCGCCCGGTATGCCGGGTCACGTGTGCTTGGATGCCGGACCTGCGCTGCGCTTGTCCGGCATGCGAGGACTGGATGGGGTCAAGACCGGTTCCACGTAACTCGAGCCTGCTCTAGCGGCTGATCGTGCGCAGCGTGTCCAGCGCAATCATGTACTCCTCGTTGGTCGGCACGACCCATGCGGAAACCGCGCTTTCTGGCGTCGTGATACAGGGTCCGCCCTTCCGGTTGGCGGCGTCGTCCAGATCGATGCCCAACCATGCGGCATCGCGGCAGACTCTCTCGCGGATCGAAACCGCGTTCTCGCCGATACCCGCCGTGAACACGAGACCGTCCAGGCCGCCCAACGCGGCGCACAAGGCGCCAAGTTCGCGCCCGATGCTGTAGACGAAGAGGTCGATCGCCGTTCGTGCCGCGTCGTCGTCGCTGTCCAGCAGATCCCGGATGTCGCTGCTGATCCCGGAGACGCCGAGCAGGCCGGCCTGATGGTAGAGCAGGTTCTCGACCGCCTCCGCCGTCATGCCGTGCTCGCGGATCAGATGCAGGATGACGCCGGGGTCGAGCGCGCCGCAGCGGGTGCCCATGACCAGACCGTCCAAGGCCGTGAACCCCATCGAGGTCTCGACGCTCTTGCCGCCGCGGATGGCGCACATGCTGGCGCCGTTGCCAAGGTGGGCGATCACGACACGCCCGTCGGCGATGGCCGGCGCGGCGTCCTTCAGCGCCCGCGCGATATAGGCGTAGGACGACCCGTGGAAGCCGTAGCGGCGAATACCTTCGTCATGGATTGTCTGCGGCAGCGCCAAACGGTCGGCGATCGCCGGGCGGCCGCGATGGAAGGCGGTGTCGAAACACGCGACCTGCGGCACATGGGGATGAGCGGCGGCAATGGCCCTGACGGGCGCCAGGTTGAGCGGCTGATGCAGCGGCGCCAGGGGTGTCAACGCCTCCAATTCGCGCAGAACGGCGGCGTCAATCAGGACCGGCGCCGCGAAGTCCGCTCCGCCATGCACCACCCGATGCCCGACGGCCAGCAAGGGCTCGTCGCCCAGCCATCCGGTGACCCAGCCCAGCAACCGATCGAGAACCTGGCCGTCCACCCTCGTATCGGCCACGGACCAGTCTTCCTCGGCGATTGTCTCGCCTCCGGCGTTCTTGGCGGAAAAACGCGGGCGACTGCCAAGACCCTCGATCTGGCCCCTTAGGGCCAAGGCGACATCGCCATCGGCTGTCGCCCGATAAATCGAGAACTTGAGGCTTGATGAGCCGGCGTTGACGACAAGCAGTGCGCCTGCCTGCGTCGCTTGTTCGGGTTGCGGGCTCAACGAGCCGTGCGCTGATATCGCTGCGGGCTCATGCCCGTCCAGTTGCGGAACGCGCGCGAGAAGGCCGAAAGCTCGGAATAGCCGAGCGAGAGCGCGACCTCGGTCAGCGGCATGCTGGGATCGTTCATGTAGTGCAGCGCCAGTTCCTGACGCGCCGCGCGCAACAGATCCTGAAAGGTCAGGCCGTGGTTCTTCAACTCGCGCTGGAACTTGGCGTCGGTCATGCCCAGCACCTCGGCGATCTCCGTCAGGCCTGGCGTCCGGTCGCCCAAGTGCAGCTTGATCTGGTTGCGCACGACCGTGGCGAAATCCTCGGGGTCGCCGCGCAGTTCGCAGCGCGCGGTCAAGAACCGCTCGATTACCGAGAACAGATAGGGGTCCTGCTCGGGCATGCGCGCGTCGAGATCGCGGCGGCGGAACGCCAGCGCGTTGGTGCGCCGCCCGAACCTGACCGGCGCGCCAAAGCGCTGTTCGTGCTCGTGCCAGTCTTCCGGCTTGTCGTGCTCGAACCGCACCTCCAGGGGCGCCCAGTCGGGACCCAGCGCGGCGCGGAAGATATTGCGGAACATGCCCAGCGACAGCTCGGCGTCCTGGCGCCGGTCCTTGATGCGCGGATCGTAGATCCGGTAGCTCAGCCACAGGATGTCGCTGTCCTGTAAGAGCCCGAAGCTGGTCTGGCCCTGATGTGCGGAAAAGTACTTTTCCATGTTGCGCAGCGCCGCCGAGAGCGTCGGCGAGCAGATGGCGGCATAACCCAGCGCGCCCAGCTGTTTGGGCATGAACTGATCGCCGAACTGCAGGCCAAAGTTGTCGTGGCCGGTATGGCCCGCCGCCTCGACAAAAAGCTGGCAATAGCGCTGCAGGTTCAGATCGTTGAACGGGTCTTCAATATCGTCCGTGCTGATATTGGCGCGCCCGAACACCGTATCGACATCGCCGCCGTGGCGTTCGATCAGATCAATGACGCCCGTTGCCGCCGATGCCAAGACGCGTGGCGGCTCAAGCCCCGTATGCCCACCCTCAGACAACATTGTTCTTCGCTTCCAGGGGCCGCGCTCGTGCCCAGCCGTGCCCCCGTGGAGTTTGTCGAAAAAGCCTAACAGAAAAGCGGACGGGCAGAAAACCGCGAATCCGGTCGCGGTTCCGCCTCACCATGCGAATCCGCTCCGGGACCGGCGCACAAATCTGTCAAATTCGGTCCATCTGCTGTCAAGCGGTCTTCCCCGAACAATGCTTGGCTTGCTGGACTGTGACGAGGATTGCCATGTCGTCGTCTCATCCTGCGGAACAAAAGGAGGCTTCCATGAAACTTTCCCGCCGGTCATTTACCAAGGGAATGGCAAGCGCCGCCGGTCTTGCGGCACTGGGTCCGATGGGCGCCGCGCACGCGTCGCGCGACAACGAACTGAACATTCTGTGCTGGGAAGGCTACAACTCAGACGATGTGTTGGGCCCCTTCCGCGATGCCCATCCCGACGCGACCGTGCGCGCGGAAAGCGGCACGTCCGATCCCGACATGATCAACAAGCTGCGCGCCGGCGAGGTCAATGTCTGGGATCTGATCAACGTCAACCAGCCGTGGGCGCGATATCAGCTCTATCCTGAGAACCTGATCAAGCCGCTCGATAAAGACCGTTTCATGCCTTACTTCGACAACATGCTCGAAGAGTTCCAGGGCCCCTATCCGCTCTCGTTCGCCGATAACGGCGACCTGATCGGCATGGTCCAACGCTTCGGTCCGTTCAGCTTTGTCGTCAACACCGACAAGGTCAGCGTCGACATGGCCGAGGACCAGGGCTGGAAGCTGTTCCTGGATTCAGCCATGCAGAATCGCTACGGCATCCTGACCTATGACAACTGGAACATCATGCACATGTGCCTGACGGGCGATCAGGACCCGTTCAAGGAGATGGACGAGGCCGGCTTCGACAAGTTCACCGAGACCGCCAACACCATCTTCGACGGCGCCAAGCTGTTGACCGATGATCTGGTCGCCATGAACACGGCGCTGATCAACGAGGAGATCGACGCCTACTTCACCGGCGGCACCTATACGGCAAGCCCCGCCCGGCTTGACGGTGCGACCAACATTCGCGGCATCACGCCGAACTCCGGTCCGCTGGAAGGCGGCAAGGGCGGTCTGGTCTGGGTCGAACTGACATCGGCCGTCAACAATCCGGATCCCTCGAAGCTTGCCGAGGACTTCCTGGAATACGTCCAGGGACCGGAAATCTCAAAGGCCGTCAGCTTCTCCGAAGGCACTTACAACCCGGTCGCCCAGATGGGCAACCCGGACGTCTTCAACACGTACGATTCCGACGAGTTGGATGCCATTCAGTGGGACAGCCTGCCGGAAGAAATGGCGCGTTCGGCCGAGTACAGCATCGTCGCGTCCTACGACAAGCTGAACGAACTCTACAACGCCGCCAAGCGCGGTTAAGTTCGCCCATGCGTACCCCCGGCGGCGCCAACGCCGCCGGGGCTTCTTGTTCGACCGACCGGGCTGGGCTTGATGTCGACCGCTCCTATTTTGCGCCTAGACAAGATCGTCAAGCGCTTCGACGAGTTCACGGCTGTTCAGGAAATCAATCTCGACATCGTCGAGGGCGAGTTCCTGACCATCGTCGGCCCGTCGGGCAGCGGCAAGACGACCCTGATCCGCCTGATGGTCGGCATGGAAGAGCCGACCAGCGGCGAGATCTGGCTGCGCGACAAACGCATCGACCAGGTGCCCGCCAACAAACGCCCGACCTGCATGGTCTTCCAGTCGCTGGCGCTGTTCCCACACAGGAGCGTCGGCCAGAACATCGAGTTTCCGCTCAAGATCCGCGGCGTCAGCCCGGCCGAACGCCGGGCCCGCGCGCTTGAGCTGATGGAACTGCTGCACCTGCCGACCGACTATTACGGTAAGCGTGTCACCCAGTGTTCCGGCGGCGAGCGCCAGCGCGTCGCGCTGGCCCGCGCGCTCGCGTTCGATCCGGAAATCCTGTTCTTCGACGAACCGCTTTCGGCGCTCGACTACCGCCTGCGCAAGAAGCTGGAGAAGGAACTGAAGGATCTGCATGCGCGCACCGGCAAGACCTTCGTCTACATCACCCACTCGCTTGAAGAAGCCATGGTGATGTCCGACCGCATCG
>JANQGO010000187.1 GCA_028277285.1 Alphaproteobacteria bacterium | reverse complement strand
TTGAACTCCAGGTCGGCAATCTGCTGCTGGCCCGCCTGGGCCAGCGCGACGGCGCGCTGCACCTCCGGCATCGCCGTCAGGCCGGAGAGCTCGCTGTCGGAAAGGTGCGGCAGCGAATGATCAAAGGCGAGCGGTTCGCCCAGCGTCGCGCGCGCCAGGATGCCGTAGAAGTCGTTGGGCCGCTGGGCGGCAATCTCCAGATAGAGCCGCACCTTGTCCGGACGGCCGGTCATCAGGTTCAACCGTGCCGCCCAATAGGCACCGGAAGCGACCAGCTTGCTGACGCGCGGATTGCCGGCGGCCAGGATCTCGAAGGCGCGCCGGGCGTTGTCGAGCTCGCCCGACCGATAGGCGGCCATGCCCGCCGACCAGCCGGCCAGCGGCGCATCGGCGCCGGAACGCTCCAGGCTCGCCTGGCCCAGCTCCCATGCCTTGGCGTCGTTGCCGTCAAGGAAGTAGCTGTGGGCGATCTTGGCGCGGGCCCGGTCGAAGGTCAGGGGGTCGGCGAGCTCTGTAAACTCTGCGCCGAAGAGGATCGACTTCGCGGAATCGGGCCGACCGTTGCCGAGCCGGTCGCGGATTTGCGCAATGAGATCGCGCAGCCGCTGGCGCTCCCACGATTCCAGGTGCGACCAGTCGTTGTCGTCGCCCGGCTCATAGAGCGGCTCCAGCGACGTCTCGGTATCGAAGTTCTCCAGGTGACCGTCGCGCGGCTCGGCCGGGATCTCCGTGCCGGACGGCTGGCGCGCCAACGCGAGCTGATAGATGCGCTGGGCTTGCGGGTGGTCGGCATAACGCTCCAGCCAGTCGGAGAGCTCCTCGAAACTCGAAACCCAGCCGGTCGGATGCAGGTAGCGTTCGGCGAGCACGTGACCGATCAGGATCGGGTCGTCGAGCTGGTCGATCAGCCGGTCGGCGGCCTCCCAGTCGGCTTCGCGCTGCAGCTTGAAGATGCGGCGATACAGACCCGCATCGCGCGGGCTCAGGACCGACAGCTCCGTGAGATAGGGCAGGTCCGGCTTGGTGACTGGGACCGGCGCGGCGACAAGAGGCACCAGGTCATGATCGTACACCACGTCCGCCGGATCGCCCGGAAAGCTCGCGGCAAACGAGATTCCGCGGTCCGGACGTTCGTCTGGAATGGGCGGCAGCGGCTGCTCCGCCGAGACCGCCGACGCGCTCGTGGCGAGACCCAGCAGCAGCGATGCTGCAAGCACACAAATCCTGCTTCGGCCATGCCGGCTTACCGCCGACGGCCACGATGCTCGACTCATGTTTGTCCCCCCAAGCGCAGTCGTTATAGGCAGACCTGCTCGCTGCAAACAAGTCGGGGCGCAGGACTCTACGTTTGCCGCGCCTTTGCGCCAGGGGAATTAAGTATAAGACTCCAGCCGCCTGCGAATCGCCTGCAGGTCGCGCCAGCTTTCACGCTTGCGGCCGGGCTGCCGGAGCAGGAAGGCGGGATGAAAAACGGCGGTCGCCGGAATCTCGCGGCCGTCCTTGGCGGTGTAGGTGAACCATCGACCACGCAGCCGGGTGATGCCTTCGCTTCGACCCAGCATCGCCTTTGCCGCGCTGCCGCCGACATAGATCAGGATCTCCGGTTTGATGATCTCGACCATGCGTTCGACAAACGGCAGACAGGTAGAGATTTCCTCGGCTGTAGGCGTTCTGTTGCCCGGTGGGCGCCAGAACAGCATGTTGCTGATCAGCACTTTCGAGCGGTCCAGATCGATCGCGCCGAGCATCTTGTCGAGCAGTTGGCCGGCGGGCCCGACAAAGGGTTTGCCTTGCCGGTCTTCCTGGGCGCCGGGCGCCTCGCCGATCAAAAGAATGCGTGCCTGCGTGTTCCCGTCATAGACGCAGGTGGTCGTCGCCGTCCGCTTGAGGGCGCAGCCATCGAAACTTTCGATAGCCGTATGTAGTGCCTCCATAGTAGTAGCAGATTCCGCGACTTCCTTGGCGCTCGCCACTGCCTGGGAGGCGGGCGGCGGCGGCGCCGCCGCCGATTCGATTCGTTGCGCCATGGATGGGGCGGGTGTTTCGGGTGCCAAAACCGGTTTCGCGGGCGCCTGGTCGAGACGGTTAACGGGTGTCTCGGCGATCGCCTCGTCGACACCGTGATCGGCATACCACCTCAAGACCGATGCCATGGATTGCGGGTCCGCACTCATGGGCCGAACGTTAACACGTCCCATCATTGAGTTGGGACCCCGCGTCGGATAAGAGACGGTGCGGACAGGGGAAGCCGGTTCATCAAGGGCCGGGTCATCAACGAACTGGCAGGAGCGGTTTGATGGAAGCCCAAGAGCGGGAAAGCATGGAATTCGACGTGGTGATCGTGGGCGCCGGTCCGGCCGGACTGGCGGCGTCGATCAGGCTGCGTCAGCTCGCCGCGGAAAACGACCAGGAAATCTCGGTCTGCGTGATCGAGAAGGGCTCGGAAGTCGGCGCCCACATCCTGTCCGGCGCGGTGTTCGAACCGCGCAGCCTGAACGAACTGATCCCCGATTGGCAGGAAAAGGGCGCGCCGCTGAATACGCCTGCGGCGGAAGACCGTTTCTTGCTGTTGAGCGAGACGGGCTCGCGACGGCTGCCGACACCGCCCCAGATGAACAACCACGGCAACTACATCGTCAGCCTGGGCAATGTCTGCCGCTGGCTCGCCGAGCAGGCCGAGGGTCTCGGCGTCGAGGTTTTCCCCGGCTTCGCCGCCGCCGAGGTGCTCTATCACGAGGACGGCAGCGTCAAGGGCGTGGCGACCGGTGACATGGGCATCGGCAAGGACGGCGAGAAGAAAGCGCACTACGAGCCCGGCATCGAGCTTCACGCCAAACAGACCTTTTTCGCCGAGGGGTGCCGGGGCTCTCTCTCGGGCGTGTTGATGGAAAAGTTCAACCTGCGCGACGGCGTCGACCCGCAGACTTACGGCATCGGCATCAAGGAGCTTTGGGAGATCGATCCGGCCAAGCACAAGAAGGGCTTGATCACCCACACCATCGGCTGGCCGATGGAGAGCAAGACCTATGGCGGCTCGTTCCTCTATCACCTCGACGACAACCTGGTGTCGGTCGGTTTCGTCATCGGGCTTGACTACGAAAACCCCTACCTCTCGCCGTTCGAGGAGTTCCAGCGTTTCAAGACGCATCCCGACATTCGGCCGACCTTCGAGGGCGGCAAGCGGATCGCCTATGGCGCGCGCGCGATCAACGAAGGCGGCTTCCAGTCGATCCCCAAGCTGACCTTTCCCGGCGGTCTGCTGATCGGCTGCTCGGCGGGTTTCGTCAACGTGCCCAAGATCAAGGGCAGTCATACCGCCATGAAGACCGGCATGACCGCGGCCGAGGCCGTCTTCGAGTGGTTCGCCGCCGGTGCTTCCGGACGCGAGGTGACAGCCTATCCCGAGCGGCTCAAGCAGACCTGGGTGTGGGACGAGCTCTATCGCGTCCGCAACATCCGGCCGAGCTTCCACCGTGGTCTGTGGGGCGGCCTGATCTATTCGGGTATCGACACCTATCTCTTCCGCGGCAAGGCGCCCTGGACCTTCCACAACAAGGACGATCACAGCGCGCTGAAGCCAAAGGCCCAGTTCTCGCCGATCGACTATCCCAAACCGGACGGCGAGGTCTCGTTCGACCGCAACAGCTCGGTCTTCCTGTCGAACACCAACCACGAGGAAGACCAGCCGGCCCATCTGACGCTGAAGGACGCGTCGGTCCCGATCGCCGTCAATTTGGCGACCTATGACGCGCCGGAGCAGCGCTATTGCCCCGCCGGCGTCTACGAGATCGTCGACGGCGACGATGGCAAACCGCAGTTGCAGATCAACGCGCAGAACTGCGTCCACTGCAAAACCTGCGATATCAAGGACCCCACCCAAAACATCGTCTGGGTGACGCCGGAGGGTGGCGGCGGCCCGAACTATCCCAATATGTAACAGGTCAAAGTGTAACCGGGGTCACTGGTTCTGACGGCCATGTGACCAAGGGGGGCTTTGTAACAAACGGCTGGCTGGACTAGCATATCAGCCGTTTTTTGCGGCTGGAGACTGCCGGTGAACCTAGATTTTTCGATCTATTCGCGCCTGCTGGGCGGCGTCGGTGTCGCCGTTTTGCTGGCCGCTTGCACCGATGACAGGACCACCGGCAGCGAAGCCATCGTGCAGTCGGCGAGCCCGACGACCGTGGCGCAGGCCAATCAGCCTTTGGAGCTGATCGCGGCTGAGAGCGACAACGAGGATATCCAGCCCAGCGCGTCCGGCAGTTATCTCTCCGCCCTTGTCGCCGCCAACAGCCGCGACATGAGTTCGGCCGCCGAGTTCTTCGTGTTGACGCTGGACTCCGATCCGGACAATCCAGAGCTTCTGCGCCAAGCTCACCTTGCGCTTGTCATGGCCGGCCGCGTTACCGAGGCGGTGCCGATCGCCCGTCGCCTGGAGGCGATCGAACCGGGCGATCCGATCGCCAACATGACCCTGGTCGTCGAAGCCATCAATGTCGGCGATCTGGATCTGGCATCCGCTACCCTCGGCAAACTGCCGCTGCAGAGTTACAACACCCTCGTCGTCCCGCTGGTCGAGGCATGGATTGAAGTCGGGCGCGGCAACACGGAAGCCGCCCTGGCGGCCATTGCGGCCGGATTAAGCGATGACGGCTTCGAGAGTTTCCGCGCTTATCACATCGCGCTGATCGAGGATCTGGCCGGCAACGCCGAGGCAGCCGACCGTGCCTATGCCCTGGCGCTGCAGTCCCAGGAAGGCGGTTCCTATCGGGTGGTCCGCGCCTACGGCAACTTCCTGCGCCGCGAAGGCCGAGACGAAGAGGCACAGGCCGTCTATGACGATTTTCTGGCGATCAACCCCGGCACCGTCTGGCTGGACGATGTCGTGGCCGAACTCGAGGCCGGAACCGTGCCGAAACGAGAGGTGGATTCGCCGGTCAAAGGTCTATCCGAAGTCCTCTTCGGCGTCGCCAGTGTCGCGGATGCCGGCAGCGGCGGCGGAACGTCATTGGTCTATGCGCGCCTGGCGTCCTATGTCGATCCCGACAGTGCGATCATCCACCTGCTGATCGGTGACCTTCTGGAGATCGACGACCGCCCGCTCGAGGCGGTCGAGGTTTATGAGAAGATCCCGGCGAGTTCGCCGCTTTCCTGGTCCGCCCGTCTGCGCACGGCCGTCAACCTGGACCGAGCCGGCGAGACCGACAGGGCGCTCGACATGCTCGACGTGATGGTCGATGAGCGGCCGCTTCGTTCCGACTCCCTGGTGACGATGGGCGACCTGTTGCGCGTCGCTGAACGCTGGGACGACGCCGTGGCCGCCTATGACCAAGCGGTTGAGAGGCTGGGTGACGATGCCATGGCGAACTGGCGTCTGCTCTACGTGCGCGGTATTGCGCTGGAGCGCTCCGGCGACTGGCCGCGGGCCGAGGAGAACTTCCTGGCCTCCCTGGAGGTCAACCCTGAGAGCCCTTATGTGCTGAACTATCTGGGTTACACCTGGGTCGATAAGGGCATTCATCTGGACGAGGCCCTTGAGATGATCGAAACCGCTGTCGAACAGCGGCCCCAGGACGGTTACATCGTCGATAGCCTGGGCTGGGCGCTCTATCGGCTCGAGGACTTCGACGGCGCCGTGCGTTACCTGGAGCGCGCCGTCGAACTGGAGCCTGGCGACCCGGTGATCAACGATCATCTGGGCGATGCCTATTGGCAGGTCGGCCGTTACAACGAGGCGAAGTTCCAGTGGAAGCGCGCGATGTCGCTCGCCGATGAGGACGACGCGGAGCTTATCGCGGTGATCCAGGACAAACTGGATGTCGGTCTGGATGCCGGGAGCTGACGGCGACCAATCCCCGATTGCAATTGCTGCTCCGGCCAAGGTCAATCTCTACCTCCACGTCACGGACCGACGCGACGACGGTCTGCATGAGCTGGACAGCCTGTTCGTTCGCGTCGATGCCGCCGACCGGATCTCGGCCAAGGCCACCGATCGTCTGAGTCTTGAGGTTCGCGGGCCGTTTGGTGAGGCCCTGGCGGCGAATGCCGCCGACGACAATCTGGTCTTGAAAGCCGCGCGTCTGCTGGCCGCCGAGACCGGTGTGACCACGGGCGCCGCCTTGGTCTTGGACAAGCAGTTACCGGTCGCGGCCGGGATTGGCGGCGGATCGGCCGATGCCGCCGCGACGCTGCGCCTGCTCGTCGATCTTTGGTCGCTTGAAATCGACCCGACGCGACTGGCCGCGCTCGCCGCACGCCTGGGCGCCGACGTGCCGCCCTGCCTGCACCATCAGCCGGTTTCGGTGTCGGGCATTGGCGAAATCGTTCGTCCGGCGCCGCGCCTGCCGCGCGCTTGGCTGGTGCTGGTCAACCCCGGTATTGAAGTTCTGACCGCCCACGTCTTCGCCGCGCGAACCGGTGACGTCAGCGGTTCGGACCCCCTGACGCATGAACCGCGGGATGTCGCCGAGCTGGCCCGTGAACTCAGTCGGCGGCGCAACGATCTGGAAGCGCCTGCGATCGCCCTGGCGCCGGTCATCGCCGATGTGCTCGGCGAGCTGCGTGACCGCACCGACGTCCTCCTGGCACGGATGTCCGGCAGCGGCGCGACCTGCTTCGGTCTTGCGGCCTCCGCCGCCGAGGCGGAGCGGGCAGCCGCCGCCCTCGCCGCCGCGCATCCGGACTGGTGGGTCCGCGCCGCCGCTCTGTTGCAGGACGGTGATGCTAATCCACTTCCCTTGAAGCCCGGGAATCGTTAGGTAGCGCCATGTCCAACGAATTTGATGTCGCGGCCTGGCAGGACCGTCTGGCGCGCCGCGAGGCCAGGATTGGCGTCATCGGCCTTGGCTATGTCGGGCTGCCGCTGGTCCTCGCCTTCCACGACGCCGGTTTCCCGGTCCTGGGCTTCGACACCGACGAGGCGAAGATCCGCCAGCTCGACAAGGGCGAGAGCTATATCCGCCATATCGCCGGCGATGCCATCGCCGGGCTGGCCGGTTCGGACCGGTTCCACGGGACCACGGATGTCGCCGAGCTCGGCAACGCCGACGCCATCCTGATCTGCGTCCCCACACCGCTGACCCGCTACCGCGACCCTGATCTTTCCTATGTCGAGGGCACGGCGCGCGCCATCGCGCCGCATCTGAGAGCCGGCCAGATCGTCATCCTGGAATCGACGACCTATCCGGGCACGACCGACGAAGTGCTGAAGCCGATCCTGGAGTCCGGCGGTCTCGTCGCCGGGCGCGACTTCCTGATCGCCTATTCGCCGGAGCGCGAGGATCCCGGCAACCCGACCCACGGCACGACCGAGATCCCCAAGGTCGTCGGCGGCGACGATCCGGCGGCGGCGACGGTCGCCTGCAGCCTCTACGACACCATCACCAGCGGCGGCACGGTGGCGGTGGGGTCGGCGGCGACGGCGGAGGCGGTGAAGCTCACCGAGAACATCTTCCGCGCGGTCAACATCGCGCTCGTGAACGAGCTGAAGGTCGTCTACGACAAGATGGGCATCGACATCTGGGAAGTGATCGACGCCGCCAAGACCAAACCTTTCGGCTTCATGCCGTTCTATCCGGGCCCGGGCCTCGGCGGCCACTGCATCCCGATCGATCCGTTCTATCTGACCTGGAAGGCCCGGGAGTTCGAGACGCCGACCCGGTTCGTCGAGCTGGCCGGCGAGATCAACAGCGCCATGCCGGCCCACGTGGTCGCGCGCCTGGCCGAGGCGCTGAACGACCGCTTCGGCAAGGGTCTTAAAGGCAGCCGTATCCTGATGATGGGCATGGCCTATAAGAAGGACGTCGACGACATCCGCGAAAGCCCGGCGCTCAAGCTTATGGCGCTCCTGGAGGAGCGCGGCGCGGAGGTGAGTTTCTACGACCCCTTCATCCCCGTCATCTCGACGGGTCGCGAGCATGCCGCGCTATCGGGCCGCAAGAGCGTGACCTGGCAGGACGTCCTGGCGGGCAACCACGACGCCGCCTTCATCGTCACCGATCACACGGACGTCGACTACCAGGCGCTGGTCCGGGCCAGCCCGCTCGTCGTCGACACCCGCAACGCGACGCGCGGCGTCAGCGACCACCGCGACCGTATCGTGCGCGCGTGACTTGCACATGGGCGCGCTTTCTGGTTTGAAAGCGCCGTCTCTGCTGGGGCGTAGCCAAGCGGTAAGGCAACGGGTTTTGATCCCGTGATCCCTGGTTCGAATCCAGGCGCCCCAGCCATTCTTCTGTAATCTTCGTAAGCACAACGGTTTCCGAACGTCATTGAACTTTCGGCCAGTTTCTGGTCTCTAGCTCTCCGTCGAGCTATGGGCGGGCAGGCGTCGCCTGGGGGCACCCCATCTCACGTTGAGACGTGCGCCGGCGTTTGCGTTCCCTTGATGTTGGGTTAGGGAAACACCGGGACCGCGCGCCATGGCTCCTCGCAAATCGCTTCTGTGCACCAACTTTTTCGCCGCCGACGCCAGCGGTGGCTTGGGGCCTTATCTCGGCATCTATCTCTTGTCGGTGCTCGGCTGGCATGCCGGTTCGATCGGCATCGCGCTGGCGCTGGGCACGATCGTCCAGGTCATCGTGCAGACGCCGGCCGGCGCGCTGATCGATCGGGTCCATTGGAAACGTTTGCTGTTGGGGTTGTGCGGGGGCGCCATCGGCGTCGCGACCGTCGCCGTGCCGATCATCGGCACCGAAGCGGTGGTGTATGCCTCGCAGGTCGTGGTCGGCATCGCGGCGGCGTTCATCGGCCCCTGCATCGCGGCCATCACGCTGGGCCTCGTCGGGCCCGACAACTTCACCCGCCAGGCCAGCGCCAACGCCATGGCCAACCACACCGGCAACGTCGTCTCCGCGGCGCTGGCCGCCGCCATCGCGCTCTATATCGCCGACTATTTCGGCGAAGGCCTCGACAAGGCCGGCGTGTTCTATCTGGTCGGCATCATGGCGGTCGGCATGATCATCTCGATCGCCTCCATCCCGGGCCGGGAGATCGATCACGACGTGGCGCGCGGCGGTATCGCCGACGAAGGGACCGGCGAAAAGAAACCGTCGGGTTTCCGGACGCTGCTCGAAGACCGCAGCCTTCTGATCTTCGCGCTCTGCATCGTGCTCTTCCACTTCGCCAACGCGGCCATGCTGCCGCTGGTCAGTCAAAAGCTTGCCCAAGGCAGCGATGCCGAGCACGGCATCGCGTTTGCTTCCGCCTGCATCATAGCGGCGCAGTTCGTCATGGGCATTATGGCGTGGCTGTGCGGCAAGACGGCGGACACCTGGGGACGAAAGCCGCTCTTTATTATCGCTTTCGCGGTCATGCCGATCCGCGGGCTTCTGTTCAGCATGGGCGACGATCCGGTTTTCCTGGTCGCCGTGCAGGCGTTGGACGGCGTCGCCAACGGTGTCTTCGGTGTCATGTTCCTGCTGATCGTCGCCGACCTGACCCGCGGCACCGGCCGCTTCAACGTGGCACAAGGCGCGCTCACCACCCTGGTCGGCATTGGCGCGTCACTGAGCAATCTGATTGCCGAGGAAATCGCCGACCTGTTCGGCTACGACGAGAGTTTCCTGTTTCTGGCCTGTGTCGCGATCATCGGTCTCGTCATCTTCGTCTTCTTCATGCCGGAGACGGCGCCGCACAAACAAAAGGACGCCGTGGCTGGTCCGTGATCCGCTCACGCGGGTTCGGCGCCAGCCCGCTCCCCCTCCTCCGGGGCAAAACGCCGCGAGGCGTTTTCGCCGAGGCCACCCATGGCAGCATCCTCGGGGTGGCCGGGAGGGGGAG
>JANQGO010000103.1 GCA_028277285.1 Alphaproteobacteria bacterium | reverse complement strand
CGGCTGAATCGCCCTCGACCAGGAAGAGTTCGGTGCCGTCGCGTCCGGACCTCGAACAGTCGGCCAGCTTGCCGGGCAGGCGCAGCTTGCGCGTCGGCTGTTTGCGTTTGACGTCCTTTTCCGCCTTGCGCCGCTGACGCTCGTCCATGCGGTCAAGCGCGAACTCCAGCAGCGCGTTGGCGCCTTCCGGGTCGCCGGTCAGGTAGTGGTCGACATGGTCGCGGACCGCCTGTTCGACCAGGCGCGTCACTTCCGGATTGACCAGCTTTTCCTTGGTCTGGCCCTGGAACTGCGGCTCGCGGATAAAGGCCGAGAACAGCACGACCGCGTCGCCGGCGACATCGTCGGCGTTCAGCTTGTCGGCCTTCTTGTTGCCGGTCAAAAGGCCATAGGCGCGCATCGCCTTGGTCATGGCGTTGCGAAAACCGTTTTCGTGGGTGCCGCCTTCGGGCGTCGGCACGGTGTTGCAATAGGTCGACGTATAGGCTTCGCCGTCCAGCGGCCAGGCGACCGCCCATTCGACCCGGCCGACCTCGTCGCCCAGCGACGCCTGGCCCAGGAACGGTTTGGGCGTTGCGGTCTTGCGCTCGCCGACGATGGCAGTCAGGAAGTCGCCGAGGCCGCCGGGGAAGTGGAAGACGGCCTCCGCCGGCGTCTCGTCCTTGCCCTTGATCAGGCTCTTGGCGCACGACCAGCGGATTTCGACACCGCGATGCAGATAGGCCTTGGACCGTGCCATGCGGAAGAGGCGGTCGGGCCGGAATGTCGTCTTCTCGCCAAAGACCTCGGGGTCCGGGTGGAAGCTGATCACGGTGCCCCGGCGGTTGGATGCCGCGCCCACCTTCTTCAGCTTCGTTGTCGGCTTGCCGCGTTTATAGGTCTGGCGCCACAGCTTCTTGTCGCGCGCGACCTCGACCGTCAGCGCATCCGACAGCGCATTCACGACCGAGACGCCGACGCCATGCAGGCCGCCGGACGTCGCGTAGACCTTGCCCGAGAACTTACCGCCGGCGTGCAGCGTGGTCATGATGACCTCCAGCGCCGAGAGTTTCTTGTTCTTCGGGTGCGGGTCGGTCGGGATGCCGCGGCCGTTATCCTTCACCGTGATGACGCCGTCGGCGGCCAGGTCGACCTCGATCCGGTTAGCGTGGCCGGCGACGGCCTCGTCCATGGCGTTATCAAGCACCTCGGCGAACAGGTGGTGCAGGCCGCCCTCGTCGGTGCCGCCGATATACATGGCGGGGCGCCGGCGGACCGGCTCCAGGCCCTCCAGGACCTCGATGTCCTTGGCGGTGTAGCTCGACTTTTTGGCGGGTTTCTGGTCGGCGAAAAGATCGTTCATGGCTTCGGACTATATCGGGAACGTGTGCGCAGCAACAAGAACATGCGGTATTTCTTTGCGGTTGACAGCCCATATGTGGTGCGATTCAAGATACGCCGCCACGCGCCATTGTTGTGCTGGTGCCGCACAGGACGACCTGGAGGAGGTCGCCATGCCAAAGCTGTTGGTCGGCCGGACCGCGATCGCCGGCATCAACCTGACCTTCTCCCACGCCGGGACGGCCGTGCGGATCGCGTGGTTCCCGTATCTTCTTCTGGTCGTCAGCGAGGTCGCCTATTACAGCTTGATCGCATCCGCTGCCCAGGAGTTCGGCGAAACGTACACCAGTGCGGGCAACCACAATGCTCTGGCCGCGCTCGGTCAGTTCTGGCACGCAGTCGACTGGCAGACCGCGCTGCTGTTCGTTGTTTCAAGCCTTGCCTACACGCTGCTGGCGGTCGGTTGGATCCGCTTCGTCTTACGCGGCGAGATTGTCGCAACCCCGCGGTTTGGCGTCAGAGAGGTGAAGCTCTTCTTCGCCTACGTGTTGTGGACAATCTGGCTGATCGTGGTCGGAGCCTTGATATGGCTGATTGTAATGGCCACGCCTGGATTGGAACGCTGGATCGCGTTCTCGCTCGCAATCGCGGTCGCCGTGTTCGCCATGTTGTCGACTGCGCGGCTAATGATGTTGTTTCCGATGATCGCCCTCAGTCAGGGCATGGGTTGGATCAGAGCTTGGCGCATGACGAAGGGTAACAGTTGGCGTCTGTTCGCCGGTCTCCTCCTGTCGTTCCTGCTGGCGTTCGTCATTACCATCCTCGTCAGCATTCCCTTGCAGTTTTTGCCTGGCGAACCGTCGCTGGAACTATCCGTCGCAGGTGTGATCGATATCGTTGCGCAACAGGCAATTAGCGTGTTTTTGCTGATGGTTGTATTGGGCACGCTGGCCGAGGCATACCGCCAGCTCAACGGCCCCGGCATGGTGGTGCCGGAGGAAGTGCTCCAGGTCTTCGACGACTAGGGATCGAAGACCCGGCGATCTCAGACGACATCGACCAGCACTCGGGGGCGGTGATGCAGAAGCTGCAGATTGGTCAGACGGCGATTGCCGGGTTCAAAGCGCTCTTTGAGCAGTTCTCCAGCGCCGTCAGGATTGCGTGGGTGCCGCTGGTTGTGATGGTTGGTGTGCAAACGCTGAACATCCTGCTGATTGGCAATGCCGCGATCACGGCCGCTCGCGACACCAAGGTTTTTGAGATCGAGAGCGGACCGGAGAGGTCCGCGGTGCTGATGAGGATTGTCGGCGACCTCGTGGTGAACTATGGATGGCTCGTGGTGGTTGGGGGCATCGTCGGCCTTGCGGTCATTCTTATGTTGACCACCAACTGGCTTCGGCACCTGTTGCGCGGCGATGAATTGGGTGACCGGGTCGCGCTGGTTCGTTTCGGCAAGCGGGAGTGGAAGACGCTGCTGGCCGGTTTTCTCTTGTGGGCCATGATGACGTTCTTCTCCGCGCTGGTGTTCGCCGTCAGGCTGACGTCAGACAACACCGCCGTCTTTGTTGTCGTGTTCTTGGTCGCCTTCGTCCTCGGCATTGTTCTCTACTTCTATGTTTTGCGGCTGGCTCTGGTGTTCCCCATGATCGCCTTGGATGAGGGAATCGGGTGGAGGACCGCGTGGCGTATATCGCGCGGCAACACTTGGCGATTGTTCTGGTCCTTTTTTCTCGCATCCATGCTTATCAACGTTCTGGTCATGGCCGTTCAGTTGCCGTTCGCCATGATGGTGGGTGTTGCAAGTGTGACGTCGCCGAATGGCTTCCTGTTCGGCGCCGCAATTCAGGTGGTCGCCTACGGCGTGATCTTTGTCGTCATGCTGATGGTGATGCTTGGAACACTCGCCGAAGCCTATCGGCAACTGGACGGTCCCGGAACCTCCGCACCGGAAGCGATGCTTGCGGAGTTTGATGACTGACGCTGCATTGCACGGGCTGGACGGTTTGGCGCTGTGCGAACGACGGCTGACGAGACGGCAATGACGAAAATCCAGATCGGCAAGGTAGCCATCGAAGGTCTGCGCCTGTTCTTCGGCCAGTTCGGATCGGCCGTCAGGATTGCCTGGGTGCCTCTGGTGATCCTGATTGTTGCCCAAATCGGCTATGTCGTCTTGATCATGCCGGCCATGGAGGCGTTTGGGGCGACCTTTTACTATCAGAACGTCGCCCCCGAAGACGATCTGGCGGTCGTCGAACAGATCATCGAGGCCGGTGGCGCGCTGTTCTCGCAGATCGGGTGGCAGGCGCTGACCTTCATGCTTGTCTCTGCCGCCGCCTACATGATGCTCGTGGTGGCATGGCTGCGCTTCGGCCTGCTGGGCGACAAGCTCGCCGGTCGTATCGGGCTGCTTCGTCTGGGTTGGCGCGAGATGAAAACGCTCTTTGCCTACATCCTTTGGGCGCTGCTGTGGGTCGTCATGATCGGCGCCACCGTGTTGATCGGCGTCGGGTTTGCGGAGATCAGCCCGTGGCTCTCGGCGGTCGCCGTCGTGCCGATGGCGATCGTCATGATCCTATGGACGACGCGGCTGCTGCTCGTCTTTCCCGCCGTCGCTCTGGACCAGGGTATGCGGTGGGGCATGGCGTGGCGCCTGACAAAGGGCAACGGGTGGCGGCTCTTCACCGCGTTCGGGCTTTCGACGTTATTGGTGATCGCCATCTCGCTGGTGCCCAGTGTGATCGTCGCCGTTCTCGCGTTCGCCTTGGGCTTTGCCGGCACCGTCGCGTTTAGTGTCATCGACCTGATCGGTGCGATCGTCCAGCAGATCACCGGCGTCTTTTCCGTCATGGTCCTGCTCGGCTCTCTGGCCGAGGCTTACCGTCAGCTGAACGGTCCGGGCATCGCCGTGTCCGAACAGGTGTTGTCGGTGTTTGACGACTAAACCCCAAGTGGTCCGAAAACGGCCTCATTGGTTGCCTAGGAAGCCCGCTCTGGAGACACGCTGATGGCCGACCGCACGGAACACATCAAGCCCGTACCAAGCATTGCGGAGCGCGTTTCTTGGTCCAGTTGACGCCCGACCAGCCGATCAGCCGTCACGCGGAGCCCGCCGTATCGCAGGGCGACGGCGTCTTGCGATTGGGCCGCATTCTTGGTGCGGGCCTGCGCCCGATCTTCGGGGATCTGACTGGTGCGGTGCGCGTCTGCCTGCTTCCGGCGCTGCTTGTTCTGGTCGCCCAGGGCTTTCTGATCGAGGTGGCGCGTCAGTCAACCTACCGCAGCACCGAGCGGTGGGGATTTTTTGAGGCGCTCTATGAGGTGCTCTCGCTCGTGTTCGACAACCTTCACCGGTTCGACGTGGGCGTATTCGCACTGCTGATCGCCATCGTTTGTTGCTACGTGATGCTGGCGCGCCGATGGCTGTTCCGTGTCCTGCCTGAAGCGACCGCGGCGGGGGAGCGGCGCCGCGCAACCGGCGGGCGTTTCCCGCGCATGCTGCTGATCACCGTGATCTGTTGCGCGATCGCCTTGGCCGGGCTCATGGGGGCTATCTATCTGGCATTCGTCGTCGCCATGGAGGCCGATGTCGTGGCCGGGATCCTGGTGTTCTTCCTGATGCTGGTCTTCGCCATCGCCTTGGTGATGGATATCGCGCTGGTGCTGCCGATGATCGTCGTGACGGGCACCATGGGATGGATAAGGCTGCGCAAGTTGGCCGGCGGCAAGACCGGCAAACTCGCCTTGGCGTTGACCCTGGCCTTCGTGTTCTCCCTGGTGCCCCTGGTCCTTGCCGGGCTTCCGGCATCACTCATCGGGCATGTGCTCGAGGCCGTGGACGGACCGACGCCGGGCCTCGCTACCCATGCGTCGATGGCGGTCTACGGCATCGCCGGCGTGATCGGCTGCATGATGCTGATGGGTTCGCTGGCCGAAGCCTATCGCCAGCTCGGCGGGCCGGGCCTCGGCGTGCCTGAATCCGTGCTCGCCGTCTTCGACGACGCTTGAAGCGTCGCCCCATGAAGCGCGGTCGATCCCGCAACGCGACAGCGTATCGCCTCTCGACATAACTCGCGGCTATACTGCCGCCGCGTTCGAGAGGAGAAAGTATGCAGAAGCTGCAAATCGGTCAGGCAATCGGCGCCGGCATCAAACAGTTCTTCGGGCAGTTTCGCACCGCCGTGAAGATCGGCTGGGTGCCGCTGGTCATCCTGGTCATCGCGCACGGCATCTTCATGGCGATGGTGCTGCCGGAACTGGAAGCGCTCATGCCGCAGGAAGGCGCGGCCGACGGCCAGACCGAGGTTCTGACCGAAGCCGAGGTACAGCAGCTGGGCATCGAGTTCATGGCGCGCTTCGGCTGGCTGGGTGTCATCGCGGGACTGGTGACGATCCTGGCCTATGTCATGGTCGCGACCGGATGGCTGCGGTTTCTGCTGCGTGGCGACGATTTGGCCGGGCGGGCCGGCATGTTCCAGTTCTCCGGGCGCGAGTTCAGGATGCTGGGGACGGCTATCCTGCTGATGCTGGTGTTCGGCATTGTCGGCTTCGCCGTCGTTTCGGTCCTCGCCGGTCTTGCGTTTGTGATCGGCGGCTTCGTCAACCTCGTCATCCTCGTCGTTTACGGCGCCTTGATGTTGGCGTTTGTTCGCATGGCGCTTCTGTTTCCGATGGTCGCGCTGGATCAGGGCGCGAACTGGGGCGTGGCCTGGCGCCTGGGCAAGGGCAACAGCTGGCGCCTGTTCTGGACCTATGTCGTCATCACGTTCTTCGTCGCCATGCTGTCATTTGTCGCCTTCATACCGGTCGGCCTCGTGACCGGCCTGGTCGGGGCCATGGCGCCGGGCAGCATCTCGTTCGGCATCGTTCTGCCGCTGCTGGCTTATGACGCCATCTATGTCGGCGGCTTCATGATCACGCTGGGATCGCTCGCGGATGCCTATCGCCAGTTGAACGGCCCGGGTGCCGGTGTATCGGACCGCGAGCTCGCGGTCTTCGACGACGAGTGATTCGCCCGCGACCTACATGAAGATCAAGACGGCGAAGGTCGCGAACAGCACCATGTGGATCATGCCCATCAGGACATTGGTTTCGCCGCGCCGGTAGGAGACGATACCGACCAGCAGCGTCAGACCCAGCAGGATCATCTGTGTCGGCGTCAAGGCCAGATCGACCGGGTGGCCGGTCGCCAGACCGATGATCAGCACGGTGGGAATGGTTAGGCCCATGGTCGACAAGGCCGAACCCAGGCCGATATTGACGACCCGCTGGGCCTCGTTGTTGAGGCCGGCGCGCAGCGACGTCAGCGCCTCCGGCGTCAAGATCAAGACCGCGACGACCAGGGCACCGAGTGCTTGCGGCGCGTCCAGATCCTTGACCGAACGGTCGGTGACGATCGCCATGCTCTTCGACAGGAAGGCCAGCAGGCACAGCACGACGACCAGAACGATGATGTGGAAGATCGCGCTTTCGCCCTTGGCGTCAGCCTCGTCTTCGGTGACTTCCTTGGCCGCATTGGACGGCTCAAAGACGAAGAAGTAGCGGTGCTCCTTGGTCTGAATGCGCAGGAAGACCGCATAGAGCGCACCGCACGCCAGGATCAGGAAGAGCTCGTAGGTGTCGACATAGGTCGGCTCGATAGCCGCCGGCATGAAGAGGCCCAGGCCGACAAAACACAAAATCACGGAGAAGTAAGTCTCCGAACTCTTGAGGTTGTAGCGCTGCTCGCCGTGCTTCAGGCCGCCGACCAGGATCGGCAATCCGATCATCACGTTCATCATCAGGATCAGCAGCGTAAACAGCGTGTCGCGCGCGAAGGTCGGGTTGTTCTCCTCGTGCAGCATGACGACCGCGATCATGATGACTTCGATGATCACGACCGACAGTGTCAGGATCAGCGTGCCATACGGTTCGCCGTACTTGTGGGCCAGGTATTCGGCATGGGCAACGACACTGGAGGCGGCCCACAGGATGATGATGAAGAGCCAGGCGAACAGGCCAAACCCCGCCCAGGGGCCGGGGAAGCTATCGACCAGGGTTTCGTCGATGGTGAAGCCCGCGCCCATCATGTAGGCGATCACAACCGACACCAGCGCCGCCCACAGCGGGTATTCCTTCGCGAGCCGTTTCACCCAAGCCATAGACCGTCCCCTGGAACACCGCCGGTTGATTGCACGCCGCCTTATAGCCGCTCGCTTGCCGGTTGGCGACGGTCGCCATCCACAGCCCGTCGCGCCGGCTTGGCGGTTGTGATAAGGGTCGGCGGCAGTCTGAGAGAGCATGTATGTCCAAAATCCTGCCTGTCGCCATCGCGCGCTACGCGCTCAGTTCGGTGATCAACGGTTTCGACACGGTGCTTCGGCTTGGCTGGTTGCCCGCCATGATCAGCTCGGTCGCCGCCATGGTCTTGGAATCGAGCATCTTTGTCGCATCGCCCGAAACCGGTGAGCTTCAGATCGGGTTCGGGCCGCTGCTTTTGTTCATCGTCATCGCGGCGCTCACGCAGACGATGTTTGCGGTCGCGTGGCATCGCCATGTCGGCCTGGGCGAGAGCTTCGCCGGGCGCCGGTTCTATTTTCGTTTAGGCCGCCGCGAACTCGTTTACGCCCTCATCGCCTTTGTCCTTGTCTCGATCCTGTCGCTGGGCATGGGCGGGCTCTTCACGGTCTACAGCCTGATCCAACAAGGCGGCGGCTTTGGCGGGATCGTCATTCTTCTGGTGCCCGTGGTCGCGGTCGCGCTGATCGCCCGGCTTTGCATGCTGCTGCCCATGGTGGCGTTCGACGAGGCGCCGGACCCCAGCCGAAGCTGGCAGGGGGTCACCGACAACACGGTTCGCGTCGTCTCGGTGCTGCTTCTGATCGGCATCCCCGTCGTATTGATCGAGCTGCTGTTGATCTCGGTCTTCGGCTCGGTCGCCGCGTCCGGTACCGCCGCGTTGGGCGCGCCGGGTTTGGCCGTCGACCTCATCGCCCGCTTTGTCTCCAGCCTGTTGTTCCTGGCGCTGCTGGCGGTCGTCACCGGCGCCGTCACGCTGCTCTACATGGTGCTGATCGGCGACGAGGCGTCCCAGGCGAACCTGCCCGCGCCGCTGGAAACGTTTGTCGAGCAGAGCTAGAGCGCTCGTCTTTTGGCATCGCCGGCCCACTAGACAATCAGGCGACAGCCATTTCCGATTGCTTGGCGAGCCCTTTTGGTTGCATGGTCCGCCATCACGTCAGCGGCGGTGGCACCCGGCGCGCGGGGGAGGGGCAGCCTTGAAGATCACGGACCTCAAGACCTTTGTCGTCGGCAACCCGCCGCCCCATTTCGGCGGCCGCTACTTCGTCTTCCTGAAGCTGACCACCGACAGCGGCATCGAGGGTATCGGCGAGGTCTATGCCGCGACCTTCGGCCCCCACACGATCGCGCGCATGGTCGAAGATGTCTTCGCCCGCCATGTCCAGGGCATGGATCCGTTCCGCATCGAAACCCTGTGGCGCAACGTCTATAGCCGCGGCTTTTCCCAGCGGCCCGACATCTCGCTGATGGGCGTGCTGTCGGCGCTCGAGACGGCGTGCTGGGACATCATCGGCAAGGAAGTGAACAAACCGATCTATGAGCTCTTAGGTGGCCGGGTCCACGACCGCCTGCGCTCCTACACCTATCTCTACCCCCAACCCGGCGACAAGACCGACGTCTACGAGGACCCGGATCTGGCCGCGGAACGGGCGGTCGAATACGCTGACCAGGGGTTCACCGCGGTCAAGTTTGATCCGGCCGGCCGGTTCTCCAGCTTTGACCCGCGCCAGCCGTCGTTGGAGCGCATGGAGCTTTCCGAGCTTTTCGTCAAAAGGCTGCGCGAGGCGCTGGGCACGCGCGCCGACCTCCTGTTCGGCACCCACGGCCAGTTCACGACGTCCGGCGCCATTCGCCTGGCCCGCAAGATCGAACCCTACGACCCCCTGTGGTTCGAGGAGCCGGTGCCGCCGGAAATGCCGGAACAGATGGCCGAGGTCGCGCGCCACACCGCGATCCCGATCGCGACCGGCGAGCGCCTGACGACCAAGTACGAGTTTGCCCGCGTGCTGCGCTCAGGCGCCGCCTCCATCCTGCAGATGGCGCTGGGCCGGGTCGGCGGCCTCTTGGAAGGCAAGAAGATCGCCGGCATGGCCGAGGCGCACTATGCCCAGATCGCGCCGCATCTCTATTGCGGGCCGGTCGAAGGCGCGGCCAACGCGCAGCTTGCCGCCTGCACGCCGAACTTCCTGATTCTGGAGAGCATCCAGCGGTGGGACGGTTTCCACGGCGAGATCCTGAAAAAGCCGATGGTGTGGGAGGACGGCTATGTCATCCCGCCGGACGCGCCGGGGCTGGGCATCGAGCTCGACGAAGAGGTCGCGGCCGCCAACCCCTATGACGACACCGAGCTGCACCTGGAGTCGGTCGAACATCCGCTCTGACCGGCGGGTTCCACAACATCTTGCAACGAAGGAGAACGCCGATGCGCTATGGGTTCATCGGTCTTGGAAACCTGGGCGCGCACCTGGCGGCGAGTCTGGTCCGTGAGGATTTCGAGGTTCACGTCCACGACCTCGACAAAGAGGCCGCTGAGGACCTAGTCGAGGCCGGCGCGACATGGGCGGACTCGCCGCGCGCCGCCGCCGAAGGCGCGGACGGCGTCGTGACGTGCCTGCCGTCGCCCAAGGCCGCGACCGCCGTGGTATCCGGGCCGAACGGTATCCTGGAGGGCATCGGCGAGGGTGCGGCCTGGATCGAGATGAGCACCAACGACGCTGACGAGATCGAACGCCTGGCCGGCCTCCTGGCCGGGAAGGGCGCGGCGACCCTGGAGGCGCCGGTCACCGGCGGCGTGCATCGCGCGGCGGCCGGCGAAATCACGGTCCTGGTCGGCGGCGAAAAGGCGGTGTTCGAGAAACACCGGCCGGCGCTCCAGGCCATGGGCGGCGAGATCTTCCACATGGGTCACCTGGGCAGCGCGTCCGTCATCAAGGTCATCACCAACATGCTGGCCTTCATCCATCTGGTCGCGGCGGGCGAGGCGCTGATGCTCGCCAAGCGCGGCGGCCTGGATCTGGCCCAATCGTTCCACGCGATCCGCGCCAGCTCCGGCAACAGCTTCGTCCACGAGACCGAAAGCCAGGTCATCCTGAACGGCAGCTACAACATCGGCTTCACCATGGATCTCGCGCTGAAGGACATGGGTTTCGCGCTCGGCATGGGCAGGAGCTTCGGCGTGCCGCTGGAACTCGCCGCGCTGGTCGACCAGATCTTCGTGCGCGCGCGCGAGGAATACGGCGGCGATGCCTGGTCGTCCCAGGTCGTCAAGCTGCTGGAAGACGCGTTGGGCACCGATCTGCGCGCCGACGGCTTCCCGGCGGTGTTGGAGGCCTAGTCAGGATTTTTGCGCCGTGCCTGGTCGGGCGTGGTCAAAAACCGCCAGACGCCGAACGCGACAAACAGGAACGCGGTCGCCGCCGTCACGACGACAAAGCCGTGGGGATCCCAAATATCCATGCCGCCGCCGGCCAGCACCGGGCCGGCGATGCTGCCGATATGGGTGATCATGACGAAGGCGGCGGTCGCCGCGCCCAGCTGACCCGGGCCGAACAGCTCGCCCAGCCTGACCAGGCCCAGCGTGTAGAGGCCGCCGCCGCCGGCACCCCAGACGAACAGCAGGATCCACAGCATGATCGTGTTGTGGAAGACGACCGGCAGCAGCAGCGTCGCGATCAGGATGACGACGCCGCACAGGATGAGCAGCAGGCGGCGGTTCACATGGTCGGCCATCCAGCCAACGGGGATGGGTGCTGTCATGCCGCCGATCACCAGCGCGCTGAGCAGCGTTATCGCCTCTGCCTCGCTTAAGCCGCTGCGCAAGCCGTAGATCGGCAACTGTACGAAGAGTGCGACGAACAGGACGCCTTCGACCAAAGCCGACAGCATCGGCGTCGGCGCCTTGCGGATCGCGGTAATCAACCGGGTGCGGTGTTCGTAATTGGCGGCGGGTGCGGTGCCGAACGCCATCAAGAGGGGCGACATGGCGAGCATGATCAGGCACGCGCTGGCGATGAACGGCAGGCTGCCTTCGGTGCCCATGACACCCAGCACGATCGGGCCGCAGAACATGCCGGCGGAAAACAGCGCGCCATTAAGGCCGATGATCTTGCCGCGGTTCTCGTCGGTGACCGCCGCGTTGACCCAGATCTCGCTGCCAACCCAGTGGAACAGCATGCCGAAGCCGACGAGATAGCGCAGCACCATCCAGGCCCAGACGTTCTCCGTCAGGGTAAAGGCAAGGATGACGATCACGTCGATGGCGCCGCTCAGGAACAGCAGGTTCAAAAGGCCGATCCGTTTGACCAGCACCGGCACGAGCGGCGCGAACATGATGGCGGCGACATAGGGCAGCGCCGCGTTGATGCCGTTCAAAGTCGTGCTGACACCGCGCGCCTCCAGGTTCAGCGCGACCAGCGGATTGAACAGGCCGACATTGATGCCGATGACCGCCATGCCGATCAGGACGGCTGTCAGACCCCGGCGTCGTTGGGATGGCGTCAGGTCTTGCGCTGGAATCGGTGCTGTCATGTAAGGGTGTTTACGCCCGCGTGCTGAGCCCGCGCTGCGTCGGGCCGGGTGATGATGATGGTCAGTTCGGACGCAGTTCCTGGATGGTGTAGCGCCGGCCGGAACGCGTATGGGGGTAGTAATCCCACAGCGCCATGTGCTGGGTCACGCGGTTATCCCAGAAAGCGATGGAGTCGGGGCGCCAGCGGAACCGGCAGTGGAACTGGGGCTGGCGGATGTGGCGAAACAGGAAACCCAGCAACGTGTCGCTCTCGTCCGGTTCCAGTTCCATGATGCGCTTGGTGAAGAGTTCGTTGACGAAGAGCGACTTGCGCCCGGTTTCCGGTTCGATCGCGACAACCGGGTGAACGTTGGACGGATGCTCGCCATCGCGCGACTGCGCGAGGTCGTAGCCGTAGTAGCCGTCGAAGTTATGCGCGGAGTCATGACGTGCCGTCAGCCCTTCCAGGCTTTGTTTCATGCTGTCGGAGAGCGCGTCATAGGCAGCGATCATGCTGGCGAAGATCGTATCGCCGCCGGTCTGCGGGACGTCATAGAGATGCAGGATGCTGCCCATGGGCGGTAGCCTGTCGCACGAGACATCAGAGTGGAACAAGCGCCCGGCATAGGTGGTCGAACTGGCGTCCGTGTGGATCGCCATGATGCCGGGATGGCCTTCCAGATCCGGTACAGCCGGGTGGGTGTGGGGCGACCCCAGGCTTTTGCCCAGCACCGAAAGGCCGTCGACATCAAGCGATTGGTCGCGAAAGAAGAGAACCAGGTGGGAGTTGAGCGCCTGAAGAATCGCCGCCTTGTCGTCGGGTTCCAAAGGCCGGGTCAGGTCGATACCGCTGATCTCCGCGCCAATGGCGGGTGTGACCGGATCGATCTCAAGCCTGTTGCGCATCGCTTCACCCCTGGCTTTGTCATCCCGCAACGCTATGCCGAGGTGGCGTCGCGGGCAAGCGGGCACCCCGACAAAAAAGGGGCGCGGACCGTCGCCGGACCGCGCCCCTGCGCAACTTATGCCGCGTCGGCTTAGACGCTGTAATACATGTCGAACTCGATCGGGTGGGTCGTCGTCTCGAAACGCATCACTTCTTCCCACTTCAGTTCGGCGTAGCCGTCGATTAGATCGTCGGTGAAGACGTCGCCCTTCTTCAGGAAGTCACGGTCGGCCTCCAGGCTTTCCAGCGCTTCGCGCAGCGAACCGCACACGGTCGGCACGTCCTGCAGTTCTTCCGGCGGCAGGTCATAGAGGTTCTTATCCATGGCGTCGCCGGGGTGGACCTTGTTCTCGATGCCGTCGATGCCGGCCATCAGCATCGCCGAGAAGGCGAGGTAGGGATTGGCCGTCGGATCGGGGAACCGGATCTCCACGCGCTTGCCGTTGGGCGACGCCGCGAACGGGATACGGCACGACGCCGACCGGTTGCGGGAACTATAGGCCAGCAGCACCGGCGCCTCGAAGCCCGGCACCAGACGCTTGTAGCTGTTGGTCGAGGCGTTGGTGAAGGCATTCAGCGCCTTGGCGTGTTTGATAATGCCGCCGATGTAGAACAGCGCCATTTCCGAGAGATCCGCATAGCCGGTACCGGCGAACAGCGGCTTGCCGTCGCGCCAGATCGACTGATGGGTGTGCATGCCCGATCCGTTGTCGTGCATCACCGGCTTGGGCATGAAGGTCGCGGTCTTGCCGTAGCTGTGGGCGACCATCTGCACGACGTACTTGTACTTCTGCACGTTGTCGGCACAGGTCAGCAGCGTGTCGAAGGTCATGCCCAGCTCGTGCTGGGCCGGCGCCACCTCGTGGTGATGCTTGTCGATCGGCACGCCCATGCCGGCCATGGTCGTCAACATCTCCGAGCGGATCTCGCTGCCGCGGTCGACCGGCGCAACCGGGAAGTAGCCGCCCTTGTCGCGCGGCCGGTGTCCCTGATTGCCCTCCTCATAGAAGGTGGCGCTGTTGTAGGGCCCTTCGGCGGAATCGAGATCGTAGAAGCTGTGGTCCGGGTCGACGGAGAAGCGCACGCTGTCGAAAATGAAAAACTCCAGCTCCGGTCCGAAATAGGCGGTGTCGCCGATGCCGGAGTAGCTGAGATAAGCTTCCGCGCGTTTCGCGGTAGAGCGGGGATCGCGGCTGTAGGCCTGGCCGGTCGACGGTTCGATGATGTCGCAGTTGATGATCATGGTCGGCTGCGGCTCGAACGGATCCATGACCGCGGACGAGGGGTCGGGCATCAGCGTCATGTCGGACTCGTTGATCGCCTTCCAGCCGGCGATCGAGGAACCGTCGAACATGATGCCGTCGGTGAAGAAGTCTTCGTCGACCATGCGGTTGGCGATGGTCAGATGCTGCCACTTGCCGCGCGGATCGGTGAAGCGGAGATCGACATAGGGGATGTCCTCATCCTTGATCTGCTTGAGAAGGCTTTCGGCGTCGGACACGGCTGTTGCTCCCTGAGTGTAAAGAGGTTGATTGGGTGAGGGTGGGTTCAGATGGCGTCGGGACCGCGCTCGCCGGTGCGAATGCGGATGACGTCCTCGATGGGGGTGACGAAGATCTTGCCGTCGCCAATGCGCCCGGTGCGCGCGGCGTCCTGGATCGCGTCGACGGCCCGGTCGACCAGGTTGTCGTCCAGGACCAGCTCGATCTTCACCTTGGGCAGGAAGTCGACGACGTACTCGGCGCCACGGTAGAGCTCCGTATGGCCCTTCTGGCGGCCGAAGCCCTTGGCCTCGATCACGGTCAGGCCCTGCAGACCGATTTCGTGCAGCGCTTCCTTGACCTCATCCAGCTTGAACGGCTTGATGATGGCTTCGATCTTTTTCATGACGGGTTTGCTATCCGGATTGGTGCGGGTGATCTCTGCCACACAAGAGCATGCCGCGTGCCAAGTGGCTGAAGAATCGTTGTTTATTGAATATCAATAAGATAAGGGAAATTTCTGATCTCAATGGTGAGATTATTCTGCTGCCAAATTAGGCGGCTGCCTAAATTTTGGTCAGTTGCGGCGGCCACGGTGCTGCGGCAAGGTGCGCCCGGCGTTTTCGGGAGGTCTTGATGAAACCCGCCAATCAGGTGATGGACGGTCTGGGCACGACTGTCTTCGAGGTCATGTCACGGCTGGCGATCGAGCACGGCTCGATCAACCTGGGCCAGGGTTTCCCTGACGAAGACGGCCCGCAAGACGTGCGCCGGGCGGCCGCCGATGCCTTGATGGCCGGCCCCAACCAGTATCCGCCGATGGCCGGGCTGCCCGAGCTGCGCCAGGCGATCGCCGCCCATGCGGCGCGCTTCTATGGCCTCGATGTCGATTGGCAGCGCGAGGTGCTGGTGACGTCCGGGGCGACGGAGGCGCTGGCCGACTGTTTCTTCGGCCTTCTGAACCCGGGCGACGAGGTCATTCTGCTGGAGCCGCTCTACGATTCCTATCCGCCGATCGTCGCGCGCGCCGGCGCGGTGCCGCGCTACGTTCGTCTGGAACCGCCGGATTGGAAACTGCCGATGGCGGCGCTGGAGGAGGCGTTCGGGCCGAAGACCAAGGCGATCCTGTTGAATACGCCGATGAACCCGGCCTCGAAGGTCTTCAGCGCCGAGGAACTGTCGGCCATCGCCGAACTGTGCGTGCGCCACGACGTCGTCGCCATTTGCGACGAGGTCTATGAGCACCTGGTGTTCGATGGCGCCGATCACCTCCCGCTCATCAACCTGCCGGGCATGCGCGAGCGGACGCTGCGGATCGGCTCGGCGGGCAAGATCTTCTCGCTGACCGGATGGAAGGTCGGCTGGGTGGTCGGCGCGCCGGACTTGCTGGCGCCGATCATGAAGACCCATCAGTTCATGACCTTTACGACGCCGCCCGATCTACAGAAGGCGGTCGCTTATGGGCTTGCCAAGGAAGACGGTTACTTCAGCGGTTTGGCCGGTGACATGCAGGCCAAACGCGACCGGCTGTCGGCCGGGCTCGCCCGTGCCGGCTTCGACGTGCTGCCGTCCGGCGGCACCTATTTTGTCAGCGCCGACTTCAGGCCTTTGGGTTTCAACGGGACCGACGAAGAATTTTGTCAGCTCATCACGCTGGAAGCCGGTGTCACGGCGGTGCCGGTCAGCGCGTTCTACCGCACCGGCGAGGTGCACCACCTCGCGCGCTTCTGCTTTTCCAAGCAGGACGACATTCTGGATGAAGCATCGGACAGGCTGGCGAAGCGGTTCGCAGCCTAGAGCAGAGAGACGCCGGTTGGGTTAGGTCCAGCTGCGCACCGGCCCGGAATCGATGTGCAGGAAGTTGGATCGGCCGTAATAGCCAACGCCGCCGGCCTGCAGATCAAGAGCGACCGCGCGCATGGTCGCCGTATCGCGGTTCGGCATGCGAATGTCGATAGCCTTGCCGGCCATGTGATAGCTGTTCTTCGCGACGCCGCCGCCTTGTTCGGCCAACATCTCGTTGGTTTCGGGCGACCGGTAACCGCAGACCACATAGAACGGCGCGTCGGTGCCGAGGCGCTGGCGCATGGCGACCAGGATATCCAGCATGGCCGGGTCGGTCGGATGGGTCTGACCGTTACGGCTGTCGCGCAGGATGTGATCGATCTCCGCGAGTGCATCAATCAAGACGTGGCCGTGCTCATAATAGGGCACGTTCAGCTTCTCGCCGGTCCACTGGTGCTCGAACGCGATGGTGCGAACTTCGCGGCTCAGGCCCTCATCGACCCACTGGGGTTTGGTGCCGGGGAGCGGAACCCCGGATGCGGCCTCTAGCTCCGGTTTGACGCCGGGCAGAGGTACGGCGAGGGCCTTGCCGGCCTCAACCGCAGAAAAGCTTGCTGTGGCGGCCAAACCGCCGGTGATGACATGAAGTGCGCGGCGCCGACTAAGCCCCTGGCGTCGGCCGCCATCCCGAACCTGCATGGGTGTGTCCCGTTTTGTGAACTCCCTATATGGAGAGGGTCTAGCAACTTCCGGAGTAGCGTGTAAAGGACACGCCAGGAATCGCCGTGACAGGGAACGGAACAAGCGCAGTCAACCTATTGAAAATAAAAAGAAAATGAGCGATTTCACGGATCGGTCAAGAGTGTTGCCCCAATCCGTGGTATCACTCGAAAGTAGTAGTGTGGCGGAAATATGGCGGCCGATGTTGCAGTTGTGTTGCAGCCGCAAAATCGCCGCGCGCCACCGTTCGGGAGAATGCGAATACCTATTTTATTCCAAATAGTTAAGTCGTATTTCTGGTGTCAATCTTGAGCTTCGGTCAAGGCCGCGGTGATGGTCGGCGAATCGGGAGCGACAAAACGTTCGATGTCGAGCCCGTCCAGGGTCTCCATCAGCGACACCAGGCTGGCATGGCCGTTGTTGTCCACCGCCATCAACTGCTCGGAGAGCGCCTGGTCGTAACCGTAGATGTCCTTGCGATAGTGAATGCGTCCTTCATCGTCGGCCCAGGCGGTGACGTAGACCAGGTCAACCGGGATCGGTTCGGCCAGACGCTGATAGTGCGGCCGCGGCGCGTCCATCGCGCTCAGGATCTCGTCCGGCGTCCACGCCTTGTCCAGTCCATCGAGCACGAAGTCGGCCAGTTCGACAGGCGCGCCGACGCGCACGCAACCGTGGCTCAGGCTGCGTTCGGCCTCGGTAAAGAGGTGCCGCGAGCCGGTGTCGTGCAGGTAGATATCAAGCTCGTTCGACAGCGAAAAGCGGATCAGGCCCAGCGCGTTGGAGGGGCCGGGTTCCTGGCGCAGCATGAACGGCAGGTAGCTCGACGAATAGCTCATCCAGTCGATGCTCGCGGGGTCGACCTCGACATTGGCGGACCAATCGGCGAACACACGGAAGTTGTTGTCGGCGAGATAGGCCGGGTCTTCCTGGATCTTGGGCAGCAGCTCGCGCCGGGCGATGCGGTCGGGCACGGTCCAGGTCGGCGCGAACTTCACGTTGACGATCTGGTCGGCGAGCAACGGCGTCTTGTGGCGCGGCTGACCGACGATCACCGGCATGGTCAGCGCGACGGCGCCATCCTGATAGGCGGTGAGCTGATAGCCCGCGACGTTGATGACGATATGGCGCCCGGTGAAGAGAGAGGGGTCGGGCAGCCAGCGCAACCGCTCCAGGTTGACGGCGATCGTCTGCATGCGCTCGGCCGGCGACATGTTGATGGCGGCCATCGTCTTCGGCCCGATGACGCCATCGTCCTCAAGTCCGTGACGGCGCTGGAAGGCCTCGACGGCGGCGACAAGCGCCTCGTCGTAGATCTCGCTTCGGGCGTCGAAGCGCTGGTCGACGGGGTTAGCCGGACGCGGCACGCGGTAATCGCCCAGCGTGATCAACCGGTCGCGGATCTCGGGAATGCGCGCGTCCGTCTCGCCGGCGCGGATCAGGCCCTGGCGGTCCAGATCTTCCCAGGGCAGGGGCGTCAGGTAGTTGAGCGCGGAGAATTCGACCACCAGGGCGCCGTAACTGCCGTGGAGCGGCGCGGTGCTGTGGAGCCAGGCCGCGAAGTCGCGGGTGGCCAGGCCTTCGGTCAGCAGGTCGATCGGGTCGACGGCGGCGCCGATCCGCGAGTGCCAGTTCGTCGCGCTGGGATCGGCGCGGCCGGATGCCTGGTCGCCGACATAGGCCAGCATGGCCGAGGACAGGGCCAGATCGATATAGGTAACCCCCTCAACCGAAAGGGTTTCCGGCGGCAGGGCCATAAGCTGGCTCAGGGTGTCAGCGCCGTATCGCGCGTTGTTGATTCCGTGCCAATTCGATACGTCGAGTGCCGCGATGGCATCGTGTGCCCGGCTGGACCAGCCGCCCTTCTGCCACCAGATCGGCTTATAGCCGGTGCGCGCGTATAGCGTGCGCAGATCGCCGGTCAGTTCGGTCTCAACCGCGCCTGAATCGCCGTACAGCGCCGCCAGCAGGCGATTTGTGATTTCGCCCTTGTCCGGCGCCGCCACACCTGTGGCGGGAATGAGGGCGAGGGCTGCAACAAGAAAAAACGCATAAAAACGGGTCATCTGATCCCATCCTGGGTCAATCGTCCCTCACCCGTCGCAACATGTGGGCCAGAACATGGCGAATTACAGGGGGCGGCTCCGCAATTGTGTGTGACGTCACAAGCCGGGCGGTGGATGGCCATCGCCTCAGCGCCGGCCAAAGGCGAGCAGGTGGGCCGCCAGCGCGATCATCAACGAGCCCGTCACGATGTTCTGTATCCTCAGCCACAGCGGATGGCGTGCCAGCATGTGGCGCAACGACCCGCTGGCAAGGGCGGTGCTGGTCAACGCGACCAAGCCACAGGCGATCAGGATGGCGCCCAGGATCCCGATTTGCAGGCCGACCGAGCCGCGGGAGGGGTCGGCGAACTGCGGAAGGAAAGCCAGAAAAAATAGCAAAATCTTAGGGTTAAGAAGATTTGTTAAGAGGCCTTGTAAATAGATGGTCGACCAGCGGCTGGTGTCGGGCGGGCCATTCTCGGCAAGGCCTGCGCGGCTGCGGATCAGGCGGTAGCCCATCCACAGCAGATAGGCCGCGCCGGCATAACGGATGATATCGAACGCGGTGTCGGATTCCGCGACCAGGGCCGCCAGGCCGAGCGCGACGAGCAGGGTGTGGACGACCAGCCCGGAGACGATACCGGCCACGGAGACCAGCCCGGCCCTGCTGCCGTGGGCCAGACCTCGTGCGAATACGTAAGTAAGATCGGGGCCCGGCGTGATCGAGATGACGACGCTGGCCGTCAGGAAGACGGCGAACGCCGCGGGATCGGGCAGCAGGCTCACTGCGCGTGCTCCAGGAACTCGGCGATGCGCGCGACGGCGGTCCGGATGTCGTCGCTGGAAGCGGCGTAGGAGAACCTCAAGAAACCTTCGCCCATGGCGCCGAAGCTGGTGCCGTGGATGGTCGCGACGCCGCATTCCTCAAGCAAATCGTGACCCAGCTCGCGCGCCGTGCGGCCGGTCCCCTCGATGTTCGGAAAGGCGTAGAAGGCGCCGAGCGGCGTTTGGCACCGGAAGCCCGGCAGGCCGTTCAACAGCTCGACGATCAAGCTGCGCCGCTCGTCGAAGGCCCGGCGCATGGTGTCGACACAGTCCTGGGAACCGGTCAGTGCCGCCAGCGCGGCGTATTGCGTCGCCGCGTTGGTGCAGGAATTCGCGTTAACGATCAGCTTGTCGATCATGGGAACCAGCGCCCGCGGCCACACCCCATAGCCAATACGCCAGCCGGTCATCGCATAGGTCTTCGACCAGCCGTCCAGCAGGATGACACGGTCGCGAATGGCGGAAAAGCTCAAAAGTGAACGATGTTCACGGTGGTCATAAAGCAATCTGCTGTAGATTTCGTCGGACAGGACGGCGATGTCGGGCCACGTTTCGAGGCCCTCGACCAGGCGCTCGAGCGCGTCATCGTCGATCACGCCGCCGGTCGGGTTGGCCGGACTGTTCAGGATGATCAGACGGGTGCGCTCGTTCAGGTTGGCGAGCACGTCGTCGGCATCGAACGAGAACCCCTTGTCCTCGTGGAGCGCGATCGGCACCGGCTTGGCGCCGGTGTAGCCGATCATCGATTCATAAATCGGGAAGCCGGGATTGGGATAGAGGATCTCGGTGCCCGGTTGGCCGAACATCAGGATCGCGAAGAACATGGTCATCTTGCCGCCGGGCACGATCATCACCTGTTCGGGACTGACCTCGACACCGCGATGGGCCAGGACGTTGGCGGCGACCGCTTCACGCAGGGCAGGGATGCCCGGCGCCGGCGTGTAACCGTGATGGCCGTCATGAAGCGCCTTGATCGCCGCGTCGACAATATGGTCCGGCGTCTTGAAGTCCGGCTGACCGATGCCGAGGTTAATGATGTCGCGACCCTGGGCCGCCAGTTCGGTGGCGCGCGCAAGCACGGCAAACGCCGTCTCGGAACGAAGTTGGTCGAGATTGGCCGCTGTCTTCATGACCGCGCGTGTCCCCCTCAAAACCCCAGATCGCGGTTGACCCGGATAGGGGTTGATCGTACAGAAGCGGCGGTTAAGCAAGCGTTTCGGATGGTGGCTGTAGCTCAGTTGGTTAGAGCGCCTGGTTGTGGTCCAGGAGGCCGTGGGTTCGAATCCCATCAGCCACCCCATCGCGCTTTCCCCTCCAGGATGTGAACGGCATGGCGCGTCCCTTCGGCTATGGTGGCGCCATGGTTCGATGCCTCATGGCCCTTGCGTTTGCCGCCACATGCCTGCCCGGCGCGGCCGCCGCGTTCTTCGATCCGATTACCGAGGCGTGCCAGCCGCCGGTCATCTCCGGCGTCGCCGAGGCGATCGACGGCAACACGTTGACGCTGACCACATCGGGCGAGGCCAGAATCGTCATTCGTCTTCACGCCGTCGACGCGCCGGACATGATCCAGACATGCCGGATCGGCGAAGAGATCTGGGATTGCGGACGCGAAGCCAAAGCGTCCCTTGCTGGTCTTGTCGACGGCCGGCAGCTTGCTTGTCTGGCCTGTGGTATTGACGAACGAGGACGAACCCTTGCGACCTGTCTCGACGGGGAGATCGATATCGGCGTGGCCATGGTCCGTTCGGGCATGGCGGTCGGGCGGGCTTTCTTCAGCAACGCGCTCAACGCGTCGGAAGCCCGTGCGAAACTGGACGGTATCGGCCTGTGGCGCGGCGACTTCGTCGACCCCGATGCGTGGCGGCGCGGCAAGCGGCTCGGGGAAGAGCCGTGCCGCGGCTGCGCGGCGCCTTGAGCGAGGATTTCAAAAACTCAGAAAATGAAAGTGCGGTGCTGTGTTCAGCCATCTTGTGTTCACGGGCGGGCGATGCCCTAATGCGCGCCATGTATAGACTTGTCTGTTTGATCGGTGTTGGGGTCGGCCTGTTGCCGCTGCTCTATGCACCGCCGGCCATGGCCGATTGCACCGACCTGCCCAGGCCGGGCGTGAACTGGCGCAACTGCGACCTCAGCCGGTCCGATTTTCCCGACATCGACGTCACCGGCGCCAACATGCGCGGCGCGAGCCTGAGCAACTCCGATCTGCGGGGCGCCAACTTCTCGCGCATCGATGGCTACCGCGCGCGGTTCGTCGAGGCGATCCTTACCGACGCCATCTTCGATGACGCCAGCCTGACCGACGCGCGCTTCGATCGTTCTGATTTGAGCGGCGCCTCGTTTCGCGGCGTCAATGCGAGGAACAGCAAGTACCTGTTCGCGAACCTGACCGGCGTCGACTTCACCGGCGCCAATCTCAGAAGCGCCGACTTCACCGGCGCCGATCTCTCCGGCGCGACATGGACCGACGGCGAGACGATCTGTGCCGAGGGCTCCGTCGGAATCTGTCGCTAGACCGTTGGTTTTCTAGCGTCTGGTCCTTATCAGCGCGTCAACGACGCCACCCGCCATGGCCATGCCGGGCAGCACCAGCAGGATGCCGGCGACGGTGAGCCAGCCCGGTATCTCACCCAGGAAGAGCCAGCCCAGGATCGGCGTCAGCACCGGAACCAGCACCATGATCAGGGCCGCGCGCGGCGCGCCGATGGCGTGGATCGAGCGGGTGTACATGATCGGCGCCAGCAAACCGGCGAGCAGTCCCTGATAGACGAACTGCAGGGCGATATCGCCGGAGCCCGCTTGATCCAGGCGGCTCGCGCCCGCTGCCAGGAAGAGCGGCGCGTACCACACCAGCGACAGGACCGAGATGACGGCGACGTTGCTCATCGGCCGCAGACCGTAGACACGCGTGCCGACCGTGAAGGCGGCCCACATGGCGGCCGCGCCCAGAAACAACACATAGCCGTGCCAGGTGCCGGTCACGCCGCCCTCCAGGCCGATCAGCGCGATCGCGCCCAGAACCAGGGCCAGTCCCAGCCAGCGTAGGCCGCCGACACGTTCGCTGAGCCAGGCCCAGGCGAGCAGGGTGGCGAAAATGGGAAGGGCGCCCGGTATGACCACCGCCGCCTGGGCCGCCGGCGCGTAGACCATGCCCGCGACGGACGCCAGGCTGTAGGGCACACCGCCGAAGGCGCCGAGAATGAGGAGGCCCGCCCAGCCGATGCGGCGGATTTCCGGCCAGCGGATGATGAAGACCGGCAGCGTCACGAGGCCCGCCGCCAGGAAGCGCAGAAAGACAATGTCGGGCGCCGTCAGGTCGTGGGTCGCGCCATAGCGCGACACCACCATCCAGCCGGACCACACGCTGGCCGCCAGGAATGCGAACAGGATACCCAGCCCCAGTTGTCTGCGATCCCGTGGCGCCATGGCGGACCTCCAACCCCAAGGCAGGCTGCTTAGCGGCCCGCGCGACCGGCGTCCATGCACCAATTGCCCGCATTGACATGACCATGCGCCAAGCGGAATGATCCGGACTCATGAGCACCGAACAGACATCAAACGATCGCGACCCGCAGTCCGTGACGTTGCGCGACGCCGAAGGCGAGGCGGACCTTGCCGCGGTCCGCACGCTCTTCATGTCTTACGCGAAGTCATTGGGATTTCAGACGTGTTTTCAGGGATTTGATAAGGAAATCGAATCCTTGCCCGGAGACTATGCGCCGCCCTCGGGGCGCTTACTTCTGGCCGAGAGCGGGGGCGAGATCCTGGGCGTCATCGCCTTGCGATCGATGGGCCGGGACGGCGCCTGCGAGATCAAGCGGCTCTTCGTTGAACCGAGCGCGCGTGGCTTGGCGTTGGGACGCCGCCTGACCGAGGCGGTCCTTGGCGAAGCGCGCGACCTCGGCTGCCGCAGCGTGCGGTTGGAGACCTTGCCGTCCATGGTGGCCGCGAACGTGATCTACGACGATCTGGGCTTCGAGGTCATCGCCTCGGACAACGCGCCGTCGCCGGACGTCATCACCAAGGAACTCAGGCTCTAACGACATCATCCCATCACGCATGCCGGCCGAGCGAAGCGGAGAGCCGGCATCCATGAACACGAACGGGCGAGCGGGAGCCTCTCTCTGACCGGTCCGTGTTCATAGATCCCGGGTCGAGCCCGGGACGCGAGACTGGTGTGGAACGAGCGTGTTCGGTGCGGCTTCAGGCGGCGTTGAGCGCCTGGTCGAGGTCGTCGATCAGGTCGGTCACCGTCTCGATGCCGATCGAGAGCCGGATCACGTCGTCGCCCGCGCCGGCGGCCTCGCGTTCGGCCGGTTCGAGTTGGCGGTGGGTGGTGCTGGCCGGGTGAATGATCAGACTGCGGGTGTCGCCGATGTTCGCGAGGTGGCTGAACAGGTTGACGGTCTCGACGACCCAGGTCCCGGCATCAAAACCACCTTTCACACCGAAGGTGAAGACGCTGCCATAACCCTCTCTAAGATAACGATTTGCCAGATCGTGGTAGGGGCTGGCGGGCAGGCCGGCATAGGACACCCAGGCGACTTTCGGGTGGGTCTCCAGGAACGTCGCTATGGCGAGCGCGTTGTCGCAATGGCGCTGCATCCGCAGCGGCAGGGTCTCGCAGCCGGTGATCAGGTTGAAGGCGTTGGTCGGCGAGAGCGCCGGGCCGAAATCGCGCAGGGCGACGGCGCGCGCCTTCATGGTGAATCCGAAATCGCCGAAGGTCTCGGCGAAGGTGAGGCCGTGATAGGCGGGCTCCGGTTCGGTCATGCCGGGGAACTTACCGCTGGCGAACCAGTCGAAGGCGCCGGATTCGACGATGACGCCGCCCATGGAGTTGCCGTGGCCGCCGATGAACTTGGTCGCGGAGTGCACGACGATGTCGGCGCCCCAGTGGATCGGCTGGCAGAGATACGGCGTCGCCATGGTGTTGTCGACGACGAGCGGGATCTTGTGGCTCTTGGCCAGCTTCACCAGCGGTTCCAGGTCGACGATAATCCCGCCCGGATTGGCCAGCGCCTCGACGAAGATGGCCTTGGTGTTCTCCTGGATCGCCGCCTCGACCGCGGCCAGATCGTTGGGATCGACCAGGGTCGAGGTCCAGCCGATCTTCGGAAAGGTGCGGGTGAACTGGGTGACGGAGCCGCCATAGAGGTACTTCGACGCGACGATGTGATCGCCCGGCTCCAGCAGGGTGAAGAAACACAGGAACTGGGCGGCATGCCCGGATGCGCAGGCGACGGCGGCGCGGCCGTCCTCCAGGCTCGCGATGCGTTCCTCGAACACCGCGACCGTCGGATTCGTGATGCGCGAATAGATGTAGCCGAAGGTCTGGAGGTTGAAGAGCGACGCCGCGTGGTCGACGTCGTCGAAGACGAAACTGGTGGTCTGGTAGATCGGCGTGGCGCGCGCGCCGGTCACCGGATCGGGCCGTGCGCCGGCATGCACCGCCTTGGTCTCGATGCCGTAGGTCTTGCCGTCGCTGTCCGCCATCCGCGTTTCCGTCTAGTGCAGGGTGTAGGGGTCGCCGTCGGCGTCGTAGGTGCACTTCGAGACGCCGTCGCACAGCGCGCCGATCCACAGCTCGCCGGTCTTCTGCCAATCCACGGTCCAGCCGCAGCCGGCGAGCGCCAGACACGCGACGACGACGGCAAGGCTAAGCGCCCGTTTCATGGCGCCCGCAACGCCTTGGCGGTGATGATGCCGGAATTGATGCCGCCCCAGGAGAGTTCGCCCGAGAGCCGGCCGTATTCGATCTTGGGGCACCGGTTCATGACGACCTTGAGACCGGCGGCCTCGGCCCGCGCGGCGGCCCCGTCGTTGCGCACCAGAAGCTGCATCCAGATGACCTCGATGCCCTTGTCGTCCTTCAGCGCGATGGCCTCGTCGACGATGGCGCCGGCGGCTTCCGCATTGCGGAAGATATCGACCATCTGGAACGGGCCCGGTGTCTCGGCCAGCGAGCCATAGACCGTCTCGCCCAGGATCGTCTGGCCGGCGGCGCCGGGATTGACCGGCAGCACCCGGTAACCCTTGGCCTGCAGATACTTCATCGCGAAAAAGCTGGGCCGGACCCATTTCGGGCTGGCGCCGACCATGGCGATCGTCCGGCAGCGGCGCAGGATGTCGCGCAGGTAAGCGTCGTCGTAATGGTCGTGGTTCACGAACTCACTCGCCCGTCCAGACGGGATCGCGCTTCTCGATGAACGCATCGATGCCTTCGCCGGCATCGTGGGCCAGCATGTTCCGCGTCATGACCTCGCTGGCGTAGCGGTAGGCGTCGTCCAGCGGCATCTCGACCTGGCGGTAGAACGCCTCCTTGC
>JANQGO010000095.1 GCA_028277285.1 Alphaproteobacteria bacterium | reverse complement strand
TCGTCGCGCCGTTGGCGAGCGGGCCGTAGACGATGTAGCTGTGGCCGGTGACCCAGCCGACATCGGCGGTGCACCAGTAGATGTCGCCCTCGTGGTAGTCGAAGACATACTGGTGCGTCATCGAGGCGTAGACGATATAGCCGCCTGTGGTGTGCAGGACGCCCTTCGGCTTGCCGGTCGAACCGGAGGTATAGAGGATGAAGAGCGGGTCCTCGGCATCCATTACCTCGGGCGGGCACTCGTGCTCGACGCTCTCGCGCATCTCATGCCACCAGTGGTCGCGGCCGTCCTGCATGGCGACGTCGGCACCGGTGCGCCGGACCACCAGGGATGCGGTAACCGAGGGGCACGACTTCAGCGCCTCGTCCATGTTGACCTTCAGCGGCACCTTGCGGCCGCCGCGCAGGCCCTCGTCGGCGGTGATGACGATGTTGGAATCGCAGTCCTGGATGCGGTTGGCGAGCGAGTCCGGCGAAAAACCGCCGAATACGACGGAGTGGATCGCGCCGATCCGCGTGCAGGCCAGCATGGCGTAGGCGGCCTCGGGGATCATCGGCATGTAGATCGTGATCCGGTCGCCCTTCTTGGCGCCCAGCGCCTTGAGGGCGTTCGCCATGCGGCAGGTTTCCTCGAAGACATCGCGATAGGAGAGGTAAAGTGCCTCTTCGTTCGGATCGTCCGGTTCCCAGATGATCGCGGTGTCGTGGGCGTGATCGCCGGTCAGATGGCGGTCAAGGCAATTGGCGGAGACATTGAGCTTGCCGTCCTCGAACCACTTGATCGAGACGTCGCCGTCATAGCTCGTGTTCTTGACCTTGGTGTAGGGCTCTATCCAATGGATGCGGTGGCCGTGCTCGCCCCAGAACCCCTCGGGGTCGTCGATCGATCGCTGGTACATCTGCAGATACTTGTCATTGTCGGCCCAGGCGCGACCGGCCCAGTCCCCGGTCACCGGATAGACGGTATCCTCGGTCATACGGCAATCCTCCCTAAAACGGCACGTATAGCGGCCGTACCTGCGATTTGTAAGCGCATTGTTGCTACATTGGACCGCGCGGGCAAGAATCCGCGCTCGTCACGCCGCCCCCCTAACCGCCCGGTCCGGGCAGGAGTTTTCCGGCATGCAACTTCACTTGAGTACCTGGCAGGAGGTCGAGACCTACCTGAAACGTTCGACCGGCATCATCCTGCCCATCGGTTCGACCGAGCAGCATGGCCCCAACGGCCTGATCGGTACCGACGCGATCTGCCCGGAGGTGGTCGCCAAGGGGCTGGGCGAGGCGGCCGACGCCATGGTCGCGCCGACCATCTCGGTCGGCATCGCCCAGCACCACCTGGGCTTCTCGGGCTCCATGTGCCTGCGCCCTTCGACCCTGATCGCCGTCATGCGCGATTCCGTGATATCACTCGCCAAACACGGCTTCGACCGGTTCTTTTTCCTGAACGGCCACGGCGGCAACATCGCGACCATCCATGCCGCGTTCGCCGAGATCTACTCCGACATCAGCCTGGAGGCGTGGGACAGCAAGCGGCCGATCCGCTTGACGTCGCGAAACTGGTGGGACGGCAAGGGCGTCCGGGAACTGGGCAAGAAACTCTATGGCGACGACGAGGGCGATCACGCCACCTGCAGCGAGGTATCGCTGACCCAATACGCCTATCCGGAATCAATCAAGAACGTGAACTTCGAAAGCCGCGCGCCGGCCTATAGCGGCATTTACGATGCCGACGACTACCGGCGCCGCTATCCCGACGGGCGTATCGGCAGCCTGCCGTCGCTGTCGACGCCCGAACATGGCCGGCAGTTCTATGAGACCGCGGTCGAGAACCTGACGGTCGTCTACAACGATTTTCTCAAGGAAGACCGATGAACGGAGCTGAAAGCCTGGTGCGCACGCTGGTCGAGGGCAAACGTGCTGCCCGCATAGGCACGACGCAGAAGAGTGGCTGAAGTATGGAGGGCCACCTACAAAGCGGCTAACGAGCTAACATGTTCGTTGTCAGAGTCTACTCTGCGACGCGGCGTTACCGCTTCTCAGGTTCTGGTTTGTCGGGTACTCCGGATCCACGAGGGGGGTTGGCGCCGGATCCACTCGACGTTGGAACATAGCCACCCTTTTCAAGAGGTGTTTTGACAGTCTGAGATTTGTCAGTTTCTTGCGCCATGCCTTTGGTCCCATCTGGCTGATGGACAGTTGCCTACTTATCCTCGAACAACTCTATCATTTGGTAGTCCGATGGGCGAAGTAAAAGACCTTCCGACTGCTCGACCTTCTTATCAAACCCCCCCTTCTCATCAAGAGTCCACAGTGCCTCCAGATACACATGACCTGGCTCGGGATAGGAACTAGCGTAGGACTGCTTCGCAAAATAGCCACCAATTCGGCGACCGTCATTCAGATGAACAACAATCCAATAGCTCTTCGACCGTCGAAAGACATGGTCCCAGGCCGTTGGCGCGCGAGCCAAAATCAACTTCCGCTTTTCCAGAACATGAAGAAGTAGATTGAGAATGATCGCGCATAGAACGGGGAAAAGGAGAAGATAGACACCAAACGCAAAGCTTGAGTTCTGCGGTTTCGCACCGTCGGGTAGAAGCGGGTTCAACAAGAACTGGGCAACACAAAACAGAATCAACCCAAAGATCAACGCATCGGGCCAATCGTCTTTGAGTCTCAGTCGCTGGTTGGGTTGAAGCAGCCGGTAGCTCAACATACCGATGAAGCCAGGCACAACGAGTGCAAGGATCAGCTTTATGGTGTCTTCCGAAAGATCAGGCATCTAAGAGCTGTCGTCGAGCAGTCAATGCAGCACTAATCAGGAGAATACAATTGGTTGAAGTTTTCGAGTTTAGCTTTCGAGAAAATTGTACCACGCATACGATTGGCTTGACCAGATTGGGATCGACCCGATGAATGGAGCTGAAAGCCTGGTGCGCACGCTGGTCGAGGGCGATGTCGACGTGTGCTTCACCAATCCCGGCACGTCGGAGATGCATTTCTGCGCCGCGCTCGACAAGGTCGACGGCATGCGCTGCATCCTCGGCCTGTTCGAAGGCGTGGTGACCGGCGCGGCCGACGGCTATGGCCGCATGTTGGACAAACCGGCGGCGACCCTGTTGCATACCGGGCCGGGGCTGGGCAACGGGCTCGCCAACCTGCACAACGCGAAGAAGGCGCACACGCCGATCGTCAACATCGTGGGCGAGCACGCGACTTATCACATCGAACACGACGCGCCGCTGACCGCCGATATCGAAGGCATCGCCTGGCCCGTGTCGCATTGGGTCAAAACCTCGGCCGATGCGCCGTCGGTTGCTGTCGACGGCGCCCAGGCGATCGCCGAAGCCCGTGGCGCGCCGGGCCGTATCGCGACGCTGATCCTGCCCGCCGACACCGCGTGGAACGAGGCATCGGGCACCGCGCCAGTGCCGGCGGTGCTGCCGCCCGAACCGGTCGATGAGGGTGCCATCCGCGACTGTGCGGACATCCTGCGTTCCGGCGAACCGACCCTGCTGTTCCTGGGCGGCAAAGCCTTGCGCGCCGACGCGTTGGCCATGGCGGACCGCATCGCGCAGAAGACCGGTGCCGAATTGCGCACGGAGTTCGGCGCGGCGCGCTGCGAGCGCGGTACCGGCCGTGTCGCCGTCGAACGCATGCCCTATATCGTCGACCAGGCGCTGGCGGTGACCGGCGCGTTCCGCCACATCATCCTGGTCGGCACCAAGGTGCCGGTGGCGTTCTTCGCTTATCCGGGCAAGCCCAGTGTCCTGATCCCCGAGACCTGCCGGCCGCATACGCTGGCGACGGTCGACCAGGACATCGCCGGCGCGCTCGCCTGGCTCGCCGACGAACTGGGCGCTGGCGACCTGGAGCCCATTCTGAGCGAACCCGAGCGTCCGGCCTTGATGGAGGGCGACCTGAACCTCGAATCCCTCGGTGCTGCGATCGGCAACCTGCTGCCCGAAGGCTGCATCGTCTCCGACGAGGCGATCACGTCGGGCCGCCACCTGCATCCCCTGACCCGCGGCGCGCCGCCGCATGACTGGCTGTTCGGCACCGGCGGCTCGATCGGCCGCGGCCTGCCCGAGGCGACCGGCGCGGCGATCGCCTGCCCCGACCGCAAGGTGCTGTCGCTGGTCGGCGACGGCAGCGCCATGTACACGATCCAGGCGTTGTGGACCCAGGCGCGCGAGAAATGCGACGTCACGACCGTCATCCTGAACAACGGCGGCTACGCCATCCTGCACGGCGAGCTCCTGAACGTCGGCGCCAATCCCGGGCCCAAGGCGCACGACATGTTCGATCTTGACCGACCGGATCTCGACTGGGTCGCCATGGCGAACAGCATGGGCGTCGAAGGCGTGCGCGCCGAGACCGCCGAACAGTTCAACCGCGCGCTCGCCGCCGCGCTCTCGAACGAAGGTCCCAACCTGATCGACGCGGTGCTGCCGGGCGCGGCCTGACGAGTATGGGTCACGACAACGAGTATCACGACGCCATGATCGCCGTCCTGGAGTTGGTCTGGGGCGAGGGGTTCATGGCGCCGGGCGGCAAGGGCAATGTCGACCGCATGGTCGCCGGCCTCGATCTCCGCGACAAGCAGGTGCTCGACATCGGCTGCGGCATCGGCGGTCCGGCGATCGTGCTGGCGCGAGACCACGGCGCCCACGTCACCGGCATCGATCTGGAGGCACCGCTGGTTGCCAAGGCCAAGACCTATGGCAAAGCGGCCGGTCTCGACGACAAGCTCGCCTTCAAGGTGGTCGAGGCAGGCCCGCTGCCGTTCGACCACGGCAGTTTCGACGTCGTCTTCTCATCCGGCGCGTTCACCCAGGTCGAGGACAAGGAAGCCATGTTCGCCGAATGCCTGCGTGTCCTGAAGCCGGGCGGCTGGGTCACCGTTTACGACTGGCTGAAGTCGCCGGGCGACTACAGCGACGCCATGCTCTACTGGTTCAAGATGGAGGGCCTGACCTATGCCATGCGCACCCTGGAGGAGTACCGCGAGGTCTTGCAGGGCGCCGGTCTCGTCGATGTCGTCATCAAGAATGCATCGCGGTGGTACCGCCTGAAAGTCCGCGAGGAATACGAGAAACTCAAGGGTCCCTACTACGACCGCATGGTCGCGCTGATCGGCAAGGACGACGCCGACCACTTTGTCGAAAACTGGCGCGCGATGATGGTGGTCTGCGAGTCCGGCGAGATGCTCCAGGGCTACAGCCGCGGCCGCAAGCCCGGCTGACGCGCCGGTTACCGTCTTGTCCTCCACCGAGCCAGCGAAACGCGAAGAGAACCTGCTGATCGGCCTCGCGATGGCGACGCTTGCCTTTGCCAGCCTGGCCGCGATGGGCGCGTTCGCCAAGGCGGCCGCGCCCGGCTCGCCGGCGATGGTGAACGTCTTCTTTCAGAACGCCATCGCGTTTGTTCTGCTGGCGCCTTTCGCGCTGCGTCACGGCTTGGCGCCTCTCAAGACCCGGCGCATCGGCATGCATGTGTTGCGCGCGTTCAGCGGCAGCTCCAGTTGGCTGGCGCTCTTCATTGCGATCAACCTGATGCCGCTGACCAACGCCGTGCTGCTGGCCTATTCGGCGCCGATCATTCTGCCGCTGATTGCCTGGATGGTGAGCGGCCAGAAGGTGACGGGTCCGATCTGGGTCGGCGTCGTTCTGGGCTTCGCGGGGATTGCGCTGGTGCTGCATCCCAGCAACGCCGAACTCGGTTGGGGGGCGCCTATCGCGCTTGTCGGCGCGGTCATGGTCGCCCTGGCGCTGCTGTCGGTGCGCTGGTTGAGCGAGACCGAACCCGACCTGCGCATCATGTTCTTTTACTTCGCGCTCTCGACGGTGGGAACGCTGCCGCTCGCGCTGCTGGGATGGCAGACGCCGGCGCCGTGGGCATGGCCCTATATCGCCGGTATCGGTCTTTCCCTGCTGGCCTCCCAGGTCACCATCATCATTGCCTACCGCTACGCGTCGCCGGTGGTCCTGGCGCCGGCGATCTACCTGGTGATCATCTTCACGGCGCTGATCAATTGGGTCGTCTGGGACCGCCCGCCGACATGGCTGGAAGCAGGCGGCGTGGCGCTGGTCATCGTCGGCGGCGTCATCGCCATGCGCAAAGGCGGTAAACCCGTGCAGCACAAAGCTGGCTAGAATCGCCGATGTTTTGACCGTCGTCGCGATCACCCCTCACCCAACTACGGCCCGAGCTAGGCCAATCCTTGGCCTAGCTCTTATCTAAGAGTCGGAGGCCGATTCACGGCCCACATCATTCGATGTGGGTCGATCGGGCTCCGTGGCGCTGACGCGCCCAAGCCTTCGTTTCCCTCTCCCTCAAGGGGCGAGGGAAACAAAACTGGGCTCCCTTGCCCCTTGAGGGAGAGGGTCGGGGTGAGGGGTCGCGCGCGTCAGTGCGCCAAAGAAACTAGGCCTTGACGCCGCACATCTGGCAGAGGTCCTTCCAGTGCTGATCGGAGACCGGCACGATCGACAGGCGTGACTGGCGCACCAGGGCCAGATCGTCGAACCGGCCGTCCTGTTTGATCTCTTTCAGCGTCACCGGGGTCTTGACCGGCTTCAACGGTTTGACGTCGACGACGACCCATTTGGTGTCGGGGTCCGCGGTCGGGTCGTGATAGGCCTCCTTGGTCACCTGCATGACGCCGACAATCGCCTTCTGGTCGACCGAATGATAGAAGAACGCGCGGTCGCCCTTTTTCATCTTGCGCATGTTGGCGGCGGCCTGGTGGTTGCGGACGCCGTCCCAATAGGTCTCGCCTTCCTTGACGAAATCGTCCCAGCTCCATTCGCTGGGCTCCTGCTTCATGAGCCAGTAGGCCATGAGATGATCCTCTCTAGCTGATGGCGGTGGTGCCGAGCACGGCCTTCCAAGGGCGGATCTCGACCCGTTCGAAGACGCCGTTGACGGCGTAGGGGTCTTGGGCCGCCCACGCCTTGGCGGCGTCGATATCGTCGGCCTCGATGACCAACATGGAACCGACCATGGACTGGCCGTCATCGCCGAGGAGCGGTCCGCCGAGCCGGATCATCGCGGCGTGCTCGCCGGCAAACGCCAGATGCGCGTCGCGGTTGGCAAGCCGGGCGGAACCGTCGCCGGCCTTGTCGATCGCGTGAATGACAAAAAGCATGATCGTCCTTCCCCGTGTCAGCAGTTGTTGGCGGCGTGGCCGAATTCCGCGCCCGTCGGGCGCATCATCAAGGTGCCGGCCGCGTCGTCAACCGTCAGCCGGCCCGCCAGCACGTCGTCGACGGCCGCACAGATCGGCATTTCGATACCGTGGCGTTTGGCGAGCGCCAGCACCGCCGGTGCCGCCACCGCGCCTTCCACGACGCTTGACCGCCCGGCCATGATGGCGGCGAAGCTCTCGCCGCGGCCGAGCGCCAGGCCGGTCGAATAGTTGCGCGACTTCTCGCCCGTGGCGGTCAAGACGAGATCGCCCAGACCGCTCAAACCCATCAGGGTTTCCTGGCGTCCGCCGAGCGCCATGCCGAGCCGGACCATTTCGGCCAGGCCGCGGCTGATCAAGGCGGCACGCGC
>JANQGO010000060.1 GCA_028277285.1 Alphaproteobacteria bacterium | reverse complement strand
TGCACGGCCGCGTCGCCCGCCTGGCGGCCATGACGCAGCACATCGGCCGTCAGCATGTCGCGCACCTCACCCGGCGCCACGACCTCGGCTCGCGCGCCGCCCGTCGCAAGCGCCGCCACAATCACGAGCCCGGCAAACGCACACGCGACGGCGCGCACGCCAAGGGCTCGGCCCAACGGCATCATACGCCGCCCGTGCCGACCTCTTTTCCCCTTCCCCATCGAAAGATAGCCGCTCATCTGTTGGCGCTCTCCGGTTCTTGTTGCCGAGATACGTCACACATGTGTTCACGCGGCGGCGACGTTAGCACAAGACGTCGGTCCGCGACAAAGGGCGGGCTTTTCACACAACGGTTAGTTCGATGAACCTGTCAGCGGCCGTGCGACACGACCGACGGGTCGCGATCGGAGTACATCCCGGGCTCATACCACCAGGAGCACTGGGCGACGCTCAGCACGATCAGCAAAAGAATGTAAGCGAGGGCATAGGAACTCATCGAGACCGCCGTGGAAATCGGCCGGGTTCGCCACGAATCGTCCTGGGTAAACGCGCCATACAGATCGACGACATTACCAAAGGTGGTGTTGTCCATCCCTTTGTTGTTGTTGTCGTTGGGATCCAGATCTTCGAGTTTAAGCGCCTCTTTTTTCGGATCCTGATAGGCGCGCGGCGCCGCGGAGTTGGCCACCTGCCGCAGCCTGGCGGCCTCCTCACGCCGTCTTCTCGCTTTCTCGCTACCATCCATGCGGGATCTCACGTCAGCGACAGTGTCTTCATTCTAGCAGAACGCTCGTGAACCGCCAAAAAGGCGCGCTGCTGTGGTAGCACGAACAGGACCCTCAAGCGCCAGGCAGATCGCAGAGCTCATGACGGACATACGGAGCGGATTTCGTGGGCCGCCTCGATCAGATGGTGCACGCGAACGAGAGCGTTGTCGGTGAAATGAAAAACGGTCACGTCGTTGGGCAGCATGACGATCAGGTTGCCCCCATAACCGCTCATGAACGGCGCATCGAACTGGCAATCCATCAAGCGAACGGGAATGTACCAGAGCGACATATGGTAGGAAGACGTTCCCCCTGACCTCGCGTCCAGGCCACGGACATCCGTCCGGTAGAAGGCCTCGTCCAGCATCGCCTCGCTGAGAAGCTGCTGTTCGCCGAATCGCCCGCCACTTCGCAAAAGGCCCACAATCCTGGCGACGTCTTGGACGTTCGGGTAGGCCCCTGACCTCAACAAAGGGACGCCACGCGATCCATCGGACTCATCGGTGTGCGTCAGCGGCAGCGTGAAAATGCCGATCGGACGCAGGACTTCCGCGGTAACCATGTCCCATAGATTGGCGTCGGGTCCTTCCCGTTCTTTGACCAGACCGTCCATGGCCGCCGCGAGGATGAACGTGTCCATGTTGTTGTAACGAAACAGCTCGCCCGGACCCCACGTGTAGCTGGGAACGGCAAACGCCGTCCTCAGGCGATCGGAAGCCGACGCCGCCAGGTAGAACGCCGCGGCAAGTTCACTGTCCTGGCCGATAGCGTGAACGAGCCATTTTAAAGGCTCGGTTGCCACCTCGCCCATGCCGGTCGCCATGTTGAGCGCGTCGGCGAACGTCACATTCTCCCACCCGTCGTGCCCGGCGGTAACATCCACATAGTCCTTGACCTTCAAATCAAAGACCCCATCGCCGTACTTCTCCGCCAGATAGAGCATGCTCACCATGGCGCCCAGTGACTTCGAGACGGAATAGACGCCGTGCCGCATCTCATCGCAGTAAGGAAAGTCGCCATAGAGCGTCTTACACGGACGCAGATAGATCGTGTCGTCAACGATGACCCCGCTGGCGCTCATCGGCAAATTGTTAGGCTCACCAAACGCCAAAAGCGCCCTGATACTCAGACCGGTCTCAAGATCCGCGAACGCTTTGACCGGAAGGCGCGTCGCCCGATCACGCTCGAAGCCATCGATGACACTACGGTCACCATCGACCACGTGTGCCCGGTATGCAGCGTCTAGCTCTCCGAAAGCCGAAAACCTGTTGTCCGGCGCCGTCTGCTGGACGATCTGGAACTGCGCCTTGGAAATCGCATCGTCATCATAGACGAACGTCATCAAGCCGTTATGCGCCTGGTTCCATGAGTCCGCCAAGACGAACGGAAAGGATGCGCGCGACAGGCCGCCATCGGCCGGTTCTGACCAGACCCGGCCGGGCGATACGATGATGTTCCAAGGACTCGTTGCGCCGGTCCCGGCAATGATGTCCGCATCCATCGGGATAAGATGGCCGTCATGACTGATGAAGCTGACGTCAACGGCCGGGAAGATGTTGTCGTGGTATCCGTCGGGGTACCACACGTCTTCCCACGGTACCCCGTCAAATCCCTGCATCGCGGTCTCGGGAATGACGAGCGTGCCGGAGAACGCGTGCAGCGCCGGCCCGGCCTCACCGACCGGCATGAACCAGTCGTTGTGGATCATGCGCCCCGGCAGGCCGACACCGCTCAGCAGCGCTTCGGCCGTCAGTTCTGTCCGCACGTCGCCGGGCGGCTCGATGTCGGCGGCACGCCCAGGCGCGACCCACAGCATAACCGAGGCGAAGCCAATCGCCATGCTGTGCAACAGCTTGCTCATGGCGCCTGCAGGTGCATCGCCAGGAACGCCTCCAAACGCTGATAGGCATCTGCCATTGCTTCGGGGTCATGGGCTCGTCTGTGACCGCGAACAATACGATCCTCGAGATCCGCATCAAACGAATGCGTCGCACCCGGATAGACAACAAGCTCAAAGCTCTGTGTTGCATCGGGGAGCTCCATCGTCTCACAGTTCCAGGCTCGCGTCTCGGTGTCCGCATCGCCGATCAGCACCAGCAGCGGCGCGTCCAGACCTCGGGTCACATCACACCAGGGATAAAAGGCGACGGCCGCGTTGAACGGTGTCGTCGTGCGCGGCTCGTACTTCGAAATGTTGCTGATGGCCCTCAGAACCGCCATGCCGCCATGGGACCAGCCGACAACGGCGACTCTGTCGCCGTCGACATAGGGCAGGCTCGCCAGATACTCCCTTCCCGCATGGGCATCGCGTGCTCGGATGCCGGGGCTGGCGCGGATCTTGTCCGGTGACGCTGTGCAAACCTGAGAGATGTCCCGTGGCCCAAGACTATCAATGCGCAGCGTCACATAGCCCCACGACGATATCCGGTCATAGTTCTCCCAGGTTCCCTCCAGGTCCGTTCCACTGCACCCATGCAGCAGAACGATCGCGGGAAACGGCCCCTCGCCGTCGGGTATGGTGAGCTTGCCCGTCAGCATCGTCGTCTCGCCGGAGAACTCCTCCATCGGAAACGTGACGATTTCGCTCTCGGCGCGGGCGGATAGGGGCAGTAGAACCATCAAGAGGATATGAACCGAAGCACGCATCATGGCCTCCTCACATGCAGGTCCAGGAACGCTTCCAACCATCGAAAGGCATCTTCTGCCGCCTCCGGGTCGTACACCATCGTATGGCCCATGTAGTTGCCCACCCCCTCCCACTCGAAACCGTGTGTCGCGCCGGGATAGACGACGAGTTGATAGTCATCTTCTGCATCGCCCGACACGGCCATCGCCCGGCAGCGGGCGGGCGGCGCCCAGTCATCGGCGTCACCGATCAAGACCAGCAACGGCGCATCGAGCTTGCGCAGCTCCGTCAAGCAATAGGGATAGAAGGCAACCGCGGCGTCGAACGGATCGGGTCTCGGCGGCTCGTGAAGCGAGTCATTGCTGACGGCCTTCAGAGCCGTCCATCCACCATGGGACCAACCGACGACACCTATCCTGTCGGCATCGACAAGCGGAAGCGCGGCAAGAAAGTCCTTGGCCGCATAGGCATCAAGCGTCCGTATGCCAGGACCGACTTTGTTGTAGTCCTCAGGGTTGCAGGCATTGACGAGATCACGCGGACCAAAACTGTCGACCCATAAGGTGACGTAGCCCCATTCCAGAAACGGGCGCTCATCGTATCCCTCATCCAGGAACGGATGGTCGTCCGTCCATGCGGCATCAGGGTTGAGGCCGTCGCATCCATGCAGCAGCACAACGGCGGGGAACGGTCCCTCGCCCTCCGGCTTGTTGAGCACGGCGCGCAGCATCGTCACCTCGCCGGTGAACTCGATCACCGGAAATGTCACGACCTCGCTTTCGGCGCGTGCGGTTGTGACCAGCACACATGCCAACACGGCGATGAGAAGTGCGCGTGTCATGGCGCTTGCAGGTGCGACGCCAGGAAGTCGAACATGCGGCCGTAGGCGTCTTCCGTCACCTCGGCGTCGTAGATCATCCTATGACCATAGAACTCTCCGGGAGAGTCCACCCAATCGAAGGCATGGGTGGCACCGGGATAGACGATGATCTCGTAGACCTCGCTGTCACCGGCCAGCGACATGGACTCACATCGCGCGAGCGGCGTCGACGTATCGGCACTGCCGATCAAGACGAGCAGCGGAGCATCGGCGCCGGTCAGTCTCGTTGGACAGAGTGGGTAAAACGCGACGGCCGCCTTGAAGGGGTCGTGCCGATCCGGCTGGTTCAAGACATCATTGCTGATGGCCCTCAAGATGGTCATCGCGCCATGGGACCATCCGACAACGCCAATCCGTCCATCATCGACGTAGGGCAAACGCGCCAGAAACGCCTTTCCCGCGTGGGCGTCGAGGGCACGTATCGAAGGCGGCGCGACGTACGCGTTCGCACTGTCGCGTGCGTGCGCGAGACCACGTGGACCGAAACTGTCGATGACCAACGTGACGTAGCCCATCGGCTCAAAAGTCTGTGCGTCCAAGGTGCCCACAAACTTGGGGCCGTTGCATCCGTGCAGCAGCACGAGCGCCGGGAACGGTCCGTCGCCGTCAGGCTTGTTGAGTACGGCCCGCAGCATGGTCGTCTCACCTGAGAACTCGGTCACCGGAACCGTGACGATCTCACTTTCGGCGCGCGCCGGCACCACCAGCAGCAATACCACAACACAGATGGCGAAGTGTTTCATGGCGTATCCTCGCAAAACGGGTGCAGAGCACTCGACAGCGCCGCCAGGCTTTCTCCGTCGTCTACCTCTGGTGCATCTTGATCTGCATCGGCGAGCCGGATGCCGATCATGCCGTTGGGCATCAGCATGACGAGATTGCGGCCGTAGCCCATCATCTGCGGAATACGGACCGAGCATTCGCCCTCGGCATCATACGCCATGTACCAGAACGAGAAGTCATAGCTGAATTGGCCAAAGAAATTGTACATCAGTGTCGAAAATCCATATTCCGGATCGCCCCGAAGCAGAAGATCGATTTCGTCGCCATAGAGAAGCTGTTGACCTTCATGCACGCCACGATTCTGGTAGAGTTGAGCAATCTTGGCCAACTCACCGGTTGTTGGGAGATAGCCCCAACCCATGAATGGCACGCCGCGTGCGTTGTCGGGTTCGGTCGTATGCAACATAGGAGCAACGCCGACACCAATCGGCGACAAGACCTCCTGGAAAACGCTGTCCCACAGATTCGAGCCTGGACCTTCCATACTCTTCAGATATGCATCCATGGCTGCCGCGAGCACAAAGGTGTGTTGGGAGTTGTAGCGGAGAACCTCGTCCGGCCCCCAGCCATAATCGCCAGCCATGAAAGCGGCCTGCAGCCTGAGTTGTGCCGACAGCGCGTCATAGAACTGGCGAGAGTTGAGAGTCTCGTCCGCCCACCATGCGTCAAACAATTTCACGTCCCGAACGGGCGCGTTTTCGCCAATCCCCGTGGCCATGTTGATGGCGTCGCGGAATGTCACGTCGTTCCAACCGTCGTGGTCCGCTGTGACGTCGAGGTAATCGACAATCTTGAGGTCAAAAACTTCCGGACCGTACTTCTCGGCAAGCCATAACAGGCTCAACGCGGCACCCGCTGTTTTGGTGACCGATTGGACGCCGTGGCGCATTTCGTCGCAGTAGGGGTAATCGCCGAAACGTGTACGGCAAGGGCCCATGTAGAGCACGCCGTCGTCGAGTAGGGCGGTCACGGTCACGTGTTGCGGATCACGCTCCAGACCGTCGAGCAGATCGTCGCGGACATCCAACGAAGTGAGTGGCGCGGTTGGCAGCCGCCGGGCCAGTTCGTCGGCGAATGCCGCTGCCAGCTCGGGCTTCGCTTCGACCGGCCCTGGACGGTAGATCAACCGGATGCGCGACCAGGCGTCGAAGCGCGACCAGGATGCGGATTCCTGAACGATCTGGAACGTGAGGTCTGACACCTCCGTATCGTTGAAGAGAAAAACAGCAAGACCATTGCGGCTTTCACCGTACTTTCGGCCTACCAACGTGAACGGGAACGAGGCACGCGACCAGCCATCATCAGCCGGTTCCGACCACACCCGGCCTGGCGACACGATGATGTCCCAGTCGCCGGAACTCGACCGGATGATGTCCCGCTCAACGGGCACCAAGTATCCATCGGACGTAAAGAACGTCGCCGAAAATCCCGGAAACCGTCCGGTTCCTTTCAGGAAACCTGCGCCGATGAACCCAAGAGTTCCCTCGAACGCGTGGCGCGCCGGCCCTGCGTCACCAACCGGCATGAAATAGCCGTTATGGATCGGCCCGTTCCGGTTCGGCGCGCCGGTCAATAGCTCATCGACGGTCAGCCGGTCGCGCACGTCGCCGGGCGGTTCGACGGTGTCGGCTATCCCGGCACCCACGAAACCCAGCACAAGGAGCCCAGCGACAAAGGACGACCACACCATCCTCGCGACTGCATGGCGATGCCACGCCATGCCGCGCATCATCCTTCTCCCTCGTGCGGACACAACGAGCGCATCTCGGCGGCCGCCTCGACGAGGCCTTCGACGTCATAGAGAAAGTTGTCGGCAAAATAGAAAACCGTCATGCCGTCGGGCAGCAGGATCACCAGATTGCCGCCCAGGCCCCGCATGCTCGGGACCTCAAGGTCACACCGGGGCACCCAGATCCGCGCGTACCAAAGGGACATGTGATAGGAATGGTTGGCGCTACCGCGGAAATTGAGGCCGCGCGCCTCCGTCCGGTACAGCGCCTCGGCGAGCTTCGCCGGGCTCAGGAGCTGTCTGTCGCCATGACGGCCGCCGTTGTGCAGCAAGGCCGCTATCTTGGCGATGTCGTGCACGTTGGGATAGGCGCCTGCCCACAGGTTTGGAATGCCGCGACCGCCGTCGGGTTCGACCGTGTGTGACATGGGCAGCGTCATGACACCTATCGGGTGCAAGACGTCTCGTGTGACCATGTCCCAAAGATTAGCGTCGGGTCCCTCGCGCTCCTTGACGAGGGCATCCATGGCCGCGGCCAGAACGAACGTGTCGAGTGACGTGTAACGAAGCACCTCGCCCGGACCCCACGGGTAATCCGGCCGGGAGAACGAGATGTTCAGTTTGTCCGTCGCGGGTAAGGCGTCAACGAACGCGTAGAGGTTCGGTTCATCAACGACCTCTTCCAAGAAGTCCCTGCTGTTGGGGTCCGGGATCGCGCCGCCAACGCCCGTCGCCATGTTGAGGACGTCGCCAAACGTCACGGTGTCCCAGCCTTGGTGGTCAGCCATTATGGCGACAAAGTCCTTGATCCTTAGATCGAACACCTCGTCGCCATACTGTTCCGCCAGATAGAGCATGCTAAGCAGACCGCCTATGGACTTGGTGACCGAGAAAACGCCGTGGCGCATGTCCTCGCAGTAGGGGAAGTCGCCATACTCCGTTTCGCACGGCCGCAGATAGATGACGTCATCGATGACGATGCCGCTGGCGCTCACCGGCTCCATATGCATGGCGCCTGAGAACGTCACCTGCCCGCCCGCACTCAGTTCGCCTTCCAGTTCGGCGAAGGGCCTCACCGGCAACCGCGTCGCCATGTCCTGCTCGAACGCCGCGATGACCGCCTCTTCATCGGCGATCCGATGCGGCTCATACGTGGCATCAAGGCGCGCAAGGGCATGGTACTTGTGACCATGGCCTGTCTCCTGGATGACCTGCGCCTGCACGCCCGAGACCATGTCGTCGTCAAAAACGAAGGTCGCCACGCCGTTATGGGCGGCGTTTGATTGGGGGTAGGCCTCGACAAAAGGAAACGAGGCGCGCGACAGACCGTCATCGCCCGGCTCCGACCAGACGCGTCCCGGCGACACGATGATGCGCGTGAGATACTCCTCATCATCGGTGACGATGAAGTCTGCGTTCGTGGGGATCAGGTAGTCGCCATGGCTGACGAAGCTCAGTTCGAAGCCGCCGGTGGTGCCTTCATACCGGCCATCGGCCTCGATCCAAACTGTTGGGGACGGGTGGAACGTGATCGTGCCGGAAAACCTATGCAGCGGCGGCCCCGCCTCGCCCACCGGCATGAACCAGCCGTTATGGATCGGCGTTACGGGCTGGCCGGTGCCGGTCAGCAGTGCCTCTGCCGTCAACTGCGTTCGCACTTCGCCGGGTGCCGCGACGGCCACGACGGTCGTCGTCCTCGCGCTGGCATCGGCTTCCACCTGCACGCCGCGCAACCCCAGGGCTGTTTGGATCATGGGGAAAGGATCGCGCGCAGCCGCCATCGTGCGGTCGGACGCCGGCCAAGCATTCGAAATACGGATCGCTGTCATGGCGTCGGGAAGCAGGATGACCAGATTGCCGACCCAGCCGGCCATGAAGGGAAAGAACATGTCCTCGCCGGACGCTGGATCGGGAAATGACGTGGCGTGCAGCCCCATCTTGTAGGTTCGCGCGACGTCCAGGCGCTGTTGATCGTAAGCGCCTTCCGGCGAAAACAGCGATGCCGTCAGGTCCGGATGCAGAAGTTCGTTGCCGTCATGATTGCCATGATGGTGATAGAGAGCGGCGATCTTCGCGAGGTCATCGAGGGTGGGGTAATAGCCCCACACCATGATCGGGACGCCCAGACTGCCATCGGGTTCGATGGTGCGGTTCATCGGCGCGTGATGAATGCCGATGGGTTTCAACACCTCCTCGGCAATCATCGTCCAGATGTCGGCGTCCGGCCCCTCCTGTTGCTTCAGGTAAGCATCCATGGCGACCCCAAGCAGGAACATATCGCGGTCGCGATTCCGTGCTACTTCGCCTGGACCCCACGGGTAATTGCCGGTCTTTTCGACCTCGGCGATCTTACCTGCGGCATCCGGCTGAATGTACCAGACGTCGTAATTGTCGGACCCGTAGTCTGTATCCATCGGCGCGTCGCGGTTTGTATCGCCGCCGCCGATGCCGGTCGCCATGTCGAGCGCATCGCCGAAGGTGACGTCGTCCCAACCGTCGTGATCGGCATTGATCGTCACGTAGTCGACGATCCTCAGATCGAAGACCTCCGGCCCATACTTCTGCGCCAGGCGCAGCATGCCAAGCGTTGGGCCGACCGACTTGGTGATGGCCCACACGCCGAAGCGCATGTCGCGTGAATACGGATAGTCGCCCCATGGCGTCGACGACGGTTTGTGGTAGAGCACGCCGTCGATGACCAGACCGCTGATGACGCGATAGTCGGGATCGCTCACCCCTTCGAAGTTCTCGAGCGCCTGCTCGCCGACCTTCTCCTCCAGCACCGACCAGTCGGCGACGGGGAAACGGTCGGCCATCTCGCGCCGATAGGCTTCGATCACCGCCGCGCCGGCATCGTCTCCGACTGGCGCGTAGTCCGCGGCCAGTTGACCCCAGGCATGGAAGTGATCGCTGATGAAATAGGGCGCGGTCTGCTGGACGATCTGATACCGCACGTCCGAGACGCGGTCGTCATCATAGAGAAACGTCGCGACGCCGTGGTGGGTGTCGTTCTCGAGCTCGTTCATCAGCGCGAACGGGAACGATGCGCGCGACCATCCGTCATCGCCGGTTTCCGACCACACGCGGCCGGGCTGAACGATGATCTGCCAGAAGCTCGTTTCGGCCTCGCCCGGCGTTTCGCGAACGATGTCCTGGGTCGCCGGGATCAGCACGCCGTTATCGGAGAAGAACGTCAGCGTCACGCCGGGGAAGAGAACGGGATCGCCGCCCAAAACCTCGCGCTGCACAAAGACGGGGTTCGTTCCCATCTCGGTTTGCGTCAAGGTGATGTGCCCGGCAAAGGGATGGTGCGCTGGACCTTCCTGACCGACCGGCATGAACCAGCCATTGTGGATGGGTCCGTCCGGTTTCGGCTGTTGTCCGATCAACTCGTCGACCGTCAAACGGTCGCGCATGTCGCCGGGCGGTTCGACATCGGCGAGGCCTTTGCCTGCTGTCATCATCAAGCCGACAAGAGCGATGCCGAACCACGTGTTCCGCCAAGACCTCGTCATGGTTGCGCACTCCCCTCGTCGGGACACAACGACCGGATCTCGTGCGCCGCCTCGGCGAGGCGGCTGTGCACGCCCAGCCGGTCGTCGCTGAAGCGGAAGAGAGTGACACCGTTGGGCAGCAGGAAGACATAGTTGCCGCCGTAACCGCGCATGCTCGCCACGTCGACGAAACACGCGGGCACCCACAGGCGGTAATGCCACATCGAGAGGTTATAGGACTGGGTGCCGCCGCTGCCGATGGGAATGCCGATCGTATCGTCGCGGTAGAGCGCGGCGTCGATGCCCTGGCGGCTCAAGAGCTGCACGCCGTCGTGCATGCCGCCGTTCTGCAGCAGCGTCGCGATCTTCGCGACGTCGTGGACGTTTGGAAACACGCCCGCCGCCATGAACGGAATGCCGGGCGATCCGTCCGCCTCGCGCGTATGCGATTTCGGCAGGGTCATGACCCCGATCGGTTGCAGGACATCGCGCGTCAGGCTTGCCCACAGGGAGGCGTCCGGCCCCTCGTGCTCTTTCACCAGCGCATCCATGGCCGCGGCCAGGATGAAGCTGTCCATGTTGCGATAGCGGAACACCTCACCCGGCCCCCAGTCATAGTTGGAACCGGCAAACGACGCATCCAGCTTGCCGGACGCGGTCTCGGCCGCCAGGAACGCGATCAACGTCGGCGCGTCCTCGTCTTCGGAGTACCAGATGCGGCCGTCTCGGTCGGAGCCGGCTTCGCCGATGCCGCTTGCCATGCTCAAGAGATCGGCAAGCGTCACCTCGTTCCAGCCGTCGTGATCGGCGTTGACGTCCAGGATGTCCTTGACCCTCAGGTCAAAGACCTCGTCGCCGTACTTCTGGGCCAGGTAGAGCAGGCTCACCATGCCGGCCAGCGACTTGGTGACCGAATAGACGCTGTGGCGCATCTCCTCGCAATAGGGGAAGGCGCCATAGTCGGTCTCGCAGACACCGAGATAGAGCACGCCGTCAAGCACCACGCCGGTCGCGCTGATCGGGACGTTGGTCTGCAGGCCCTTCAGGCTGGTCAGTGCGCGCGCGCTCAAGCCGTTTTCAAGATCCGCGATCGGCCGGACGGGTAACCGGCTCGCGCGGTCGCGTTCGAACGACGCGATCAGGGCCTCGGCATTGTCGGCGGTATGCGTTCTGTACATCGCATCCAGCCGCCCGAACCCGACGAACTGATGATCCGGCGATGTCTGCTGGACCACCTGAAACACCACGTCCGACACCATGTCGTCATCGAAGACGAAGGTCGCGATGCCGTTATGCGCCTCCGCCATCCATTCGCCGCCCACCAGGGAAAACGGAAAGGACGCGCGCGACAATCCGCCGTCCGAAGGCTCCGACCACACACGCCCCGGCGACACCGTGAGATACCAGGGCGTCGGATCACCCAGGTTGGCGATGAGGCCCGCGTTCGTCGGGATGAGGTCGCCTTCGTGACTGATGAAGCCGACTTCGAATGGTGGCGCCCAGCCGTCGAACGGGCCTTCGATATCAAAACCCTTCGTTGCCGTACCCGGCCAGACAAGCGTGCCGGAGAACGCGTGCAGCGACGGCGCCGCCTCGCCCACGGGCATGAACCAGTCGTTGTGCACGGGCCCGTCCGGCTGGACCGTACCGTTGATCAGCATATCGGCGGTCAGCTCGGTGCGTTCGCCGCCCGGCGCCTCGACATCGGCCAGGGCAAGGCGCGGTGCGGCCGGGATCAGGATAACCGCCAGCAAAGCCGGCACAAGTCGTCGTCGAACACGCGGTGTCATCGGCCCTACCCCTCGCTTTTGTTGTCGAACGCTCTCCGTAACCGTTGTGTCTGCTTGATCGCGGGCGTCGCGGACGCCGGCGGATAGTCTAGCCGAGGTGACACGCGAACCGTTGCGGCGCCGCATACGTCAGCATTCTTCATACATTGTCATTGTATGTATGCAATGGATGACGAGTCAACACAAACCGGTGCGCATGCATATCCGCACCGCTCCAGAGCCCATGAATGCTCTGGTTTCCTAGGCTTGCGCCTCTTTCGCCGGCACGCCAAAGGCTGCCTTAAGGTCGTCCAAGGGTTCGTCGATATGCGCCCAGAAATCCCAGTCAGGCGCGAAAACGTCGGTGGTGAGCTGCTGGCCGCGTGCCCAGGCCTCCCAGAAATGGACGGGATCCAGCGCGCCCTTGTGGGCGCCCGCGTGCTCGATCAACTCGATACCCATATGCCAGCTGAACAGCACCGGCAGGATGTGGCCGGCGACCGGCTGGTCGGGATGCATGCCGGCGGTGAAGGTCGAGACCAGGATCTCGCCGGCATAGGTCGTGTTGTAGTCGCTCAAGAGATGCGTCGTGTCGTGCGGCACCGCGAAGACCGCGTTCATCGCGTTCTGCTCGCCGGGAAACGCGAACTTGTGGCGGGTGTAGTGATCCCAAAAGGCGTGGCCGAGCGTGCCCTCGGGCAGATGCTCGAGATCATGGAACCGCTTCGCGAGCACCGGGTCGTTGTTGGCGTCCTGATAGGGCAAGAGCCACGGCATCACATCGCTCTCGTCCCACATCTTGTGCGTGATCGAGAGCATGTTGTGACGGACCATATCCATGCCCGCCCAGCGCAGGTGGCCGAGCACCGCCTCCTTCATCTCCTTGAGGTAGGGCGCATCGAAACCGAGCGCGGCCGCATAATCCTCGACCAGCGCGACCTTCTTCTCATCGACCACGCCGTCGACAAACGCCATGACGGCGAGGAAACCGGTCGCACGTCCGCGCAGGTCGTCGCCGGTGACCGTGCCCGCCAGTTCGCCGGGCATCACAGCGCCCGCCACATCGAGAGGCTTCTCCAGGCCAAAAAAGAAATGACCGGCCGCCGCGATGGCTGCGTTGTCGTCGTCGCTCGGCGAACCGTTCGCGCCGGCCGCCGCGACCGTCTTCATCGCGCCCAAAACCGCCGCGACCTCATCCGGTGACGCCTCGAGCTTCATGGTGCTTCCTCCCTTCTCATCACCCTCATCCGGCCAGCTCTGCCTCGGCGCTCCACGTCGCGCCGTTGATCGCTTCGAACCGCAGGTCATAGGTCCCCGCCGGCAACGAAAGCCCATCGTCGGGCGCGGGCAGCGTTATCGTCGCGCGCGCGCCGGTCGATCCGCTGAAGCCGACCACCTCGGTCTTGAAGTGCGCCGCCCAGACATATGGATAGACGTTGTCGATCGCGCTTTCCGGCAGCGCCGCCAGCGCCGCGCCGTCCCAGGCCGCGACCACCGTGCCGCCCGCATCGGCCAGCGTCGCACTGACCACATAGGCGGCGCCGGTATCCGGCCCGGCATTGACATAGGCATCAAAGGTCACGCTGCCGTCCTGGGCAAGCGCGACGTCGCTGAGCGCGATGTGGTGGCGGTGGAAGCTCACCCGCGGGTCGAGCGGCGAGACCACGGCGCCGAACAGGATGTGATAGGTGCCGACCGTGAAGACCGCGCAGACGAGCGTCAGCGCGATGCCGGCGCGCCGTGTCGCCGCGGGCGTCAACGCGCCGCTGGTCAGCCACACCAGCCACAGCCGCCTGCCCTTCTCGACCACGCGCGCGAACAACAGGTGATCCAGCGACAAGCGTCCGCCGCCGGCGATGACCACGGCGCCGCTCATGGCGACGCCGGAGACCGCCATGGTCCACTCGTCCAGACAGGTCGAGCCCATCCAGCCGAAGATCATCATCAGCGCGATGTTGAGCACGACGCTGACCAGCGCCAGGCCGCGCGTCAAAAGCCCGAAGATCAGGCCCAGCCCGACGATCAGTTCGGCGAACGTCCAGACCCATACGGAGAGATCGATCAGCGCGGGATTGGCGAGCGTCCACTCCAGCGGCTCCTGGATCCAGAGCGCGCCGGGCAAGGCGTGCACCATCTTGTTGGCAACGAAACCGGCGGACTCGAAATCCAGCTTGACCGCGAAGTCGACCCCGTGGCTCTCGTGGAAGTCGTAGAACAAGCGCCGGCTGGCGCCGCCCCAGAAGATGAACCCCTGCACCAGACGCGCGCCCAAGACCGTCAACGCGATCAGCGGAAACGCGCTCAGCCAGATCAGCCGCGACCGGTCGCCCTCGTCATGGATCGCCCATTGCTGCACCGCCATCGCCTGGTCCCCCCTCGGTGTGGCCATGGGTCGCAGTATGACGCAGCGGAGGCGCGGGGGACACGGATAGGTGGCTAGGGTCTCGCCCTACGCAAGAGCATTTCGTGCCGTTTGAAGCGGCAGCATCAGGATGTGAGTGTCGATTGGCGAGACCACAAAGCCGTTGTGACGATAGAACGCGGCGGCTTCGTCATCGAGCGCATGAACCAGCAGCGCGCGCATGCCCGCGATGTCGGCTGCCTTCAGCGTGCGAAGAATGGCGTCCTTCAAGAGGCCGCGGCCCAGGCCCTTTCCCTGTTGAGACAGATCGACCGCCAGTCGTCCCAAGAGCATGACCGGGATGGGATCAGGCATGTTGCGCCTGACCTTTCCCGGTGCCTGTTTGCTCTCTACCGCACCGCTGGCAAGACAATAGTATCCGACGACACGCTTGCCTTCACAGACGACATAGGTCCGCGACGCACCGGACGCTTCGTTGCGTATCGCCCGCTCTCGCAACCAGTCATCAAGCACCGGCCGCCCACTGTCGAAAAGCGATGGATTGTGCTCGTCGCTGATGGGGTGCGGGAATGTTAGGGTCACCGCTCCCAGGGAGAGGCGTCCGTCAGGACCTTGCGAAGCGCCTCACTTGGCTCGACCGGCGCGTCGAGGCAGGCAACAAAGGCGTCGTAACGCGCGTCGTCCAACAAGAACAAACGTTCGTCCAGCAGCGTGTTGATCGCAGCGTCACGCGCGCTGTCCAGCATGAACTCCGTCCTCGACTTGCCCAAGCGGGCGGCCGCACGGTCAATCAGCGCCTTCTGCTCAGCAGAGGCGCGCAGGTTTATCGTTTCTCTGGCCGAGGCCGTCTCGTCACGGCGTGCTAGTGCAGGCATCGTCATCTCACATTCCATCCGACAGCCGCATAATCGACTGTAATGACATTATATATACATACATGTGTATACGATGTAAAGACAAATCTAACCGGCATCATGGAGCACGACTCATCGATATCGATCAGGTGCCATACGCCGCCAGGTCATGAATCGGTCCATCCAACACGTGGTTGATCCAACGCTGGCGTATGCCAATCATCCGCTCGTCCTGGTCATCGAGGGAATCGGCCAGGCCGTCGAACGCGCTGACAATGTGGTAGAGCAGGATGCGATGAGGTGATGGTTCAGCCGTCGCAGTCCGGGCATAGCGCGCGAGCGCGCTCCTTTCGAAGTCTTTGCCGAACGAGGAGAGATAACGCAGATCCATGTTGCGATCGTCGATGCCGATGCCCTCGAAATCGAAGATCCCGTTCAGCGCGCCGGTCGTCGCATCCACCGCGAAGTTGCCGCCCCAGGGTTCGCCATGCACGACAACCAGATCATGATCCGGCACCGCGATGTCGCGGTAGTGGCCCAGTGTCAGGTCCAGGGCATCTTTCGCCCGCTGATCGTCCAGCCGGCCGGCCAGCCGCTCGGCCACGACGTCGGCGTCCGGCAGAATGTTGGCGGCCGCCAGCCCGAGGTCACGGCGCTCGCCTACCGAAAACGCTGAGTGGATTTCAGCGAACGTCCGCCCGAGATCCTCAGCCAATCGGATACCAAGCGCGGAGGCGCCGATCTCCGGCTCCGGTCCGCCACCGACCTGCATGCCGGCGATCTTCCTGCGGACCTGAATGGCGTCGTCATCGCTAAAGAAGATGGTGGGCGGCACCTGGGCCGTGACCCGCCCGGCGAGACGTTCCAGAACCCGCCGTTCGCGGCCAAGCCGCTGCCTGGCCTGACCGTTATCAGCGACCAACACCATGAGGTCGTCCGGCAGATGGGCGATCCAACGCCACCAACGAAACGCAAGCTGGATGTCGGATGGCGCGACGGTGATCGCGAACCTGTCGCCAAGCTCCCTTGCCAACCAGTCTTCGGTGACGGTCACCTCGAGATCGTCGGCCACAACCGCCTCCCTGGGTTGGCGGGAGTCTATCGCGGCGACAGACCGTCGCAAGGCTGAACCCATCTCTTTGACCCTTAACTCGAGGAGTGGGAGGCGCACTACGTCCACGGTAGAACGCTGCACGACACGAGCAGAGCGAGTTGGAGGCAGCCATGGTCACGATGTTTAGCCGGCACACCCTGCCTGACGTCGAAACGTGGCGGCGTGCCGCCGCTGACTTCGCGCCGGTCTACAAGAAGTACGGCATCGTGCGCACGACCTGCTATCGGTCCGTCGACGATCCGAACGACATTACCGTGGCGCATGAGTTCGAGACGGTCGAGGCGGCGCGGCGGTTTGCCGACAGCGACGAGCTTCACCAGGCGCGCCCGAAGGCGGGCGTGGCGGGAGAGCCCACGGTGTGGATCGCAACGCCGTTTTCGCTCACGGACTAGGCGGCCGGCGACCGACCGCGTCCTACCCCGCCTTTCGTTCATTCAACACGGCAGCCGTCTTGAGCAGCGCCTCCATCAAACGCCGCTGCGCGGTGCGCGGGTCGCAGCCGGCGATGGCGCCGATCTTCCACCATGGCGTCCGGTTGGCGCGCGCCCAGGCGATGCGCGCGTCGTCATCGGCCATGAGCTGCAGCCACGGGATCGCCTCGTCCATGGCGTCGATGTCCCGCGGCGACGGCGTGATGCGGATACGCCCGACACCCGAATAGCCATAGGCCTCCTGGGCGGCGTGCACATAGTCGGGCCAGTGGCTGCGGTGTTCGTGCGGGCCCTTGACCGCCGGCAGGCGGCGCAGCGTGCGCGCGGCCTCGGTCAGCCGTTCCATGATCTCGGCGGCGGTGATGTCGTCGGGATGGCTCATCCGTTCTCCACGGGTTTGTCGTCTGGACCTGCGAACACCACGTCGGCGCCCCAGCGCGCGCGCAGCTTGTCGGCGATCGCGGCATCCGGCGGCGGGCCGGTCAGCGTCAGCGGCTCGTAGCCGACGGCTTCGAGCGGCGCGATCACCTCGCGGAAGGTCTTGATGTTGCGCACGTCCTTGCGCATCAGCGCCTTCACCGCCGTCCAGCGTTCGGCGGGCGACAAGGGCGGCGGTTCCTGTTCCGCGCGGCCGTCCTGTTCGGCGAAGGATTGCGCGCGGCGCAGCCACGCCTTCAACCCGGCGCGCGGATCGGCCCAGCGCCGGCCGTTGGCGCGGCTGTGATCTGAGAACTTCTCGATCTCCAGCGTCAGGTCCGCGTTGGGCGCTGCCGCCTTCGCCCACTCGCGAAAGGCCGGGTCGTCGGCGAGAGCGGCAAGCCCCGCCAAACCGTCATGCGAAAAAGGGGGCGGGCCCTCCTCTTTTGGACTCCTGGTTTGTGGAGTCTGGGTTTCTGGGATCTCGGCTTCTGGACTCTGGGTCTTAAGCGCCGTTTGATCGTTCCCGTTCGCCACCGGCTTAGCGGCCTTCAGGTTCGGGTTGCCGCCCTTTCTGCCGTTGGCGCGGGCGGCGCGCAGACGGCGGGCGTCGCGGATCATGCGCCGCGAATAGACGGTGCCCTGACGGTTGCGCGAGAAGACGCCGGCGCCCTCCAGTTCGGCCATCAGTTCGCCGATGCGCGCCTCGGCCATACCGGTCAGCTTGGCGAGATGGCCGGCGTCAAGCGCGCGCCCGTTGATGGTGAGGTAACCGTACGGCTCGGCCTCGTGCATCAGGCACAAACACTCGATCCACAGGCCGCGCGCCTCCAGCGAGCAGATGCGCAGGGCCTGGTCGCCACGCCAGTCGGTCGGGAAGAACTTCATCCACGGTTGCGCCGCCGTCATTTGGTCACCCCTTCCAGGTGACCCATGTCGCGCAGGTTATCCTTGCACAGTCCGCACAGCCGGTTGCCGATGCCTTCGCTGCGGAACAGGCGCCCGCACGCGAGACACTTGCGTTTCGATGTCGCGGTCACGGCCGGGCGCCGCGCCGGTTTTGGCGCCGGCCGGTTCTTCTTGAAACGTTGGATCTTTCGCGTGACCGATCCGGTACTGCGCTTCAACGCTTTCGCGATGACCTCGACCGGCGCGCCGCGCGCCAGCAAACGCTCGAGTTGTTGAACCTCCTGATCGTCCCAGTGTCGCATGTTGGTGTCATCCCCATGAAGTCGCCCCCCGCCGGCTGCGGTCGCAAGGGTCCCCTGCCCGGTTAGGTTTTTTGTGATGAAGAGACGGCTGCCGGCCGGGAGGGGTTGAGGAGGCAACCGGCAGCCGTCCCTAAGGCGCGGCCGCCCTAGATGGGTGTGGGGCCACCCGCCCGGCCACCCAGTTCGCCGGCCGACGCCTTCGTGCCGCGCCTGCGGAAGAAACCGGCGCGCGGCACCACGAGAACCTTGGCCTTGCGGCCCGACGCGTTGACCCGGCGCGAACCGCTGTCGACGACGTGCCCGCGACGGATCAGCTCCGAACAGCGCGGCCTGACCGTCAGCACGGAGAGGCCCAGCCGCGCCGCCACCTCGTCGGGCGTCAGACCGTCTGAGAACCACAGGCAATCGAACACCTGCTCCCTGATATTCGCGATGCCGGCCCCCGTGTCGGTCTTCAACCCGATGGGCGGCGCTGCGCGCTCCACCGCGGGATTGCTGGACTCCGTGGGGTCGGGGGTGAACCCCGGGGTTAAGGCTGGGCTGGTGTGTTGCGTCATGATTCGCCATGTGATAGGAGTTACCCTATTGCGTCAAGGTCAAAACCTAGTCGCAATTCCTATTCACCGGAGCGACACTGACTGATGGCCGAAACCCCACGGGAGCTGATCAAGCGGCTGGTCGAGGCGCGCGACAACCTGACGCTTGCCGACCTGTCGCGCGCGCTTGGCCTGAACCACGCCTACTTCCAGCAGTATGTCTCCGGGCGCTCGCCGAAAAAGGGCCTGCCGGAGGACATCCGCGAGGGCGCAGCCCACCTCCTGGGCATCGACCCCGACCGTCTGCGCGAGACCCAGCGGCTGCCGGTCGGCCTGGCGCAGGACGGTCAAGGCGCGCGGACGGTCTCAGCGGTCACACAATCAACAAGAAGTGGCCCACCTGCCGGCGCAGTCCGGGTAGAGTATGGCTCTCGCGATTTCCCGATATACGGGTCGTCTCAGGCCGGCAATGAAGGGCAAGTTGTCGACTATGACCATGTTGTCGAATACCGCCACAGGCCGCCGGAGCTCATCGGCGTGACCGGGGCGTGGGGCATGTACGTGGTCGGCGACAGCATGGAGCCCCGCTATTTCCACGGTGACCGTGTCCACGTAAACCCCCACAAACCCGTCCGCGCCGGCCGCTTTGTCGTCATCGTGCGCCACGACAACACCGCACTCGTCAAGCAGTTCGTCGCCAAGAACGACAGCCGCTATAAGCTGCGCCAGCTGAACCCCAAGCGCGATATCGAGATCCCCGCCAACGAAGTCCAGGGCTGCTTCCTGATCGTCGGCGCGACCGACGCGGACTAGCCCGCAGGGCATCGCCGACTATAGGCATCCACCTGTTGACAAGTAGGGTAAATCCTATCTACAATCTTCCTCAAAGAGCGACGTTGAGGGAGATCACCATGCCCGAACACTTGAGCCAGCCGAGAACCTGGACCCTGACGCTTCTGGAACGCGAGTTGAAGGACGCGGCCGCCAGCCCGCCGCTGTCGCTTGCCCGCATGCGCGTGCTGCGTTGGTTGGCCGAACTGGAGCCCGCCGAGGCCGACATCCTGTGGGGCCGCGCCGTCGGCCTCTCCTGGTCCGCGTTAGCCGCCGAGCGCGACGG
>JANQGO010000020.1 GCA_028277285.1 Alphaproteobacteria bacterium | reverse complement strand
CGAGTCCGGATCGGTCAGTCTTGCGCGCGCCGGACAGCATGCCGATTACCCGGCGCGCGTACAGCTCGTCGCCGCGATGAACCCCTGTCCCTGCGGATAAGCCTCGGCCGCCGCCAATGCGATGCCGAAGGGCTCGGGATCGATCTCGAACAGCAGCTGGCCTTCTTCGACCGCCTGAAAGTCCCTGACGAAGACTTGGGCGACCCGGCCGTCGATCTCGCTGCCGATATGGATGATGTCGGCCTTGATGTAGGCATTCTCGGCGGTGACGTAGCGCCCGCCGCTGGCGTAGAGCCAGGCGGCCACCACCAACACGACAACCGGCACGCCGATCATGAGAATCGCGCGAAGGACAAATCGCTTTGTCCGCGCCACCAACGACATGTGCACTCCGCCCAACCTCAACTCGGCGGACACCTGGACTGGCGGCCCGGCCGGCGAGGCCTTTTTTGCTACCTATCGCGAAGCCCCGCCCTTGGCAATCAGCCTTACAGATAGGGCCCGCCACTATGATGGGGGCCGATTTCGAGGCCCTCATGCTAACGTCACGTCATGTCCGAACTCAGGGAGACCGACCTTTACCCGCCCGTCAAACTTTTTCTGGAGGGGCAGGGCTACGAGGTGAAGGCCGAAATCGCCGATAACGACGTCGTCGCGATCCGGGGCGAGGAACCACCGGTGGTGGTCGAACTGAAGACCGCGTTCACCTTGGCCCTGGTGTTTCAGGGCATCGGCCGCCAGCGGCTGACCGATCATGTCTATCTGGCCATTCCCGATCCCGGCCGAGTGTCGCACCGCTCGTTATGGGGCCGCCACTACCGGGACATCATCAAACTCTGCCGCATGCTGGGCCTGGGTCTGATGACGGTCGGCGCGGGCAAGAACGGCAACGGCCTGGTCGAGGTGCACCTGGACCCCGGCCCCTACCGGCCGCGCCAAAGCAAGGCGCGCAAAGAGATGCTGCTGGGCGAGTTCCAGCGCCGGGTCGGCGATCCCAACACCGGCGGCAGCACACGGCGCGGCATCGTCACCGCCTATCGCCAGGACGCCTTGCGCTGCGCCATGCACCTGCAAGCAATCGGGCCGACCAAGGCCAGCACCATCGCCGAGGCGACCGGCGTCGCCCGCGCCCGCGACATCCTCTACCGCGACGTCTACGGCTGGTTCCAACGAGTCGAGCGCGGCGTCTACGACCTGACTCCCGCCGGGGCGGAAGGCCTCAAGACCTATGCCGACGCGGTCGCCAAGCTGGGTTCACGGGACACATCGACACTTACGAGCTGATCGGCGGCCGCGCTAACGCCCCTGCCAGACCGGCGGACGTTTCTCGGTGAAGGCGCGCGGGCCTTCCCTGGCGTCTTCGCTGTCGTTGGCGCGCGCTTTGGCCGGCAGGCCGCCGGCTTCGTCCAGTTCAAAGGCAGCTTCGGGCGTGAGCGCGCCGACCTTGGTCACCATCTGCTTCATGGCGGCGACGGAGAGCGGGGCCGCGGCGATGACACGCTCGGCAAGCGCATGGGCGGCGGGCATCAGATCGGGCTGGGCGACGACGTCGCTGACCAGGCCATGGCGCAGCGCCTCGGCGGCATCGATGCGACGGCCCGTATAGAGCATGTCGACGGCCAGCGCGTGGGGGATCCGCTGGCACAGGCGCGACACCGAGGACGACGCGACGGTCAGACCCAGCGTCGCTTCCGACAAGAAGAAGGTTGCGTTGTCGGCGGCGATCATGAAGTCGGCGGCCAATGCGATCTCGAACCCGCCGGCGACGCAGGCGCCGTTGACGGCGGCGATGACCGGCTTTTCCAGATCGAAGCGCGACATCAGCCCGCCGAAGCCGCCGGGGCCATAGTCCTGATCGGGATCCTCGGCGGTGCCGAGATCCCAGCCGGCCGAAAAGATTCGTTCGCCCGCGCCGGTCAGGATTGCGACACGCAGGTCAGGGTCGGCTTGAAAGTCGTCGAAGGCGGCCGCCATCGCACGGCTGGTCTTGGCGTCGATAGCGTTGGCCTTGGGCCGGTCGAGGGTGATGACGAGGACCTGGTCTTTGCGTTCCAGGCGAAGAGCGTCGGACATGGGGGGCTCCTGTCGGTGAGATGGCGCGGCTTGACCCTCATCATTCAACGGCGGCGATCACGCCGTCACGCAGAAAACCGGCAACATCGAAATCGGCCGCACCGCCGGCGGTATCGGTGGTCACCACGACGACGATAGCAAGGGACGGCATGACGGCGATGATCTGATCGCCCCACCCCCAGGCGATCGCAACGGCGTGGCTATCGAGATCACGTAGCCACCACAGATAACCGTAGTGGTGGTCATCGTCGGTCTGAAAGTGGCGCTGGAACGAGCGGTTGATCCAGTCACCAGGCACAACCTCGACTCCCTGCCAACGCCCACCCTGCAGATAGAGCTGACCGAAGGCCGCCATTTCGCGCGGCGTCATATAGAGGTTGTAGCCACCGGAATAGATGCCTTGCGGGTCGCGACCCCAGTGTTCGGCCGTGATGCGGATCGGGCCGAAGAGGTACTGATGTGCGAAAGCACAGGTCGACATGCCGGTTGCCGACGTCAGTACCGCGGACAGCACATGGGTGAGGCCTGTGCTGTAGTCAAAGGTCTGCCCCGGCGGATTAGCGACCATGGGACGCGCCAAGATTGCGTACACCCAGTCGTCCTCGCCCTCGATCTGGTACTCGGTGACGTCTTCGCTCCACGCCAGACCGGCCGACATGGTGAGCAGGTGAGCGACGGTGATCTGCCCTCTTGCGTTGTTACCGTCGGCAAAGTGCTCAGGCAGGAAAGCGGCGACCTTCTCATCGACACTCGCGATATGACCCTCGCGGATGGCGATGCCGACCAGCGCTGACAGGATGCTCTTCGACGCCGAATGCATGTTGTTGGCACGGTCGACGGTTCCACCGTGGGCGTAGCGCTCGGCAACCAGCTTGCCATGGCGGGCGACGAGGACGCTGCGCACCATTGGCGACACCACAAGCTGGTCGACCGCCTGAGCCAAGACGGCGGCGTTGAACCCCTCATCCTCAGGTTTCGCTTCCGGCCAGTCAAAGACGACGCCGCGATCGACGTAGGTGGGGTTGTATTCGTAGAAGGTCTCGCCGTGCCCTGCCCGTTGATAAATCGCCTCGCAGTCGACCGCAGCATCGGAGTGGGCAGGCGCACCCGTCAGAGCGATCACAGCCCCAATTGCCAACGCCAGATACAGGCTTCGTACGTTCATCGTTTATCGTTCGGCGTCGCCGACCATGAGGTTAGGATCATAGCCTAGATCAAGCCGCGGCGCTTTCGATCACCCCAGACATAGAGCATGTCGAGACACAGCGTGGCGCCGGCCAAGGCGGTGATCTCGCTTTGATCATAGGCCGGGCAGACCTCGACAAGGTCCATCCCGACCACATCGAGATCGACCAGGCTGCGGATGATCTGGAGCGCGGCGTTCGTCGTGATGCCGCCGACCACGGGCGTGCCGGTGCCCGGTGCAAACGCCGGGTCAAGACCGTCGATGTCGAAGCTGACATAGACCTTGCGCTCGCCGATGACCTGTTTGATGCGCTCGGCAGTCGCGGCCGGGCCGTTGTTGTTGACCCAGTCCGCGCCCAGCACCTCGAAGGCGTGGCCGTTGCGGTCATAGTCGGTGCGGATACCGACCTGGACCGAGTGCGCGGGGTCGATCAGGCCTTCCTCGACCGCGTGATAGAACATCGTGCCGTGGTTGTAGTCCTCGCCCTTGTAGGTGTCGGTGTGGGCGTCGACGTGAAGCAACGAGACCGGGCCGTGGTGTCTGGCGATCGAGCGCAGCAGGGGCAGCGCGACATAGTGGTCGCCGCCGAAACTCAAGACCCGCTTGCCGGCCGCCAGGATCGCGTCGGTGCGCCGTTCGACACTCTCGACCATCGTCGCCGGCACACCGGTCTGGCCATAGATGTCGCCGGCATCCTCGACCGTCAGCGCCGACTTGAGCTCAAACGTCCAGGGCCAGCGCGCCTCCTCGAACGACAGATTGGGCGAGACCAGGCGTATGGCGCGGGGTCCTTCGCGCGTGCCGGCGCGTCCGACCGTCGCCAGGTCAAAGGGTATGCCCTGGATGATGACATCGGCCTTCGATGTCGCGACATCGGCGCATGACGGAAACCCCAGGAACGTGGAGACGAGTTCATAGGCGGGAAGGTCGGCATCGATTTCGGTCATCGCGGGGTTCCATGGGCATGAATTGGACCGTGAGCCAACCTAGAACAAGTTCGGCGGCGATTGTATCGGCCGGCGGCGCAAACCTGTTGCGCCCCGCGCGCCGACCATCAAACCTAGCGCCTGACCGCCATCGACCATCCCGTCCGGAGACCCCATGACAGCGGACCTTGACCTCTCACGCCTCGACGAACTCGCCGCGCTCCAGGTCCCCGATTGGGCGTGCGGCGTGTGGCGGCGCGCCTTCGGCCGCTATCCCGGCCGCAAAGACACGTCGACCGAGGTGATCTGGATCCAGACGCCGACGCTCTATGCCGACATCCGCGTCGCCGCGCCCGATGACCCGTCACCCGATGCCCGAGACGAAGGCTTCGCCGGCTGGCTCGACGTCGCCGGTCAGGTCTGCACCTGGCACCGCCCGGTCGATCTCCACCCCCGGCCGGAGGGCGGCGACAAGGGCGCCATGTTCCTGGACGGCGACGCCATGATCGAGGTCGGCCTGCTGGCCAACTACATGGAGGAGTACCACCGGATCGACCCGGCCGTTTCGTGCTTTGCCGCTTCGCGCGGTGCCTTCACGACCGACGGCGGCAAGGTCCGCTTCGCAGCGGAAGGTCCCGTCGAGATCCTGGTCGCGGCCGGCATCCACGTCATCCATGCGCGCCGCGACGGCGCGAGCGGTCTGCGTTATGGACGTTTCGACGAGCCTGACCATGAGGTCCGCTTCCAAACGGCGGTCGGCGAAACCGATGTCTTCTCCGGCGGTGGCGGAAGCTGGACCGTGTGGTCACACGATGTCGACGACGCCATGGCCGCGCGCCTGATCACCGCGGCGGGCACCTGACCGGACAGGTCCGCCAACAAAATCAAACCGTGTCGGATAGCTTTTGATCCGCGAACGTTCGCAGACAAACCAACATGCCCCCGCAGTTTGACGCACCGTCAGACCTCATAGGCAGCCAGGGCGTCCTCATGCATGTTCACGCCCAGCCCGGGCGTGCCACCGATCGTCAGCCTCCCGCCTGACAGGCTGTGGTCGAGCGTGCCAAACCGGCTGAAGAACGGCTCGAAGTCCGCGAAGTATTCGCCAATCACGGCATTCGGCACGACCGCGAAGGTGTGCGCCATCGCCGCGACGGCGACGAGCGTGCTGTTCCAGCAATGGGGCGAGACGCGCATGCCGTAGGATTGCGCCAGCTGCGCGATCTCGATCATCTCCAGGATGCCGCCCGCGCCGACGATATCGGGGTTCAGGATGTCCGCGGCCTGTTTCTCCAGGACCTGCCGGAAGTGGTGCAGACCGATTTGCCGCTCGCCTGTCACGATCGGCAGATCGACATGACGCCGGACGTCCGCCATCTCGTCGAGCCGCTCGCCCGCGACGGGCTCCTCGAACCAGAACGGCTTGTACGGCGTGAACGCCTGGCCCGCCTCGATCGCGAACTGCGCGTCGTCGAGCGCCCAGGCATCGAGCAACAGGTCGGTCTCGGGTCCGATCGCCTCGCGCACCCGCCGAACACACGCCGTCGCCTCGGCGAGTGGCGCGTACTCCATCGGATAGATCTTCAGGGCATCGAAGCCCCGCTCTTTCGCCGCAACACAACGTTCGGCAAGGCGATCGATCGACTGCGTCTCGTTCAGCGGATCCATGTTGGCATACAGCCGGACCGAGCGCGTCAGGACGTCCCCCAGCAGCTCGCAGACCGGCTTGCCCGCCTGCTTGCCGCAGATGTCCCACAGCGCCACCTCGATGGCACTGACCGCGCTCGACAGGTCGATGCTGAGATGGCCTTCGTCGTACCAATTGGTGACCTTGTCGCGGAAACGCTGGGGCGACGCATCGTCGAGAGCCGTCAGCATCCCGCCCAGCCCCTTCACAAACTCGGCGATACCCCGCTCGCGGCGCGGTATGCCATAGGCCTCGCCCCAGCCGACCGTGCCGTCGTCGGCTTCCAGGCGGCAAAAGACGAAACCCTTTACCAGCGTGTCCGTTGCGTCGACGAAGTAGGCACGGACTGACCGAATTCGCATCGTTACCTGTCTTCCTGACCTCGGCATGAACCCCTCACGGGTGCCGAAGACTAGCCGCAAAGCAGCATTCTGCAATCGACCCCGTGACAACCGTGACGCTGGCGCGGGCGACGCGGCAATGTGGCGATCATCAAAAGCGCTGACCGCGACGGCCTAACCCGCTAACTTCGCGCCATGGTTGCACATGTGACGACGGTGGCCCTGGCGGGCATTCAGGCGGTGCCGGTGGAGGTCCAGGTCTCCGTCGCCAGCGGCATGCCGTCCTTCGCCGTTGTCGGGCTGGCCGATAAAGCGGTCGCCGAAAGCCGCGAGCGGGTGCGCGCCGCGCTGGGTGCCATCGCGCTCGCCCTGCCGCCCAAGCGCATCACCGTCAACCTGGCGCCGGCCGATCTGGTCAAGGAAGGCAGCCATTACGATCTGCCTATCGCCGTCGGTCTGATGGTGGCGATCGGTGCCCTGCCGGCCGACGCCGCCGAGGAACATCTGGTGCTCGGCGAACTGGGCCTTGATGGGCGGATCAGCCCGGTCACCGGCGTGCTGCCCGCGGCCATCGCCGCCGGCCGGGCCGAGAAGAGCCTGATCTGTCCGGCGGCCAACGGCTCGGAAGCCGCCTGGGCCGGCCAGGTCGAGGTCGTCGCGCCCGACCACCTGCTCGCCCTCGTCAATCATCTCAAGGGCACCCAGGTCCTGGCGCCGCCCGAGCCCAGGCTCGCCGACGATACGGCAGACGCGCCGGACCTCCAGGACATCAAGGGCCAGGAGGCGGCGAAGCGGGCCTTGGAGATCGCCGCGGCCGGCGGCCATAACCTCTTGATGATCGGCCCGCCCGGCGCCGGCAAGTCGATGCTGGCCCAGCGCCTCGCCGGCATCCTGCCGCCGCTTGCGCCGGAAGAGGCGTTGGAGACCAGCCTGATCGCCTCGGTCGCCGGCGAATTGGCGGGCGGGCGTGTCAGCCGGCGCCGGCCGTTCCGCGACCCCCACCATTCCGCCAGCATGGCGGCCCTGGTCGGCGGCGGCATGAAGGCCAAACCCGGCGAGGCGGCGCTGGCCCATAACGGCGTGCTGTTCCTGGACGAGCTGCCGGAGTTCCAGCGCCAGGTGTTGGACGCCTTGCGCCAGCCGGTCGAGAGCGGGGAGTGCGTGGTCGCGCGCGCCAACCACCACGTCACCTATCCCGCGCGCTTCCAATTGGTCGCCGCCATGAACCCGTGCCGCTGCGGTTATCTCTCCGATCCCGAACGCGCGTGCACCCGCGCGCCGCGCTGCGCCGCCGACTACCAGGCGCGCATCTCAGGCCCCATGTTCGACCGCATCGATCTGCATGTTGAGGTGCCGGAGGTCGCCGCCGCCGACCTCGCCCTGCCGCCGCCCGCAGAAGGTTCCGCCGAGGTCGCCCGCCGCGTCGCCGCCGCGCGGGCCATTCAGGCGGACCGCTACGCCGATACGCCGGACGTCCGTGTCAACGCGCGCGCCGACGGTCAGGTGTTGGAGGCGGCCGCCAAACCGGATGCCGCGGGCCAGCAACTCTTGAGCGATGCCACCGACCGCCTGCGCCTGTCGGCGCGCGGCTATCACCGCGTCCTGCGAGTCGCCCGCACCATCGCCGACCTGGCCGGGACCGGTCAGGTCGGCCGCGTGCACTTGGCCGAGGCGCTGGGTTATCGGCGGATCGTGCTGGAGCGATAGGCGCTCATCATGTTTGGCCCGATGCCTGACGGGGCCGGACAGCGTTGCCCGGCCCCTATCGGTTCAGGTCGTCAAGAGCCGGCCATGGCCTGATCGACCATGGGCTGCCAGACGTCCGGATTGTTGTCGAGCCACGCGCCGGTCGCTTCCATCAAGTCGACACCGTCATTGTCGACCTTGCCCATCAGTTCTTCCTGGGTCGCGTTGTCGACCGTGAAGTTCATGATGAAGCGCGACGCCACCGGCCACTTGTCGACCATGCCCGGCCAACCGGCCTTGAAGACACGCGGCTTCTGCAGGCTGTACTTGTTGACCAGATCGTCCGGGATCGCGACCCAGTCGTGGTCGTTGTCGAAAAGGGCCCAGTGGGGCGCCCAGAACATCATGACCAGAGGCGACTTTCGCTCGATCGACGACTTGAGCTCGGCCACCAGCGCGCCTTCGCTGCCCGCCGGCACGACGTCAAAGGGCAATCCTTCTTCCCGCACGAGGTCGCCGCCGCGGCTGAGCCATTCGGCGGGATAGTCGAGGTAACGTCCGTTCGGAATGGTCTCGGCCGTCGCGAAGATCTCCGAGCAGCCCAGGAACGCATCCCAATCGGGAAGACCGGGACACAGCTCTTCCACGTGTTTGGGATAGAGCCAGCCTTCGCGGGCATCGATGCCGACCTCACCGAGGTCGATGATCTCGCCCTTTTCGATCAGCGACGGCCAAAACTCACCGAGGTTGTTGTCCCATAACTCCGGCGCATAGGTGATCTCACCATCGGCCACGGCAGGCGCCATGGCGATCGCGCCGATCGCCACGTACTCGACGTTGTAGCCCATGCGCTCCAGGATCTGGCCGGCCAATGCCGCGTTGATCGTCTGGCCCGTCCAATTGTTCATCGGAATGATGATCGGGTCTTCGGACTCCGGCACATCGGCCAGTGCGCCGCCGGACAATGTCAGCAGCACAAGGGCGCATGCCAAAACACTCAGGGTCAATCGTCTGACGTAACCCATCGAAACCTCCCGTTTGCTATCTGATTGATGTCGGTTTCAGACCAGATCTTTCGCGTCGGCATTGACTTGGTGTTATACTGGTCTGATACTGGTTCTATGAGCGATGCAAGTAGCATAGACGGTCTATCCGCGCAAGTTCTGCGCTCTGACGACGCCGCTCAGCGCATTGAGCGCGAGATTGCCGAAGGCAATCTGGGCGTGGGCGATCGCCTGCTGGGCGAGCGGGAACTGGCGCAGGTGCTGGGCGTCAGCAGGGTCACGGTTCGCCGCGCCTTGGCGAAGTTACGATCGCGTGGCTTGGTCAAGTCCGACGAAACCCGAGGCTGGTTTGTCGAGAAAGCCGCCGTGAAGGAGCAAAACGTGCTCCGCAGCTTCACGGAACTGGCCGACCTTCGCGGCATGACAACCAGATCGCAGGTCATCTCCCGGCAGGCGCGCGAATCGACGATCGAGGAGGCCGAACTGTTCGACATCGAAGCAGGGGCGACGATGTTCGAAATCGAACGTATCCGATTCATGGACGCGGAACCGATCGCCATCGAGGTGAGCCGGGTTCCACAGAAACGTTGCCCCAACCTTGCCGACGCCGATCTTGAGAACGGTTCGTTGCATGCGGAACTGAGACAGGCCGGTGCCGCGCCTGTCCGGGCGGACTATTCGCTGACCGCCAAGGCGGCGACCGCCGAGGAAGCGGCAATACTGAAGATTGCGCCGGAGGCGCCGCTGCTTGTCGCCAACGCGATCGTGCGAGACGCAGGTGGCGACGCCGTCGAGATCAGCTATTCGCTGTTTCGCGCCGACCGCTACAGTTTCAACACCACGCTGTCGGTTCAGTAGAACGTCGCCGGCGCGCGGCCGGCCAGCCGGGCCGGAGCGTGGCACCGGGCTCATAGATGAGTTCAAGCGTCGTAACGTAAGGAACAAGGTCACCATGGCTTATAGAAGTTCTCCCCGGCCCAACTTCAAAGAACCCACGGCCATCCCCTACGCAGACGTCACCCGATACTTATGGGGCGACGACGAGGCGGGTCGGGTCAACGACTGGATCTACGCGTCGACCGAGAAAATCCACCAACTGGTTTTTGGCGTGCCGGCAGGTGGCGGATTTCGTCACTCGGAGTCGTTCCGCACCGTCTTTGGTGCCGACGAAGTCCTCATCGTCCTGCAAGGCACAATGGTCATCGCCAATCCGGAGACCGGCGAGGTTCAGGTGGCGGAAACCGGCGACTCCGTGATGTTCCGAAAGGACACATGGCACAACGCCTTCGCCCTTCCAGGAGAAGAGCTTCGCGTTCTCGAGTACTTCGCGCCGCCACCTTCGACCGGGACATCGGGCAAGTACGCCCGGACCAAACCGTTCGTATCTGAACCCCGGTTCGTGCGTGATCAGTTCTTTGGGAACTGGCCGCAAGCAGGCCAGCAAGTCGACGAAACCGGGCACTTCACCCTGATCGGGAAATCCCAGCGGATGTGGTCGATGTGCTCCGGCGATCCGCGCGCGTTGACCGGTATCATCGCGTCGACCGACCAGTTGACCGCCGCCGAGGTTGTCCTGGCGCCCGGCGGCCGGACGTCGGCGAAGGACCATGGCGGTGACGCCGTTCTCTATGTCGAAAGAGGCCGCGCCAATCTTGCGCTGCCTGAAAAGGAAGACGGTGGTGCCGACTGGTTTGAGCTGGCGCCCGGTGACGGCTACTTCCTGCCGCAGGGCAGCACGTACCAACTCTACAACATGGGCACCGAGACAGCCGGTCTCTACATCGGCGTCGCACCGACGTTTCTCGGCGGAACTGCATGAGTGACGCCTTCGAACCGGAGTCTCGGATCGCACTGGGAATCGATATCGGCGGCACAAAGATCGCTGCCGGTCTGGTCGATGTATCGACCGGCGAGATCATGGTGCAGGACCGCGCGCCCACCGCTTACGAACGAGGTGCGGGTCCGATCCTCGACGATACGAAGTCCCTGTCGACAAAGCTGCTTGGCGTCGCATCGGACCGTGGCTTGAGCGTGCGCGGGATCGGTCTGGGCATCTGCGAGATCGTCGACCAACAAGGAAAGATCACAAGCCACGCCCTTGCCGACTGGCAATCCGTCAGCTTCGACGACGTCGCGAACCGGTTGCCGATAAACCTTGTGTCCGATGTGCGCGCGGCGGCCTTGGCGGAACTACGATTTGGCGCCGCCCGTGGCGTGTCTCATGCTCTCTATATATCTATCGGGTCGGGCATCAGCTCGTGCATCATTATGGATGGGAAACCCTATGCAGGGGCCCACGGCGCAGCGTTGGTCCTTGCCAGCGCGCGTGCACCATCGTCATCGCTGTCGTGCGGTGAGGCGAACGCAACCAGCCTGGAGGACATCGCCTCCGGTTTCGGCATCGAGCGGACCTATGACCCGCGGCGCCGGTTTGACGCGCGCACCATCTTGGCCCGCGCGCAAGAAGGCGATGCGCGTGCCCGCGCGATCGTCGACGCGGCCGCCCGGTCAGCCGGAGAAGCCATCGGTACTTTGTCAAACTGCACCGATCCGGAACTGATCGTCATCGGCGGCGGTTTGGGCACCGCTGGCGGCCTGTATCTGGCGAGCCTTACCGAGGCGATCGGCCGCGCCCGCTGGTCCGGGATGATGGGTCAGATGCGGATAGAACCGGCGGCCCTGGGCGCCGACGCGGGTCTTGTCGGCGCTGCTATCGCCTTGC
>JANQGO010000407.1 GCA_028277285.1 Alphaproteobacteria bacterium | reverse complement strand
CGTCACGCTCGGCAATGGCCAGGGCGGCCTCGCCCATGGCCTGGCGGCGCTCGGGGTTGGCGAACAAGTCGGCGACGGCGTCGACCAGACCGGCCTCGTCGGCGACCTCGATGGCACCGCCGCCAACGGTCAGCGCCGCGGCCGCATCGACGAAGTTGGTCATGCCCGGTCCGAACACGATGGCCCGTCCCAGACGCGCGGGTTCGCGCGGGTTGTGGCCGCCGTCGTGCAGCAGCGACTTGCCGATGAAGACGATGGGGCCAAGCTGCAGGTAGAGCCCCATCTCTCCCATGGTGTCGCCCAGGATGACGTCGCAGGTCTTGTCCGGCATGGCGCCGGAGCTGCGCCGCACGACGGTCGCGCCGGATGCTTCGAGGTCGCGGGCGACGTCATCGCCGCGCACGGGATGGCGCGGCACGATGACCGTCAGAAGCTCCGGCAGCGTGGTGGCGAGTTCTTGATGGACCCGCCAGGCCAGCGCCTCTTCACCTTCATGGGTGCTGGCGGCGATCCAAACCGGGCGCGCGCCGATGGCCGCGTTCAGGTCGTGCAGAGCTTGGGGGTCGGCTTCCGGCAGTGCGGCAACTGCCTTCAGGTCGCCGGCAAAATGCGCCTGCTTGGCGCCCAGTTCGGCGAAGCGTTGGGCATCGGTCTCGGTCTGTGCCAGGCAGACCTTGAACCCGCCGACCAGGCCCTTGACCGTTTCCAGCAGATAGCGCCAGCGTGCGAACGACCCCGCTGACATGCGCCCGTTGACGAGCGCGCGGGGAATGCCGCGCCGGTCGAGCGCCGCCAACAGGTTCGGCCACAACTCCGATTCCACCCACAGCGCCGCGTCCGGTCGCCAGTGGTCGAGGAACCGCTTGACGGCGCCGGGCGTATCCACGGGCACGAACTGATGGATGGCATGCGGCGGCAGGCGTTCGGCCAGGATCTCCGCCGATGTCACCGTGCCGGTGGTGACCAGGACGTTGAGCCCTTCGTGGCGGCTGGTCAGCCGTTCGATCAAGGGCAGGACCGACAGGGATTCGCCGACGCTCGCCGCATGGACCCACAGCAGCGGACCGTCGGGGCGCGGCAGGCCGGGATGGCCGAACCGTTCGCCGAACCGCACCGTCGACTCCTTGCCCCTCGACAAGCGCCGCTTCAGCAACATCGGGACGAACGGTTCGATGACCCAGGCGGTCGAACGGTAGAGCGCCAGGCTCATGATCCCGCCGCTCCGGCCGGTTCCATGTTGGCCGGCATGATCGTGTCGACGCCCATCATGGCGTCGGCGCGGGCGGTCAGCTCGTTCAACTGTGTTTCGATCAAAAGCCGCGCGGCCTCGCTATCGGCGTCGCGCGCGACTTCGATTGGCGTACCGGCCAGGACGACGCCGCGCGTGAAAGGCAGCGGCAGGACGAACCGATCCCACGATCCGAACACGACGCGCCAGCGCGCCGCATAGGTTGCGGGCAGGATCGGCGCGCCGGAGAGCTTGGCGATGTCGGCGATGGCGCCGGTGCAGCGCATGCGCGGGCCCCTTGGCCCGTCCGGCGTGATGCCGACGCAGATACCGGCCTTCAGTGTCGTCAACACACCGCGTAACGCCGCCGTACCACCACGTTTGGTCGAGCCCTGGATGCAGCCGATGTCGAAATGGCGGATTGCGTCGGCGATCAACACACCGTCGCCATGTTGGGAAATCAACATTTTGACCGGCATGGCCTTCGGCCAGTTCGGCGGCATCATCAGCATACGCCCGTGCCAAAAGGCGATGATCAGGGGTCGCGTGTTGCCCGGCTTGATCTCGTCGGCACCGATCAGCCGCCACCGACCGGTCAAGCTGACAAGGCGGATATAGAGCGAGGCCAGAAACGACAACGTGCGCTGCACGGCCTGCTTCTTCAGGACGGTCTTCAGAAACGCCATTGTCAGATTACTCGCCGGCGGCGACGGCCGCTGGATCCGGTTCGTCGACCACCTGCAGCGCGTACATCTGCGCATAGGCGCCACGCCGCGCCAGGAGTTCGGCATGACTGCCGGCTTCGACCACGTGACCTTGATCCAGCACGTAGATGGTGTCGGCGTCGGCGATGGTGGAGAGGCGATGGGCGACCACCACGGTCGTGCGGCCCTTGGCGAGCCGCGCCAGGGCCTGCTGCACCTCGCGCTCCGACTGGCTGTCGAGCGCGCTGGTCGCCTCGTCGAGCAACAGGATCGGCGCGTCGCGCAGGATGGCGCGCGCGATCGACAGACGCTGGCGCTGACCGCCGGAGAGCTTCAGGCCGGACTCGCCGACCACGGTGTCGTAGCCGTCCGGCAGGGCCATGATGAAATCGTGGGCGGCGGCATCGCGCGCGGCGGATTCAATCTCCTGGTCGTTCGCGTCGGGCCGGCCATAGGCGATGTTCGCGCGCACCGTGTCGTTGAACAGCGCGACCTCCTGGCTGACCAGCGCGATGTTGCGGCGCAGGCTGGCAATCGTGACGTCGCGCACGTCGGCGCCGTCGACGGTGACCGCGCCGTCGCCGACCTCGTAGAACCGGGGTATCAGGTTCAACACGGTCGACTTGCCGGCGCCGGATGCGCCGACCAGGGCGGCGGTGGTGCCGGCGGGCACCTCGATCGTCACGCCATGCAGCGCCGGCGCATCGCCATAGGCAAAGTGCACGTTCTCCATGCGGATGGCGCCGTCAGCCACCGCCAGATCGACCGCGCCGTCGCGGTCGCGGATCGTCGGTTCGACGTCGATCAGGGCGAACACCCGCTGCGCCGCCGCCAGGCCTTCCTGAAGGTTGTTGTTCAGCTTGGCCAGGTTCTTCATCGGCTGATAGGCGAGCAGCAGCGCGGTCATGAACGAGAAGAACGCGCCGGTGGTCGTCGTGCCGGCGATCACCTGGCTGCCGCCGTAGAGAATGATCACCGCGACCGCGCAGCCGCCCAGAATCTCCATGATCGGGCTGATTACCGCTTTCGCGCGCATGGTCTTGAAGATGCGCATGAACAGTTCGTCGATGCGCTCGCGGGCCCGTTCGGTCTCGTGGTCTTCCTGGCCATAGGCCTTGATGAAACGGATGCCGCGGAACGTCTCCGACATGAACGCGGTAACCTGCTCCAGCTCGGCCCAGGCGCGGCTGGCGCGCTTGCGCACCTTGCGGCCGATCAAAACGGTCGGCAGCGCGGCGAGCGGGAAAACGAAGAACGAGACGACCGCCATCACCCAGTCCTGGTAGAACATGACCGCGACCAGGAAGACCAGCGTCATGAAGTCCTTGGCAAGCCCCGTCAGTGTCTTGGCGACGGCATCGCGCATCAAGTCGACATTGCTCATGCAGCCGGCGATCAGCTCGCCGGTCGACTTGTCCTGGAAAAACGCCAGGTCGGCGTTGATCAGGGTTTGATACACGCGCTGGCGGATGTCGGCGACGATGCGCATGGAGACCCGCGACATGATGACGTTCTGGCCGTAATCGGCCATGCCTTTCAGGCCGAACACCACCAGCATCGCGATGGTGATCGCCATCAAACTGGACTCGTCCTTGTTGATGAAGATGTCGTCCAGGATCGGCTGCACCAGATAGGCATAGGCCGCCGTGGTCGCGGCGACGACGGCCATGAACAGGCCCGCCACCAGCATCTGCGGCAGGTAACGCAGGATGTGCTCGCGCAGCAGACGGCGCACGATGATCTGGGTCGGTGTGTGGGTCGGCGTTGTCGCCGGGGTTTGAAGCGTCACGTGTGGGCCCACCAGGGAACCGGTTTTCAGGGTAACTAACTATCACGGAAGCGGATTTGGCACCAATGGAGGGTGCCGCCGGCCGCAATCACGATGCTGGCCCGCCGCCTACCAGTCGATCGCCGCGATAACGTCGCGCAGGGCTTCGTGCATGGCCGGTCCGGCCGCCAGCACCGACGGGTGCCGGGCCCGCCGCGAGTTGTAGGTGAACGCGCCGCCCTCGACATCGCTCAGCCGGCCGCCGGCCTCCTGCACGATCAGATCGGCGGCGGCCAGGTCCCAGTCGCTCTTGGCGCCCAGCGAGAAGGTCGCGTCGAACCGCCCGGCCGCGACCAGCGATATGCGGAAGGCGATCGAATTGACGATGTCGTAAGTCACCGGCTTGTCGGCCATGCGCTGGATCGCGCGCAGGACCGTGCGCGAACTGGCCAGGATGTGGGCATCGTCGAACGTGTCGCGCGCGGAAACCGAAATCGCCTCGCCGTTCAGCCGCGCGCCGCCGCCCTCGATGGCATCGAACAGCTCGTCGGTCGCCGGGTTGAACACGGCGGCGGCCCGCGGCCGGCCCTCATCGACCATGGCGGCGGCAATGGTGAACTCCGCGCGGCCCTCGATGAAGGCGCGCGTGCCGTCGATCGGATCGACGATCCACAAACGCTTGCAGTCCAGCCGCTCGGCGTTGTCTTCGGTCTCTTCGCTCAGCCAGCCATAGGTCGGTTGTGCCCCGCGCAGGCGCTTGAACAACAGCTTGTTGACCGCGATGTCTGCTTCGGTGACCGGGTCGTCCTCGCCCTTGGTCCAGGTTTTCACGTCGGTGCGGAAGTGCCGCATCGCCAAGGCGCCGGCCTCGCGCACCGCGTCGATCAACAGGTCGAGGTCGTCACGTGCCGTGGCTGAGGCCATCGGGCTTACTCACCGCCGACGGTCATGCCCTCGATACGCAGCGTCGGCGCATCGAAGCCATGGCGGATTTCAAGATCGTTGGCGGGCGTCAGGTTGGCGAACATGTCGACCAGGTTGCCGGCGATGGTGACTTCGGTGACCGGGCCCGCCAACGCGCCGTCGACGATTCGGAAACCCGACGCGCCCCGGCTGTAGTCGCCGGTCACCTGGTTGACGCCGAAACCGATCAGGCCGGTGACGTAGAGGCCGTCCTTGATATCGGCCATCAACGCCTCCGGCGTCTGCTCGCCGGGCTGCATGGTGACGTTGGAGGCGCCGGGCGACGGCGGGCCCGACGTGCCGCGGCTGGCATGGCCTGTGGTCGTCAGATGCAGTTGGCGCGCGGAGCGGCAGTCCAGAAGCCAGGTGGTCAGGCGCCCGTCTTCGATCAAATGGCGCTTCTGGCAGGCGACGCCTTCGCCGTCGAACGGGCGCGACCGCAAACCACGGCGCACATGCGGGTCCTCAATGATGTTGATGCTGCTGTCGAAGATCGCATCGTCCATGCGGTCGACCAGAAAGCTGGTGCCGCGCGCGATGGAGGGCCCGGTGATCGCCCCGGTCAGATGACCCAGGATGCTGTTGGCCATGCGCGGCTCGAACACGATGGGCACCGGTTTGGTCGGCATCTTGGTGCCGCCGATATGGCTCAGCGCGCGCCGGGCTGCCTCATGGCCAACGTCTTCGGGCGGGTCCAGGTCCTCGCTGAAGCGGGCGGCGGAGAAGTGATAACCGCGCTCCATGCCCAGGCCTTCGCCGGCGATGACCGAGGCGGAGATCGCCATTTGGGTGCCGACAAAACCGCCGCTGAAACCGTTGGTCGCGGCCATGACGGCGGTTGAGCGGTGCCAGCCGACCTCGGCACCCTCGGAATTGGTGATGCCGTCGGCGGAGCGGGCGGCGTCCTCGCAGGCAAGGGCCTGTTCGATCAGCGCCGCGGGATCGGGCTCGCCCGGCTCCTCCAGGTCGAGGTCAGGAATCTCGTGGGCCAGCTCAGCCGCCTCGGCCAGGCCGGCGAACTCGTCCGGCGGGGCGACCCGCGCCATGGCGATCGCGCGCTCCACCAGATCGTCCAGCGCCGCATCGTCGGTGTCGGTCGTGGAGATGTTGGCCTGGCGCTGACCGACGAAGACGCGCAGGCCCAGATCAAAGGACTCCGAACGTTCCAGGTCTTCCAGCTCGCCCAGCCGCGCGCGCACGTCCAGCGCCGTACTGTTGAAGATCACCGCATCGGCGGCATCGGCGCCGGCCTTTTGGGCGCGGGCGATCAGATCGCCCGCCAGGGTTTCCGCGTCGGACAACTCCGTCATGGCGTGCACATAGCCCCGAAGCGCCCAAAAGGCCAGCAGAACCGCGCTTTCATCACGTCTCCGTCATAGTGGTAAAGGCCGCCCGGTGCGTGTAATCCGGCCCGTTCAGGCCGCCGTCGTCAGCCGGTTGGCCGCCGCCGTCACCGCCAGCAGGCTGGCCTGGACGATGTTCTTGTTGACGCCGACGCCGAAGACCGTGAGCCCGGCGCCGTTGCGGGCCTCGACATAAGCCGCGGCCATGGCGTCGGAGCCCTGGCTGATGGCGTGTTCGTTGTAATCCACCACGGTCAGGTCGATCCCCAGATCCTCCTTGAGCGCGTGGATATAGGAATCGATCGGGCCGTTGCCGAGGCCATGGATCTCGCGGGCCTCGCCGTCGACGGTGACGTCGGCGGTCATGCGTCGGAGTTCGCTGGCATGGGTATCGGGCACCGTGCGGTAGGTGACGAAGCCGATCGGGCCGTTCGGCTCGACATAGGTGCGGTCGAACGCCGCCTTGATCTCGTCCGACATCAGCTCTGATTCGCTCTCGTCGGTCATCTGCTGGACGACCTGGCTGAAATCGATCTGGAGCCGACGGGGCAGGTGGAAACCGTGGTCCTGCTCCATGATGTAGGCGACGCCGCCTTTGCCGGACTGGCTGTTGACCCGGATGATCGCCTCATAACTCCGCCCGACATCCTTGGGGTCCATGGGCAGATACGGCACCTCCCAGACGTCCTCGTTCTGGCGCTCCATAGCCTTCATGCCTTTGTTGATGGCGTCCTGGTGGGAGCCGGAAAAGGCGGTGAACACCAGATCGCCGGCGTAAGGATGGCGCGGGTGGACGGGCAGGCGGTTGCAATGCTCGGCGACGTTGATCAGGTTGTTGATGTCCGACATGTCGAGCTTGGGGTCGATGCCCTGGGTCATCATGTTGAGGCCCAAGGTGACGATATCGACATTGCCGGTGCGCTCGCCGTTGCCGAACAGCGTGCCTTCGATGCGGTCGGCGCCCGCCATCACCGCGAGCTCGGTCGCCGCGACCGCGGTGCCCCGGTCGTTATGGGGGTGCAGCGACAGGATGATCGCCTCGCGGTTCTTGATGTTGCGCAGGAACCATTCGATCTGGTCGGCATAGACGTTGGGCGTCGCCATCTCGACCGTCGCGGGCAGGTTGAAGATGACCTTGTTGTCGGCGGTCGGCTCCCAGATATCCATCAGCGCCTCGCACACCTCGACCGCGTAGTCGAGTTCGGTGCCGGTGAAACTTTCGGGCGAATACTGGAAGACATAGTCGGGGCCGGGCTGGGCCTCGGCCAGTTCGCGCACCAGCTTGGCGCCGTCGACGGCGATCTGTTTGACGCCCGCCTGGTCCTCCTCAAACACCACACGGCGCTGCAGGGTCGAGGTCGAGTTATAGAGATGGACGACCACCTTGTCGGCGCCCTCGATCGCCTCAAAGGTGCGCCGGATCAGATGCTCGCGGGCCTGGGTCAGGACCTGGATGCGGACATCCGAGGGGATCATCTCCTGTTCGATCAGCTCGCGGCAGAAGTCGAAATCGGTCTGCGACGCGCTCGGGAAACCGATCTCGATTTCCTTAAAGCCCATCTCGACCAGCGTCTTGAACATGCGCCGCTTGCGCTCCGGGCCCATGGGCTCGATCAGCGCCTGGTTGCCGTCGCGCAGGTCGACGCTGCACCAGGCCGGCGCCTTCGTGATCACCGCGTTGGGCCAGGTGCGGTCGGGCAGGTCCACCGGCGCGAACGGTCGGTACCGGTGATGGGGCATCGCCTTGGGCGTATGGGGTTCGGGTCGTGCCATGGTTCGGGTCTCTCTTCAGCTCTTACGGGGCGCGTCCAGGCGCCGGGATCGGGGACGGGTTCAGCCAAGGCCGGCTGGCGCGGCGGCGCGTGCCGGCAAGCCCGTAAGTCGCAGGTCGAATATGAAGACATGATAACGCCCGCGCGCCGGAGCGGCGGACAGAAAGCGATAACAAGGCTCGAAACGGGACATCGGTTACACCGGAAACTGCTTGGAAGAGGGTACGACGGGACGGCTGGCCCGGCGCTTCAGGCGCCGGTCAGATAAGTCGTAGACCGAGTAGCAGGGCGTGCAACCTTTCCATGCGTGCGGAAATAGGTGGAAACCGGTGGGGAGTCAAGGGTTTGGGGTGAAGTGGCTCACCCCCGCCGCGCGATTGCGCGGATCTCCACCAGCGTCCCCTCAGTGATCAGTTCGGTGACGCCGATGGCGGTCCAGGCGGGGTAGGGCGGCTTGATCACCTCGTCCTTGACCTTCACGAACGCCTCGAGGTGGCGGCGCAGGTCGACGTGGTAGGTGGTGATCTCGACGATGTCGTCGAAGCCGAGGCCGGCGGCGGCCAGGCAGTCGCCCAGGAAGCGGAAGGTATCGCGGAACTGGGTTTCCGGGTCGTCTGAGACCGTCAGGTCCGGGTGCGACCCGGTGACGCCGGAGAAGAAGACGAAATCGCCGGTGTCGAGGGCCGGCGCCAGGTGCCAGTCGTCGACCCAGTGGGCGATCTCGGGCGGTGCGAGGACTTTCTTCATGGAGACACTCCCGTTCAGCGGCGGCGTCGAGGTGGGGTTCCGGGCGCCATCCGGCCACCCGTTTCTTGCGCTTGTGCGGTGAACGTTGACGGATAGGACGCCGGACGTTCTAGTCGGTTGGCGACATGAGGGGCCCATGGTGCGTCGCGGGCTTCATGAGACCTTTGCGATGACCGACCGACCGGCCCCCGAACCCCGTTCCCTCCGCGTGATCGCCGCCGGGTACATCGGCAACGTGCTGGAGTGGTACGACTTCGCGGTCTACGGCTTCTTTGCCGCCACCATCGGCAACCTGTTCTTTCCGTCCGAGGACGCGGCCGCGTCGCTGATCGCGGCGTTCGGCGCGTTTGCCGCCGGTTTCCTGGCGCGGCCCGTGGGCTCGATCCTGTTCGGCCATATCGGCGACCGGCTGGGTCGCCGCCGTATGCTGATCGTCTCGTCGCTCGCCATGGCGCTCGCCACCTTCGCCGTCGGGCTGCTGCCGACCCATGCCGCCATCGGGCCGGCGGCCGCGGTGC